>NZ_JBHXSK010000045.1:0-103175 GCF_042716195.1 Streptomyces sp. NPDC058683
CGTTCAGGCCGGGGTGCAGGTCGGTGCCGTCCGCGGTGCGGGCGTAGACGTCGGCGGCGCCGGCCAGCGCGTCGGCGCACAGCCAGACCTCGCCGAGGGAGCAGGCATGGCACCTTCCGCAGGAGGGCGCCCAGTTGAGGACGACCGGGTCACCGGGTGACAGCCGGGTGACGCCCTCCCCCACGGCGACCACCGTGCCCGCCCCCTCGTGGCCGAGGACCGCCGGGACCGGCACCCGCATGGTGCCGTCGGACAGGGAGAGGTCGGAGTGGCAGACACCGGCGGCGGCGAGCCGGATCCGGACCTGGCCGGGGCCGGGGTCCGGGAGCTCGATCTCGGTGACCGCGAGCGGGGCGCCCACGGCGGGCAGTACGGCGGCTCGGACTGTGGCAGCCATCAGAGCGACCTCCTCAGAACTGAAGGGACTTGGTCTGGAGGTACTCGGCGAGGCCGTGGGCGCCGAGTTCCCGCCCGACGCCCGACTGCTTGTAGCCGCCGAACGGCGCCAGGGGGTTGAAGCGGCCGCCGTTGATGTCGACCTGCCCGGTCTCCATGCGCCGGGCGAAGGCCACCGCCTCCGCCTCGTCCCCGGCCCAGACGGCGCCCGCGAGGCCGTAGACCGTGCCGTTGGCGATCCGGAGCGCGTCCTCCTCGTCCGCGTACCGCAGGATCGACAGCACCGGGCCGAAGATCTCCTCCTGCGCGATCGTCATCTCGGGGGTGACGTCGGCGAACACGGTCGGGCTGACGAAGTAGCCCTGCTCGCGCGGGGACTCGGGCCCGCCGGCGACCAGCCGGGCGCCCTCCTCGATGCCCTTCTCGATGTAACTCCGCACCCGTGCCTGCTGCTTGGCGCTGACGACCGGTCCGATCCGTTCGCCGTACTTGGCGGCGGCGGCCGCCGCCAGCTCCACCGCCTGCGCGTACTGGTCGGTGTGCACCAGCATCCGCGTCCAGGCGCTGCACGTCTGCCCGGAGTTGGACATCACGTTGGCCACCCCGACGTTGACGGCCTTGGCTAGATCGGCGCTCGGCAGGATGACGTTGGCGGACTTGCCGCCCAGTTCGAGGGCCACCTTCTTCACGGCCGCTCCGGCCACCGCGCCGATCTGCCTGCCGACGGCCGTGGAGCCGGTGAAGGAGACCAGGTCGACCCCGGGGTGCTCGGCGAGGGCCTGCCCGGCGACCGGCCCCAGGCCGGTGACCAGGTTGAAGACACCGGCCGGGAAGCCCGCCTCGGCCACCGCCTCCGCGAACAGCTGGGCGGTCAGCGGGGTGTTCTCGGCGGGTTTGAGTACGACCGTGCAGCCGGCGGCGAACGCCGGGGCGACCTTGGCGACGATCTGGTGCAGCGGGTAGTTCCAGGGCGTGATCGCACCGACCACGCCGACCGGCTCCTGGTGGACGGTCGAGTTGCCGACCTTCTCCTCGAAGGGATGGGTCGCGGCCAGTTCGGCGTACGAGCCGGCGACCGCGATCGGCACCCCCGCGTGCACGGCCTGCGAGAACTGCGGCGGCGAGCCCAGCTCCGCGGTGACCGTCTCGGCGATCTCGTCCTTGCGGGCCGCCAGCGCGTCGCGGAGCGCGCCGAGCCGGGCGGCCCGCTCGGCGGGCGGGGTGGCGGCCCAGGCCGGGAGGGCGGCACGGGCGGCGCGTACGGCGGTGTCGACGTCCAGCGCGCCGCCCGCCGGGACCCGGCCGATGACCTGCTCGTCGACCGGGTTCACGACCTCGATCACGTCCTGGCTCTCGGCGGCGCGCCAGGCACCGTCGATGTACAGGCCGTCGTGTGCCTTCATGCTGCTTCCTCCCGGCGGGGCTGGATCTCCGGTCTCACAAACTAGCGGCGATAGTTTTTCGGCGCCAGAGATCGGCGCCGGAGACACGTGCAGGGCAGGACCGTCAGAAGTCGACCTGGGCGTGTTCGTCCACCCGTCCCACGCTCTCCTGCGCGAAGGCCTTCTCGTAGGCCCGCCGGATCTCCTCGATCTTCCGGTCGCCGCCCTTCGCCACCGACTCCGGATACAGCAGGATCAGCTCGTACGACCGCTCCTTCTCGATCGTGCCGTGCGCGTCCCGCCACTGCCCGCGCCCGCTCTGCACGGTGAGCCCGTCGGGGAAGTCGGGGGTGACCTCCTTGTCGACGAAGGCCGTGAACTGCCGGTCGGTGACGGCGGGTCCGCCGTCCGGCCGCGCGGTACCGAAGAACAGCCGGGTCTCGACGTAGGCCTTTCCGCGCGTCGGCACGGCGGCCGACCGGCTGTCGGCCAACGCGGTGTACGCGGCAGGGGTACCGGCGAGCAGAACCCCGGCCAGCGCCAGGGCCGACCGATTACGAAGAGAATGAGTGTGCATGCCCCCTTCCTACGGGTTCCGCCCCGCCCAAGTCGCCGATTCCCACCGGGTTCACTCGTCCAGGTCGAACAGCAGCAGCCGGTGAGGGGCGCGGGGCTGCACCGATATGCGGCTCCGCCGCGCGGGCGCGACCGGCCACGACGGCGCAGCGGACCACATGCGGCCGGGGGGCCGCGGCGGTGCGGGCAACCGCCCGCACCGCCCGGTCACTCCGTCGCGGTCAGGTGGGCGAAGACCACCACGTTGCTGGTGTAGCCCGTCTTCCGGCTGAAGAGGCCACCGCAGGTGATGACGCGGAGTTCGGGACGCCGGGTCCGGCCGTACACCTCATCGCTCGGGAAACCGGCCTTGTCATAGACCTTCACCCGGTCCACGGTGTACACGGCGGTACGGCCGTCCGCGCGCCCGGCCTCGATGTGCTTGCCGGGCTTCACCTGGGCGAGCGCCGCGAAGACAGCGGGCCCCGTCCTGGTGTCACGGTGGCCGACGGCGACCGCGAGGCCGGACTCGCCCGGCGTGGCGCCGCCCTGGAACCAGCCGATCAGCTTCGGGTCGTCGACCGGCGGTGTCTCCAACTGCCGTGCCCGGTCGAGCCGGAGCCCGATGACCGGGGCGTCGACGCCCAGGAACGGGATGCGCATCGACGTCGGCCGGGACCGGGGCAGCGGGCGGGGCGGGGGCCCGGGCCGGGCCCTGTCGGACCCGTCCCGGCCCGCGCCGGCGGCCGCCGAGGCGTCCGACCCGCCGGGACCCCCGCACCGGACCACTGTCACCAGGATGATCGCCAGCAGGGCCGTCCTGGCGAGGCGGTAGGCGCGGGTCCGGTACCAGGGCCTGCGTCTGCGCCTACGCGGCGCCATGGGGCCGACGGCGGATCAGCCGGACGTACACCACGCCGCTGGCCGCGACCAGGCCCACGGCCGTGGCCGCGGCCACGGGCGAGAACGTGGCCGCCGTGTCGGCGAGGCCGCCGCCGCCCGCGTGCACACCACCCTGCGGGCCGCTGTGGTCGTCGCCCTGCCCCCAGCCCGCGTCACTACGCTGGTTGTCCTCGATCTGCCCGTTCGGACCGCCCTGCCCGTTCGGACCGCTCTGGTCGTTCGGACCGCCCTGCCCGTTGGGACCGCCCTGCTCGTTGTGGCCGTTCTGGTCGTTCTGCCCGTTCGGACCGCTCTGGCCCTGCGCCCCGTCCTGCTTGCCGTCATGGCAGTTGAGCCGGAAGACCTTCTCCTTCAACGCGCCGGACACGGTCCACGAGAGCTTGTACTGCCCGTCCGCCAGCCCCAGCGGGTCGGTGTGACCGGCACCTCCGGCGAGCTGGATGGTGCCGGCGACGGTGGCGGCGGTGGGCAGCGGGGGCTGTGGCGTGATGGTGTAGGCGATACCGGGGAGGACGTCGAAGTTGACGGCGTCGAGATAGAACCTGCAGACCACCGGGTCGTCCTTCGACACGCCGAAGGGCACGCCCACCCGGTGGATCCTGATGTCGCCGTTCTCCCCTACGGCCGCCGCGTTCGGCGCCGCCACCCACGACGCGCCCGCCGCGGCGAGGGCGGTGAGGACGACGGTTGCGCCCGCACGGGGTCCGGCGGTGCGTGGAAGTGTGAGCGTGGGCATGCAAGCTCCTCCGAGTTAGACGATTTTCATACAAATCGACCTTTCGTCTGGACTGTCACCCATGCACACCACGGCCCGCGGTATCAACATTCGACGCGCCGTCAGATATCGCTCGTGCGGCGCAACGCCGGGTCCTTGCGCCGCGTCCGCGGCACCTGACCAGCGCCCTCGGGCCGCCCCACCGACCTCGGCGAGCGCACCGCCACCCCCGCCGAGACCAGCAACAACGCGCCCAGCATCACGAACGGCGCAGCCACCCCGGCCGCCCCCGCCACCAGCCCCGCCCCGGCCGGTGCGGCCACCTGGCCCAGCCGGTTGCCGGTCAGCCGCAGGGCGAGCGCCGTGGACCGGGCGCCCTCGGGTGCGGCCTGGACGACCGTCGTCATCGACAGCGGCTGCCCGACCCCCAGACAGAAGCCGAGCGCGGCGAGCATCAGGGCCAGCGCCCACACCGGCACCGGCAGCGCGATCCCCGCGCACAGCACGGCCGCCAGGAAGCACGTCACCGTCAGCAGCACCGGCCGGCCGAGCAGTCGCAGCAACGGCGTGAGGACCAGCCGGCAGGCGATCGTCGCCCCCGCCCGGACACTGAGCAGGACGCCGATCACCGCCGGTGCGATGCCCCGGTGCTCGCCGACCACCGGGAGGTACGCGGTGAGGATGTCGGTCGCGGACAGGACCGAGAGGCTGACCAGCATGCCCGCCGGGACGCCCCGGGCGCGCAGGATGCCGCCCACCGGGACGCGGTCGCCCTGCCCGGGACGGGACGTCACCGCCGTACGGTCCTCGATGCGCCACAGCGAACTGAACGCGACCGCCGCCCCCGCACCCGCCACCACGAGGGCGAGCGCGCTGCTGCCCGCCATGTCGGGGCCGCCGATCAGCGCACCCGCGGCGATCGGGCCGATCAGCTGGCCCAGCGACGCGCCGATGGTGAAGTGGCCGAAGTTGCGGTCCTGTTCGTGCGGGGCCGACTGGCGGGCCACCAGCGACTGCGCGCCGATCACGAAGCAGAGGTGACCGAGACCCATCACCCCGCTCCACAGGGCCATCGTCCAGAGGGAGTTCGCGAGGCCGCTGAGCGCACAGCCGCCCGATATCAGCACCACGCCGACCGGCAGCAGGGGTGCGCAGCGGCCGTGGTCGGTGCGGCGGCCGAGCGGTACGGCGGCGAAGAGCGGGAGCAGGGCGTAGACCCCCGCGATGACACCGACGGCCCGTTCGTCGGCGCCGAGCGCGAGGGCCCGGTAGGAGACGGCGGGCCGGGCCATCGACACCGCGCCCTGCGCGAAGCCGAAGGCGATGACGAGACGGAGCAGCCAGCCGCGGTTCCTGCCGGGCGCCATGGCGAAGTCCTCCAACGGATCGGTCAGATGATTCCGAACAGGATTCCTGCCCCCAGCACGACCAGGGATGTCAGCGCGGCCCACTTGACGACGAAGCGGGTGTGGTCGCCGAACTCGACCTTGGCCATGCCGACGAGGACGTAGACGGCGGGCACCAACGGGCTGGACATGTGGAGCGGTTGGCCGACGATCGAGGCGCGGGCGATCTCCAGGGAGGAGACTCCATGGGCCTGGCCGGCTTCGGCGAGGACCGGGAGGATGCCGAAGTAGAAGCCGTCGTTCGACATGAAGTACGTGAGCGGGATGCTGAGCACGCCGGTGACGAGGGCCATGTGCGGGCCCATGCCGTCGGGGATGTTGCCGACGAGCCAGGTGGCCATGTGGTCGACCATGCCGGTGCCCTGGAGGACGCCGGTGAAGACGGCGGCGGCGAAGACCATGCCGGAGACGTTGAGGACGTTCTCGGCGTGGGCGGCGAGGCGGGCCCGCTGGGCGGGCATCTGCGGGAAGTTGACGGTCAGCGCCAGTGCCGCGCCGAGCAGGAACAGGACCGGGATCGGCAGCCACTCCATGATCATGGACGTGAGCAGGACGACCGTGAGCAGCGCGTTGAACCAGTACAGCTTGGGGCGCAGGGTCTCGCGGTGCGGGTCGAGGCCCTGGAAGCCGTCGTCCTCCTCCGGCCGGTCCGCCTCGGCACCGGTTCCGGCTCCGGCGCCGGCTACGGTTCCGGTGCCGGCTACGGTGCCGCCGTCGCGCACCGCGGACTTGCCCGAGCCGGCGCCCGCAGCCGCACCCGCACCCGCACCCACACCGACCAGTACGGTCTCCGTTTCCCTCTCCTTCTCCTCGACCAGCGCCTCCTCCAGCGTCAGCACGCCGAGCCGCTTGCGCTCGCGGCGGCCGAGGACGTAGGCGAGGGCGATCACGAAGGCCAGACCGGCGGCGAGCGCGGGGATCATCGGGACGAAGATGTCGCTGGCGTCGAGCTTCAGCGCGGTCGCCGCGCGTGCCGTCGGTCCGCCCCAGGGCAGCGTGTTCATCACGCCGTTGGCCATCGCGGCCACACCGGTCATCACGACCAGGCTCATCTTCAGGCGCTTGTACAGCGGGTACATCGCCGAGACGGTGATCATGAAGGTGGTGGAGCCGTCGCCGTCGAGGGAGACGATCGCGGCGAGCAGGGCCGTACCGACGACGATCCGCAGCGGGTCGGCCTTGCAGAACTTCAGGATCCCCTTGACGATCGGGTCGAAGAGGCCGACGTCGATCATCACACCGAAGTAGACGATCGCGAACATGAGCATCGCCGCGGTGGGCGCGAGGCTGGTGACGCCGTCGATGACGTAGTCGCCGAGCTTGGCGCCCTTGCCGACGAACACGCAGAACAGCGCGGGGATCAGCACGAGCGCCGCGATCGGCGACATCTTCTTCAGCATGATCAGGACCAGGAAGGTCGCGATCATGGTGAAGCCGAGGATGGTCAGCATGAGTGGAATACCTAACGTTCGCCCTTGAACTCCCACCAGGGCCGGCGGTTCGATGACGTTAGGTCCCGTCAAACGTCGTTAACAAGACGTTGACACGCGAGCAATAAGCGCAAAACTCCAGGTCACGAGGGTGCGGCGGCTGTGGTGACGCCCAGGGGCGCTCCATCGGCGGTGGACTTGGACTCAGTCCAGGACCCGCGCCAGGTAGGCCCGCAGCAGCTCCCGGGTCTCCGCGATGATCGTCTCGTCTCCCTCTGGATCCATCCGGAAGGACAGGTGGACCAGAGTGTCGGCGGTCTCCACGGCCACCAGGAACGTGCGGCGCAGGGCCTCGTCCGGGGCGCGGCCGATGTAGTCGGAGAGCAGGTCGGTCAGGCGGTCGGCGACCCTGCGGTTGGGTTCGGCGTGGCGGGCGCCGACCGGGATCTGGTTGCCGAAGTCCACGAGCGAGAAGCCGGGGGCGGTGCGCTTCATGGCCAGGTACTCGTCCAGCACCGCGTCCATCGCCGCCCGCCAGTCGCTCTTCGGCGCGTCCTTCAGCCGCTCGGCGACCCGCTCGGTGTAGCGCTCCAGGTTGCGCTGGGCGAGGGCGTCGGCCATCTGCCGCTTGTTGCCGAAGAAGCGGTAGACCGAGCCGATGGGCACCCCGGCGCGCACCGCGACGGCCCGGGTGCTCAGCTCCTCGTAGCCCACCTCGTCGAGGAGGTCGGCGCAGGCGTCGAGAATCCTGGTCAGCCGTTCCGCACTGCGGCGCTGGACGGGAGCTTTGCGAAGCGAGGGCGCTGGGGGCACGGGCTTCATGATGCCTTTCCGCAGGGATCAGGTGAACCTCGCCCCCCAGTACGGAGACGGATGGTCCATGCACTCATCCGGGCGGTGTGCCGCCGTCGCCGGTCACGGCATCCGTGCGCACGGGGGAAGCGCCTGTCGCCGGGACACCGGCCGTCGAGGCCGGCGTGAGCGGCGGTGCCGGCGTGGCCGTCGGGGTCGCCTTCGCCGTCTCCGCACCCGACGCCGTGACGTCCGCCGTGCTCTCGACCGGTTTGCCGTGTACGGCCCACACCGTGCCGTCGTCCGCGTAGAGCCGGGCGGTGATGTGGTGGGTACCGTGCGGGACGAGCCGGGCGGGGAGGTGGTAGGCGGGAGTGCGCAGCCGGGTCACCAGGTCGCCGTCCACGAAGAGGTAGGCGAGGCCGTGCCCGGCGACCGCGCGGGCCGCGGTGCCGGCCCGGGAGAAGCGGAAGCGGTGCACGTCGAGCCGTACGTCCCAGCCTCCGGCGCGGTCGGGCGTGACCACCGTGCCCACCTCGGGCGCCTGCTTCTTGTCGATCTCCCGGTAGTGGCGTCCGCCCTCGTCCGTGTCGTCGAGGATCTTGCCCACCGGTGAGGGCGACCCCGTCTCCCGCTGCTCGTGCGCCTCCCCGGTCCCGCACCCCGCCGCCGCGACCAGCAGCAGCACGCAGACCGCGAGCGCGCCCGGCAGTCCACGCGTCCACGACATGCCCGGGAGCGTAGAACAGCGCGCCGGAGACCGGATCCCCCTGAAGTCGGGTTCTCGCCATACCTCGCTGGGATGATCCCGGTCCTCTTGCACCCACCCCCACTCAATCCTACGGTGATACATAGGAATCAGGGACTCACCGGCCCAGGGAGCGATCATGAGCGACGGGGACACCTCCCGCGCGAGGGTGTTCGAGCGTGAGGAAGCGCGGAAGACCGCCGAGGGACTGACGTATCTCTCGGGGTTCGGCAACGAGCACTCCTCGGAGGCGGTACCGGGCGCCCTGCCCGAGGGCCGCAACTCCCCGCAGCGCACCCCCCTCGGGCTGTACGCGGAGCAGCTCAGCGGTACGGCCTTCACCGAGCCGCGGGCCCACAACCGCCGCTCCTGGCTGTACCGGATCCGCCCCTCGGCCGCCCACCCGGCGTTCACCCGGGCCGCCGGCGACGGGGCGCTGCGCACCGGCCCCTTCACGGACGTCGCCCCGGACCCGAACCGGCTGCGCTGGAACCCGCTGCCGGAGCCGGCGCCCGGTACGGACTTCCTCGCGGGCCTGTGGACCCTCGGCGGCAACGGCGACGCCACCCAGCGCACCGGTATGGCCGTGCACCTGTACCACGCCGACTCCTCGATGGAGCGGGTCTTCTCCGACGCGGACGGCGAGCTGCTGATCGTCCCGGAGCACGGCGGACTGCTGCTGCGCACGGAGTTCGGCCTGCTGCATGTGGAGCCGGGACATGTGGCGCTGATCCCCCGTGGGGTCCGCTTCCGTGTGGACCTGCTGGAGGCCACGGCCCGGGGTTATGTGTGCGAGAACTACGGCTCGCCCTTCCGCCTGCCCGACCTGGGCCCGATCGGCGCCAACGGCCTCGCCAACGCCCGGGACTTCCAGGCCCCCGTGGCCGCCTACGAGGACGTGGAGGGCCCGGTGGAGGTGGTCAACAAGTTCTGCGGCCACCTGTGGACCGCCACATATGACCACTCCCCACTGGATGTGGTCGCCTGGCACGGCACACATGTGCCGTACCTCTACGATCTCCGCCGATTCAATGTGATCGGCAGCATCTCGTACGACCACCCCGATCCGTCGATCTTCACGGTGCTGACGTCCCCGTCGGACACTCCCGGCCTGGCGGGCGTCGACTTCGTGGTCTTCGCCCCGCGCTGGCTGGTGGGCGAGAACACCTTCCGGCCGCCGTACTTCCACCGGAACGTGATGAGCGAGTACATGGGCCTGGTCGAGGGCGCCTACGACGCGAAGGCGGAGGGCTTCGTGCCGGGCGGCGGTTCCCTGCACAACATGATGTCGGCGCACGGCCCGGACCGGGAGACGTTCGACCGGGCGAGCACGGCCGAGCTGCGTCCGCAGAAGATCGACGACGGCCTCGCCTTCATGTTCGAGACCCGCTGGCCGGTGACGCTGACCCCGCAGGCGGCGACCGCCGAGCATCTGCAACAGCGCTACGACGACGTGTGGCAGGGCCTGGAGCGCCACTTCCGGCCCTTGCACTGAAGATCCCCTACCGGTACGGATGACCCGTGACCTCCTTCGCCCCGGACTCGATCGTCCTGAACCGAAAGCTGCCGCTCTGGTATCAGGTGTCGCAGTCGCTGCGCGCCTCGATACTCGGCCGCTCGCCCCGGGACCCGCTCCGGCTGCCCACCGAGGAACAGCTGGCGGAGCACTACGGCGTGAGTGTGCTGACCATGCGGCAGGCGCTGAAGGAGCTGGAGGACGAGGGCCTGATCAGCCGGCACCGCCGCCGCGGCACCTTCATCGAGCCGGACGTCCGGCGGGGCACACCGGTACGGTTGCTCGGCTCGGTGGACGCGATCGTGGCCCAGCAGTCCGGCATGACCGCCGAGCTGCTGGACCACGGCACGGCACCCGTGACGGGCGAACTCGCCGAGTACTTCCCGGACCTCGACGAGGTGGCGACGTACCACCGCCTGCGCAGTGACGAACAGACGGGCGAGCCGACCAACCACGCCCGCAACCACGTCCGCCCCGAACTGGCCGAGCGCATCGACCCGGAGGACCTGGCCCGCCGGCCCATGACCAAGGTGCTCCGCGATGTGGTCGGCGCCGACATCAGCCGTATCACGGACACGGTCGAGGCGCGGCTGGCCGACCCGGAGACGGCCCGGCTGCTCCAGGTCCCCCTCCTGAGCCCGATCCTGCACTACACGGGAGTCACCTACGACACCGCCGGCCGGGTCCTGGACCTGGCGGTCATCCACTACCGGGGCGACCGTTTCTCCTTCACGGTCACCCTCGACGCCACCTGAACTCGTCGTACGATGCCGGGCGTGACGCACGACGACGCTCCGCTGCTGGCGGACCTCATGCCGTGGTCCGTCGCACCACTCCGGCTCGGCCGGGGGTGGCCGACGGCCCCCGACCCGGCGACCCTCAAAGCCCGCTGGGACGCCCTCCTCAAGGCCGAGGGCGCCGACCGCGAGACCCTGTTCGAACCGACGCGCGCCCGGACGGTCCACTCGGCGGTGGCGCAGCTCCCGGGCCGGCCCACCGGCACGGAGCCGCTGGAGCAGGCCTCGTCCCCGTGCCCGGACCCGGTCCGGGTGCTCTCGGCCCCCTTCGACGAGCAGTGGCTGATCCCCGACCACCGCCTGATCGACACGGCCCGCCCGGAGTTGTGGCGGACGGCGGACGAGCAGCAGATCTTCGCGGTGGAGTCGGCGGAGGGCCTGCCGTTGCTGGCGACCTCCCTCCTCCCCACCCTGCGCACCGGCCGCGTCCGCCCTCTCTACCGCCGCCCCGGCGGCACGGAACCGAACCTGGCTCCGGGCCTGTTGAGGCACCTGGCCGACCGCCTGGACCGCGCTCTCACCCCGCCGGACGTCCTGGCCTGGACCCTGGCGGCGATCCGCCCGGACCACACGGTCCCGCTCACCGAGGACCCCGGGCTGTGGGCCGAGGGCGTGGAGTTGGGTCACCGGGCCCTGTGGCTGCTCCGGCGCGACGGCGGCCGCCCGAAGCTCCCGGGCGGCCGCCGCCCCTACGTCCGGGCCCCCCTCCCCTCCCGCCCGCTCACGATCCGCTACGACCCCGAGGAGGAGGCCCTGCACATCGACGAGGGCCGCATCTCCCCGGTGCCACCGGAGGCGTGGGAGTTCGCGATGGGTGAGGTGAAGATCCTGGAGGCATGGTTCGCGGCACGGACGGCCCCGGCACAACCGGGGACTCTCGCGGCGATCGTGCCGCGGACCTGGCCCCAGTCATGGACGTCTGATCTGCTGGAGCTGATCACGGTCCTGACCCTGTTGGCGGATGTACGCGCCCAGCGGACCGGGTTGGAGATCACGTCGCCGATCACGGCAACGGACCTGACGACAGCGGGCGTACTCCCTCCACCGGAGACGTCCCGCAAACCGGCGTCGATCCTGGAACACACGGAAGAAGGCCCGGCGGGTCAGCTGACGCTGCTGTGACCGACCGCTTCGGGGACTAGGAGGCGAACCCGTCCAAGACCCTGTCCAGCGCCCGCCGGAAAACCCCCTCCAGATCGATCGGCCCCGGATCCTCCGCGAACGCCGCGGCCATCCGCGGATACGCCCCCGAGGCGATCTGCCCTCCGAGATAGGCGATCCGCACCGCGTTCTCCTGCTCCTCCGACCACGGCAGACTCCGAGCCCGCTCGGCCGTGTCGAGTTCGTTCCGCACATAGGTGGTCACCACACCGTTCACCATGGCGATCATCTCCAGCTTCGTCCCGTACGGAGCGTCCAGCGGATCCAGGCAGGCCAGGCAGTGCTCCAGGTACCGCAGCGCATGGGGGCTGAACCCATAGACCGGTGACATGAGACGGGGCATCCAGGGATGTCGGTACATCAACGCCCGCGTCTGCTCGGCGACCCGCACCATGTCGGCCCGCCAGTCCCCCGCCGGCTCCCACAGCTCGTGCTCCGCGCCGACCGCGTCAACCATCAGCTCGTACAGGTCCTCCTTGCGGGGGACGTAGTTGTACAGGGACATCGTCCCGCACCCCAACGCGGCCGCCACATGCCGCATCGACACGGCGTCCAGCCCCTCCGCGTCGGCGATCCGCACCGCGGCCGCCGCGACGTCGGCGCGCGTGAACGCGGGCCTCGGCCCGCGCCCCGCCCGTTCGGGGCGGGCCCAGATCACCTCGGGTTCGGCCCCTCGGACTGACATCGGTCATCACCTCGCCCACCATGCTAGTTACGTACACCGTACGCAGTGCGCTATGGTCGACCCATGCCTACTGCGTACGGTGTACTTAGTGAAGGTCTGGAGAAGCGCTTCGGCGCTGTGCACGCCCTGCGCGGCCTCGATCTGGCCGTCCGGCAGGGCTCGGTCTGCGGACTGCTCGGGCCGAACGGGGCAGGGAAGACGACGGCCATACGGCTGTTGACCACGCTCCTTCGGCCGGACGCGGGCTCCGCCCGCATCGCGGGGCACGACCTCGTACGGGAGGCGGCGGCCGTGCGCCGCAGCATCGGCGTCACGGGGCAGTACGCCTCGGTCGACGGCGATCTCACCGGTCGCGAGAACCTGCGTCTGTTCGCCCGGCTGCACCGGGTGCGGGGACCGAACGACCGGGCGGCCGAACTGCTCGACCGCTTCGGCCTCGCCGAGGCCGCCGACCGCAAGGCCGCCACCTACTCGGGCGGTATGCGCCGCCGTCTCGACCTCGCGGCGAGCCTGGTCCGCCGGCCCGAGGTGCTGTTCCTCGACGAGCCCACCACCGGCCTCGACCCGGTCAGCAGGAACGGCATCTGGGACGCGGTGCGGGAGCTGACGGCGGACGGTACGACCGTGCTGCTGACCACGCAGTACCTGGAGGAGGCCGACCGGCTCGCCGACGACATCGTGCTGATGGACGAGGGTCGGGTGGCGCAGACCGGCACCCCCGCCGAGCTCAAGGCGCTCATCGGCTGGTACGCGGAGGCGGTGGTCGCCGATCCGGACGCGCTGGCGAAGGCCGCCGCCGTGCTCGACCACCTCACCGGAACCGAGCCGCGGTTCGACCACGACCGGCACACCGTCGGCGCCCTCACCACCGACCCGACGCTCACCCTCCCCCGGCTGGTGCGCGAACTCGACGCGGCGGAGGTGCCGTTGCTCGACGCGAGCCTCAGACCGCCGACCCTGGACGACGTTTTCCTCCGACTGACGGGAAGTCCCGTATGAGCGCGCTCGCGTACGACGGTGTGGCGATGGCGGGCCGGCAGCTGCGCCGGGTCCGCAACAGCCCGGGCCTGGCGGTCCTCACCCAGATGATGCCGGTCAACATGCTGCTGTTCTTCGGCTATGTCTTCGGCAGCGCGCTGGCGATGCCGGGCCCGGAGTACCGCTCCTTCCTCGTGCCGGGGCTGCTGGTGGCGACCGCGGCCGGCGGGGTGATGACCGGGATGTTCCAGGCCGCCCAGGACACCCACCGGGGTGTGATGGACCGCTTCCGGACCATGCCGGTGAGCCGGGCCGCCGTACCGCTGGGGCAGGCCGCGGCCGATCTCGTCGTCACCACGGCGGGTACCGTGCCCCTGCTCCTGGTGGGCCTCGCCGTGGGCTGGCGCGTCGAGGGATCGGCGGTCGCGGCCGTCGGCGCGGTGGGGCTGCTGCTCCTGTTCCGGTTCGCCTGCACGTCCGTCGGCATCTTCCTCGGTCTGCTCAGCCGCAGCGAGGAGGCCGCGGGTCAGCTCGGCGCGGCATCCTTCGTCCTGCCGCTGCTCTCCAACGCCTACATCCCCACCGGCAACCTCCCGGGCTGGCTGCGCACGGCGGCCGAGTGGAACCCGATCAGCGCGGTGACGACGGCCCTGCGCGACCTCTTCGGCAACGCGCCCGTCCCGGAGGGCGCCGCCTGGCCGGTGGCCCACCCGGTCGCGGGCTCGCTCGCCTGGAGCGTGCTCCTGACCGCCGTCTTCCTGCCGCTGGCCGTACGCCGGTACGGCCGCAGCTGACACAAGCCGCGGCACCGGCTCGGCGGCAGGGGAGCTGTTGACCGGCCCGGCGGCAGCACGCGGCCGACAGCCCCGGTCGTGGCGGCGCTGCTGACAGAAGCGCCGGTCGCGGGTCATGATCCAGCCCATGGATCGTCTCCCGCTGCCCCTGGAGGGCATCACCGTCGTCGCCGTCGAACAGGCCGTGGCCGCGCCCTTCGCCACTCGGCAGCTCGCCGATCTGGGCGCCAGGGTCGTCAAGGTCGAGCGGATCGACGGTGGCGACTTCGCGCGCGGTTACGACACCGCCGCCCAGGGCCTCGCCTCGCACTTCGTGTGGTGCAACCGGGGCAAGGAGTCCATCGCGCTGGATCTGAAGGACCCGCGCGGCCTGGACGTCGTGCGAAGGCTCGTCGCGGACGCGGACGTCTTCGTGCAGAACCTCGCGCACGGGGCCGCCGTCCGGCTCGGTCTCGACGCGGCCACGCTGTGCGCCGCGCACCCCCGCCTGATCGCCGTGGACATCTCCGGATACGGGGCGTCAGGACCGTACGCCGGCAAACGCGCGTACGACATGCTGGTGCAGTGCGAGGCGGGCCTGGTGTCGGTGACCGGGACGCCGGAGCAGCCGGTGAAGGCCGGGATCCCGGCGGCGGACATCGCGGCGGGCATGTACGCCTTCTCGGGCGTCCTCGCGGCGCTGGTGCGGCGCGGGACGACCGGCCGGGGCGGGCCGGTGGAGGTGTCGATGCTGGACGCACTGGCCGAGTGGCTGGGGCATCCGCTGCACCACACCCTGCACGGCGGGACCCCGCCCGAGCGCACCGGTCTGGCACACGCGGTGATCGCGCCGTACGACGCCTACCCGACCGGGGACGGCGGGCGGGTGCTGCTGTCGGTGCAGAACGACCGGGAGTGGCGGCGGCTGGCCGAACAGGTGATCGGGCGGGCGGAGTTGGGTTCGGATCCGGCGTTCGCGACGAACCCGGCGCGGGTGGCGAACCGGGCGCGGACCGACGAGCTGGTCGCGACGGCGCTCGGGGCGGTCGGCACCGACGAGGCGGTGGAGCGCCTCGAAGCCGCGGGCATCGCGTGCGCGCGGCTGCGGGATCTGCACGAGCTGGCGGAGCATCCGCAGCTGGCGGCCCGGGAGCGGTGGCGGGAGGTGGGGTCGCCGGTCGGGCCGCTGCGTGCGCTGCTGCCGCCCATCACGCTGCCGGGCGGGGACGAGGCGCGGATGGGGGACGTGCCCGCGCTCGGACAGCACACCGAGGCGCTGCTGCGCGCCGTGGGGATGACGGACGCCGAAACAGCAGCGCTGCGCCGGGACGGTGTGGCTGCCTGAGCGCGAGCCTGGCGGTCAGTGCTTGTCGCTGCCGCCGAAAAGCGAACGGCGCAGCCGACGCAGCGGCGCGAAGAGGGAGACGCGGCTGACCCGCGCACCCCGGTCGCTGCGCTGCGCGGGTTCACGCGCGGTCAGCTCACGCATCAGCGACGTCGCCTCGACCGCCTGCTGCTGCGGTATGGCGGGTCCCGCCAGCACCGACAGATGGCGGTCGAGGCGCGAACTGGTGGCGCCGCTCCCGCAGGTGATCGCAGGAACCCTCGCCCTGCTGCGTGTTATCTGATCCATGTCACTCCCCACCCGTACGAGTCCACCCGGCCCGGGCAGGGTAACCCTATCGCCCCGATGGGGCACTCGTGTATCGCGGTCACAGGATTCACCTTCCCCGCAAGGCTGTTGACGACCCCTCGTCGACTACTCTCCGAATCCGACCGATTTCAGGGCGAGTTGGACAACCGGCTGGCTGGTGGGCTGCGCCGAGCCGCCCGCGGGCTCGACGGTTACGGCGAGTGATGTCGCGGACTTGTCGAGACCGGTGGCGACCAAGGGCGTGTCGGCCTTGAAAAGCCCGAGGGAGCGCGGTTGCACATGGGGGCGCATCAGCCAGAGCTGGTGCACGCGCCCCTTCGACAGGGCACCGTATCCGCTGAGCGTGACGACGGCCTGCCCCTCCGATGCGGAGACCACCGCTCCGATACTTCGGCCCTGGGCGTCCTTGCCGCTGGTCGCACGGGCGTCGGTCGCGGCCAGAACGTGGGCGATCTCACGCGACTGGGCCCGCTCCGCGTCCAGTTGGTCCTGGGTCCGGCCGGCCTGCACGGCGAACAGGGAGGCGACGACCAGCGCGGCGGCCGCGGTGGCGGTGGCGAACGGCACGAACAGGGGGCGCCGCCGTCTGCGCGGCGGCGGGGGCTGCCCGCCCCAGACGTGCGGCGGCAGATTGGGGACGCGCTCGCGGGCGGGGGACGGTGCCTGCGGGGTGGCGCGTACGGCGGCCAGGACCCGGTCGCGCATCGCGAGGGGCGGCGGGGCGGCCGTGGACCAGGCCAGCCGTACCGCGTCCTCGGTCAGCGCCCGGACCTCGGCGGCGCACCGGTCGCAGTCCCCCAGGTGCTTCTCGAAGCGGCGCCGTTCGCCGGGCTCCAGGGCGTCCAGGGCGTAGGGCGCGGCAAGCGAGTGCAGGTCCTCGCGGTGCAGCAGGCGGCCGGCCAGGCTCATGCGGCACCTCCCAGGCAGTCGCGCAGCCGGGTGAGTCCGTCGCGCATCCGTGTCTTGACCGTGCCCAGCGGCAGTTTGAGCCGCTCGGCCACCTCACGGTACGTGTAGCCGTCGTAGTAGGCGAGGGTGACCGACTGGCGCTGGAGTGCGGTGAGGCGGTCCAGGCAGCGGCGTACCCATTCGCGCTCCAGGCCGGCCTCCACCTCCTCGGCGACCTGGTCGAAGGCCGGTTCGCCCGCGCGCAGCGCCTCGCGCTGTTCGCGTTCGCCGGCCGCCCGGGCGCTGCGCACCCGGTCGACGGCGCGGCGGTGGGCGAGGGTGAGGATCCAGGAGAAGGCACTGCCCCGGCCCGGGTCGAACTTGGGTGCGGAACGCCAGAGTTCGAGGAGCACCTCCTGGGCCACCTCCTCGGACTGGGCGGGGTCACGGACCACGCGTCGTACGAGCCCGAACACCGGACCGGACACCAGTCCGTAGAGATCCTCGAACGCCTTCTGGTCACCGGCCGCGACGAGCAAGAGCAGTTCGTCCGCCTCCACCCCGTTCCCCCTTCTGTGGCCGCACCCGGCCCGTCCTCCCACACCAGGCATTCGCAAACTGACGCACCTCCGGCGGAAGTACGTATGCGAGCGTTCAAAACGCGGGTCGAGCATGAAAAAAAGATTTTTTTCTTCGGACCAATCCAAACGGCCCTCCTGCTCCGTATACCCGTCCGTCAAGCAAGTTGGGACCGAGGGACGGACGGCATGACACCTCTAATCTCCAGGAGTGGCGCGGGGCGCAAGGGCCTTGTCTCGCTCATCTGTGGGGCACTGGCCACCGGCGGGATCACAGCCGCCAGCGTCGCCGCGCTGGAACCGGGAGCGGCCTCTGCCTCCTCCCACCGGGAAGCCCCGCTCATCTCGGGCACCCCCCAGTACGACAACACCGACCTGTACGCGTTCGTCAGTCCGGACAAGCCCGACACGACGACCATCGTGTCGGACTACATCCCCTTCGAGGAACCGGCCGGCGGCCCGAACTTCTACCAGTTCGCCGACGACGCCCAGTACGACATCCACATCGACAACAACGGTGACGCGCTGGACGACCTGATCTTCCGCTACACCTTCCACACCCAGATCAAGAACAAGAAGACGTTTCTCTACAACACGGGCGTGGTCAACAACCTGACCGACCCCGACCTGAACGTCACGCAGTCGTACGACCTCGACCTCATCAAGCTGAAGAAGGGGAAGCAGCAGTACAAGACGACGATCGCCGACGACATCCCGGCGGCCCCGTCGAACGTCGGCAAGGCGTCGATGCCGGACTACGCGAAGCTGCGCTCCCAGGCCATCTACAAGACGTCGAACGGCGGCGCGACCTTCGCCGGGCAGGCGGACGACCCGTTCTTCGCCGACCTGCGCGTCTTCGACCTGCTGTACGGCGGCAACCTCTCCGAGGTCGGCCGGGACACCCTCAAGGGCTACAACGTCAACACGATCGCCCTCCAGGTGCCGAACTCCCTGATCCGGCAGTCGGCCTCGCGCCCGACCGTCGGCATCTACGCGACGACCCAGCGCAAGAACGCGCAGGGTTACTACGCGCAGGTCTCGCGCCTCGGCAACCCGCTGGTCAACGAGGTCGTCAACCCGCAGAAGGACAAGGACAAGTTCAACGCGTCCGAGCCCAAGGACGACGGGCAGTTCCTGAAGAACGTGACCAACCCGGAGCTGCCGAAGCTCATCGAGGCGATCTACAACATCAAGGCGCCGAAGGAACCGCGCGACGACCTCGTCAGCGTGTTCCTCACGGGCGTCAAGGGCCTCAACCAGGAGCAGCCGTACGCGACGCCGTCGGAGATGCTCCGCCTGAACACGTCCATCAAGCCCACCGCCAAGCCCAAGCGGCTCGGTGTCCTGGACGGTGACAACGCGGGCTTCCCGAACGGGCGCCGGCTCACCGACGACGTGATCGACGAGGCGCTGCAGGTCGTCGAGGGCGAGCTGGTCGGATCCAAGAACGACCTGGGCGACGCGGTCGACAAGAACGACAAGGGCTTCGAGAAGTACTTCCCGTACGTGGCCGAGCCGACGTCCGGTTCGCGCGGCGCGCTCGCCAAGGCTGCCGGGAGCAGCACGAAGAGCGCCCTGGGCGACGCCCTGACCAGCTCCGACAGCAGCAGCAACACGACGCTGATCGCCGGTTCCGCGGCCGCGGGTGCGGCGGGCGTGCTGCTGATCGGTACGGCGTTCGGCTGGTGGCGCCGTCGGATGCAGCGGCCGTACTGAGCGCCGTTGCGACTGAGGTAGTGGGGTGACTGCGGGCCCGGTTGCGGCCGGTCTCGCGGTTCCCCGCGCTCACCGCGCCCCTTACGGGCGCTGAATGCCCCCCATTGACTGGCGCGGCCCGCTTCCCACTCAATCCCCCACGGCAGCGGGCCGCGCCACCCCAGGCGACATCTATGTAGGAGAGGGCATGGCCCCGGGTACGAACGACAAGCAGCCCGCCGACCCGAAGGACGACGAGCGGGTCACCGCCCTGCGCCGCTTCGCCGCCGCGGGGCGGAACTGGCGGCGCGCCCAACTCGCGGGTTCCGCGGTGCTGTTGGCGATCGCACTGACCGGCGGAGCGATCGCCTTCGGGGCCTCCGGGGACGGCGGCACGCCGATGGCCGCGTCGAGTGCCGTGTCACCGGCGCTGCTCGCGAGCGGGGATCTCGACACCAGCATCGCCTCCCTCCAGGCCCATCTCCGCACCCAGCCGAAGGACTCCGACAGCTGGGCCACCCTGGGGCTCGCCTATGTCGAGCAGGCGCGCACCAAGGGCGATCCGTCCCGCTACCCGCAGGCCGAGAAGGCCCTCGAGCAGGCGCTCCGGATCACCCCGGGCAACGACCAGGCGCTGGCCGGCCAGGCCGCGCTGGCCGCCGCCCGGCACCAGTTCGCCCAGGCGCTCACCTACGCGGACCAGGCTCTCGAGCAGAACCCGTACAACGCGGGCGCCCTGTCCTCCCGTGTCGACGCCCTGGTCGAACTCGGCCGCTACGCCGACGCGGCGAAGGCGGCCGACCTGGCCGACCAGCGCAAGCCGGGCGTACCGGTGTTCACCCGGTACGCGTACGTGCGGGAGCTGCGGGGCGACGTGAAGACCGCGCGGCAGGTGCTGGAGCAGGCGCTGTCCACGGCCACCTCGAAGGGCGACATCGCCTACGTGGCCGCGCAGCTCGGTCTGCTCGCCTGGAACCAGGGCGACTACAAGAGCGCGCTCGACTACTACGCCCGCGCGCTGACCGCCGACGAGAACTACCTCCCCGCGCTGGAGGGCCGGGCCCGCGCCCAGGCGGCGAGCGGCGACCGGGCCGCCGCCATCAAGGGCATGGAACTGGTCGTCTCCCGCTATCCGCTGCCCCAGCCGCTCGTGGAGCTCGGCGAGTTGTACGAGGACCGGAACGCCACGGGCGACAAGGCCAAGGCCGAGGACCAGTACGCGCTCGTCGAGGCCTGGATCGCGCTGGCCCGCGCCAACGGCGTCAACGCCGACCTCGACACCGCGCTCGCCGCCGCCGACCACGGCGACAAGGCCGAGGCCCTCAAGGCCGCCCGCGCCGAGTGGGCCCGCCGCCACACCGTGCACACGGCGGACGCGCTGGCCTGGGCGCTGCACGTCAACGGCAAGGACGAGGAAGCGCTGCCGTACGCCCGCCGGGCCACCGCCACCGGCTACCGCAACGCCTCCTTCATCTACCACCTGGGCATGATCGAGCTGGCGAACGGCGACAAGGCGGCCGGCCGGGCCGCCCTCACCAAGGCCCTCGAGCTCAACCCCGGCTTCTCCCCGCTGGGCGCCCGTACGGCCCGTAAGGCGCTGGAGGCCTCGAAGTGAACCGCCGCCGCGCCGCCGCCCTCTTCGTCATGGTCTGCGGCCTCACGCTGCTGCCGGCCACGGCCGCGAGCGCCCACCCGCTCGGCAACTTCACCGTCAACAAGTACGACGGTCTCGTCGCCGCCCCCGGGCAGCTCCGCGTCGACCATGTCGAGGACCTGGCCGAGATCCCGGCGACCCAGGCCAAGCCCGACCTGAAGCGGCTGGGCACGGCCGGGTGGGCCGAGCAGCGCTGCGCGACCGCGGCCGACGGCAGCACCCTCACCGTCGACGGCAGGGCGACCGCGCTCACCGTCGCGACCAGCCACGCCGAACTGCGTCCCGGCCAGGCAGGTCTGGACACCCTCCGCGTCGAGTGCCGCCTCACCGCACCCCTCCCCAAGGGCAGCACGGCCACCCTCTCCTTCCACAGCGCGGGCACCGACACCGGTCCCGGCTGGCGGGAGATCACGGCCCGCGGCGACCGGATGACGCTGACGAGGACGGACGTACCGAAGACGTCCGTCTCCCACGAACTCACCAGCTACCCCAAGGACCTGCTCTCCTCCCCGGCGGACGTCACGACCGCCGCCGTGCACGTACGGCCGGGCGGGCCGGCCCTCGCCGAGGAACGGCAGGACGCCCCGGGCGCCGCGATCCTCCCCCGGGGCGTCGACCACTGGACCCAGGCCCTCACCGACCTGGTCGCCCGCAACCACCTCAGCGTCGGCTTCGCGGCGCTCGCGCTGTTCATCGCGATCGGCCTGGGCGCGATGCACGCGCTGGCGCCGGGTCACGGCAAGACGCTGATGGCGGCGACGGCGGCGGCCCGCGGCGGCCGCGCCCGCCTCCGTGACGTCCTCCCGCTGGCCGCGTCGGTCACCGTCACCCACACGCTGGGCGTGGTGGCCCTGGGCATCCTGGTCACGGCGGGCTCGGCGGCCACCCCGTCGGTGATCGCCTGGCTGGGCATCGCGAGCGGCCTCATGGTCCTGGCGGCGGGCGCGAACCTGACGCGGAGGGCGTGGCGGAACCGGGCCCACGAGCAGGCGCACGCCCACGGCCATCACCACGAGCACGACCACGCGCATGAACACGAGCACGCGCACGCGGCAGCCGAGAAGCGAGAGCTCGCCCTGGTCGGAGCCCACGAGCAGGGCCACGTACACGCCCGCACGCACGACCACGGCGACGGTCACGCCCACGCACATGAGCGGGGCCACACGCACGACCACGACCACGAACATGGTCACCCGCACCCGCACGACCACGGCCACAGCCACGCTGACGGTCACAGCCATGGTCACGACGCCCGGGCACATGCCACCGCCACGACGGCCGAGGCCGACGGCCGGTCCGCATCCCTCACAGCCCGTCCGGCACTTGAGGGCGAAGCCGTTCAGGCCGAAGGGGGGTCCGGGGGCGCAGCCCCCAGTGCCGGCCACACCAACATGCCGCACAGTCATGGCGGGTTCACCCACACCCACGACACGGCCCCCACCCTCCGCGGCACCATCCTCCTCGGCTTCGCCGGGGGCCTGGTCCCCAGCCCCTCCGCCGTGGTCGTGCTCGTCGGCGCCGCGGCTCTCGGGCAGGCCTGGTTCGGACTGCTTCTGGTCGTCGCCTACGGCGTCGGTCTCGCGCTGACCCTGACCGCCGCCGGATTCGCCGTCGTCAAGCTGGGTACGGGAATGACCCGGGTGTTGGACAAACGCCCTCGCTGGACCACCCATCCCATGGCCACACTGGTCCGCAGGACCACCCCGCTCGCCTCGGCGCTCGTGGTCGTGGCCCTGGGCGCCGGATTGGTGCTCAAGGGCGCCGCATCCGCACTGCTCTGAGTTACGTTTGTGATGAATAGCGCGAGCTGCCGTGGGGAGCACCCGTGACCGAAGAGCCGGGCCGTGAGCGAGTGATCGCGGGCCGCTACAGACTGTTGTCCCCGCTCGGCGAGGGCGGCATGGGCACCGTGTGGCGGGCCCGCGACGAGGTGCTGGGCCGCGAGGTCGCCGTCAAGGAGGTGCGGGCGCCCGCCGGGCTGCCCGGCCCCGACGTCGAGCGGATGTACGCCCGTCTGGAGCGTGAGGCCTGGGCCGCGGCCCGGGTCGCGAACCGCAATGTGGTGACGGTGTACGACGTGGCGATGGAGGGCGGACGGCCCTGGATCGTCATGGAGTTGATCCCCGGGGTGTCCCTCGCCGACGTACTGGACACCGAGGGCCCGATGTCCCCGCAGCGGGCCGCCGGCATCGGTGCCGAGGTGCTGTCCGCGCTGCGGGCCGCGCACGCCGCCGGGGTGCTGCACCGGGATGTGAAGCCGGGCAACGTGCTGCTGTCGAACGACGGACGGGTGGTGCTCACCGACTTCGGGATCGCCACCGTCGAGGGCAGCTCGGCACTGACCATGACCGGCGAGGTGATCGGCTCACCCGAGTACCTCGCGCCGGAGCGTGCGTTGGGGCGGGCGTTCGGCCCCGAGTCGGACCTCTGGTCGCTCGGGGTGCTGCTGTACTCGGCGGTGGAGGGCACCTCCCCGTTCCGGCTGGACACCCCGCTGAACACGCTGCGTGCCGTGGTGGACGAGGAGCTGCCGCCGCCGTACCGGGCCGGGCCGCTCGCGCCCGTCATCGAGGGGCTGCTGCGCAAGAACCCGGCCGACCGGCTGTCGGCCGAACAGGCCGAGCAGGACCTCAGGCTGGTCGCGGCGGGCGGGACCCCCTCGGTCGGGAGCACGCCCGGCACCGCCGCGACCGTGCCGGTCCCGGGGCGGTACGACGCTCCGACCCGCGTCGCCCACCAGCCTCAACCGCCGTCCCCCACACCGCCGCTGCCCTCTCCGACCCCCATGGACGCCCGGCCGCCCGGCTCCGACCGCGACGGCACTCGCAGGGCCGGTACCGTGCTGGTCATCGGGCTGGTGCTGGTCGTCCTCGCGCTCGGCGGGCTGACGTACGCCCTCCTCAACCGTGACAACGGCGATGACGGCGACAACAACGCCGGCCCCAGTCAGTCGGCCAGCAACCTCAACTCCCCGGCCCCCAGCCGGAGCAGCAAGACGGAGTCCAAGTCCCCGTCGCCGTCCGCCAGCAGCAGCGCGCCCGCGCAGAGCGTGAAGGTCGGCGTGGCCGGATCCCGCACCGACTACTCGGGGAGCTGTCCGCCGTCGACCGCGCAGGCCCCCGCCTTCACGGCGACGTTCACGGTCGGGAGCGTGCCCGCGGAGGTGCAGTACCGCTGGGTGCTGAAGAAGGGGACGCTCGAAGACCAGGGGTGGAAGACGTTGTCCTTCCCTGACGGCGGCGGGAAGACCCGGCAGACCGGGGTGACCGTGACGACCTGGTCCGACAGCGGGACGCTCAACGACGCGATCGCCGTCGAGGTGCGCAGCCCGGTGACGGGCACGTCCGACTCGGTGCCGTTCTCGGTGACCTGCACCAAAACGACGGAGACCCCGACCGGCGGGGCCTCCTCTTCGCCTTCACCTTCAAGCTCGTACTGAGTACCGGCAAGCCGCTACCGACGTACCGAGGGTCACGCGTTGCTGGTCAGGACCGGCAGATAGCCGCCGGAGTGGCCGGCCGCGGTGGGGTGGTACGACTCGCCGATGTCCAGCCAGTTGACGCTGTGCAGCCAGGAGCTGCTGGAGCAGATCTCGTGGCCTGAGAACGTGGTGCGGACATCGCCGAAGACGAAGCCGTGGTCGGCGGCGCGCTTGGCGATCGCGGCGTCGATGTAGTCGGCGGCGTTGTTGATGGCGGAGCGCTTGGTCGCGGAGAGGCCGAGGCAGGTGGTGCCCAGCTTGTAGAAGCGGGGGTAGCCGATGACGACGACCCTGGCGTTGGGGGCCTTGGCGCTGATCGCGTCGTACACGTCGTCGAGCTTGCCGGGGAGTGTGGAGTCGACGTAGGCCTCGGCGGTGCCGATCCGGGACAGGCAGGTGCTGTCGGAGCTGAGCACACAGGTCGTCATGACGTCGGCGAAGCCCGCGTCGTTGCCGCCGATGGTGATCGAGACCAGGGCCGTCGAGGAGCTGAGCGTGCCCAGCTGGCCGGAGAGCACGTCGCCCGTGGTCGCGCCCGAGCAGGCGAGGAACGAGAACGAGGAGGGGCTGTGGGCGGCGTTCCACAGGTAGGGGTAGGCGTTCGTGCTGCGGTCGCAGCTGCCGCTCGAGCTGATGTAGCTGCCGGCGCCGACGCCGGACGAGTACGAGTCGCCGAGCGCCACGTAGCCGCCGGTCGCGGCCTGCGCTTCGGTTGCGGCCCCGGCGAGAGCGAGGCCGGTGGCGAGGAGGAGTGAAGTCACGTATGCCGTAATTCGGGAACGTCTCATGGAACCTCCCTTTAGCAGGATCTCTGCCACAACTGTCGTACCAACTACGCGTGTTGACGGGAAGTGTCCATGCCAAAACTTTTCGGGCCCTCAACCAGTCCTCACCGGACCGATCCTGTGTGTTACCGGTGCGTTTGATTGCGTGTCCATGACAGCTCTGTGACAGGTCGTCAACTCTCTTGTCCTTTGCCTCGGGAAAACTGATTCTTTACTCGGCCCGGGAGCGGAACGCGACGCTCCAGGGCCGTGTGCGCGAAGCCGTGCGCACACCCCCACATCCGCGCGCGCCTGACCCGGACGCGCGCTGCCTGGAGGAGGACTCCCTCGTAATGGCACATCTGCGTACTCAGAAGCTGCGGTTCGCCGCCGTCACCACCGCGGCGGCCGCCGCCCTCGTCGGCGGACTCACCGCACTCCCCGCCCAGGCCGCACCCGCCACCGGCAAGGTGCTGCACGCCGGCTCCCCCACGGCCGTCAAGGGCAGCTACATCGTCACCCTGAAGAACAGCGCCGGTTTCAAGGCCTCCTCGACCGAGGGCAAGGGTCTGATCAAGGAGTACGGCGGCACGGTCCGCAAGACGTTCGGCAAGGCGCTGAACGGCTACTCCGCCAAGCTCTCGGCGACCCAGGCCGCGAGACTCGCCGCCGACCCGTCGGTGGCCGCGGTCGAGCAGAACCAGACGGTCCACCTCACCGACACCACCCAGTCCAGCGCCCCCTGGGGCCTGGACCGCATCGACCAGGCGAGCCTTCCGCTGTCCGGCACCTACACCTACCCGGACACCGCGGGCAGTGGGGTGACCGCCTATGTGATCGACACCGGTGTGCGCATCACCCACACCCAGATCAGCGGACGTGCGTCCTACGGCTACGACGCGGTCGACGGTGACACCACCGCCTCCGACGGCAACGGCCACGGCACCCATGTGGCGACCACCATCGCGGGCTCGACCTACGGTGTGGCCAAGAAGGCCAACATCGTGGCGGTGCGGGTGCTGGACAACAGCGGCTCGGGCACCACGGCCGGCGTGATCGCGGGCATCGACTGGGTGACCTCGAACCACACCACCCCGGCGGTCGCCAACATGTCGCTGGGCGGCTCGGCCTCCACCTCGCTCGACACCGCGGTCGCCAACTCCATAGCCAGTGGGGTGACCTACGCGATCGCGGCCGGCAACAGCAGCGCCAACGCCTCCTCGTACTCCCCGGCCCGGGTCGCGACCGCGATCACGGTCGGCGCCACCACCAGCTCCGACGCCAAGGCCAGCTACTCCAACTACGGCTCGGTCCTGGACATCTTCGCGCCCGGCTCCTCGATCCTGGCGGGCTACAACACCAGCGACACCGCCACCGCCACCCTGTCGGGCACCTCGATGGCCACCCCGCACGTGGCAGGGGCGGCCGCCGTATACCTCGCGGGCCACACCTCGGCCACCCCGGCCCAGGTCGCCACGGCACTGGTCGACGGAGCGACGTCCAACGTGCTCACCAGCGTGGGCACCGGCTCGCCGAACAAGCTCCTGAAGGTCGTGTCGTAAGAAATCCGCACTACTTGTTCCCCGGAGACAACAGGTGTCTCCGGGGAACGGTCATGTCCGGAGACCCGCTTGACGCCCCCCGTTCTCCTGCGCGACATTGAAGCCCGGCATCCGACGCCTTGGGGGGCAAAGTCGGCCATGCAGACCATACGGCTCAAGACACCATCGCCAGAGGGCGACGAGCGGGCACGGCCAGGACCGGGGAGGGACCTGGGACCGCTGCTCGCGGGCGCCGCGACCACCGTCGCCGGTACCGGCGCACTGCTCGCGCTGACCGACTCGGGATCGCCACTGCGCGGCCCGTTCACGCTGCTCTTCCTGATCGCCGCGCCGGCCGCGGCGATCGGTCTGGCGCTGCGCGGACTCGATCCGTTCGCCCGGGTGCTCACCGCACTGGCGGGCGCGGTCGCCCTGGACATGCTGATCGCACAGGGCATGCTCGCCACACACCGCTGGTCCTGGCGCGGCGGAGTCGTCGCCGTGACCGCGTTCAGCATTCTGCTGCTTCTGCTGGTACGGCTGCGACCAGTGGAACGAATTCTCAAACGGACATCCCGACGGACCGGGAAAATCCGTTCGAGTTGAAGGACAAGGTCGGCCAAAGTTTCGTAACGGCCAAACCAACAAAAACGTGAGGCTCACTTCCAGGCCTTGCCATACTGGTCCAATCATCAATACCGTCGTACATCTCACCCGCATCGGATCGTCAGCAAGCGGCTCCAGGGGAGGGCTCAAGGACCGCGATGTTCCGGGGCGGGGCGCGGTAGGGGGGTGCCGTGCTCGGTGACCGCAATGACCACTGTCATTTCGAGTGTGACCACTGTTGTTTCCGAGTCGTGCCGCGCGACCGGCTGCCGTTTTCCGGCAGACCGGCCAGCTTTGCCAGCTCACCTGCGGATACGGAGATCCGTTTTCCGTGCCATGGGTGAGAACCCCCCTTTCGAACCGGACACAGAAGCGGGCCGCCCAGGGGCGGGCGGTCCACCGGACGAGAGGGACAAGACTCATGAGTTCTGTTCTGCGCCAGCCGGCCTCGGACCAAGATCCGTTAATGGCCGCCGAATACCGACCGATCTCCTCTCACCTGGCGATCACACCGCCGGTGAGCGTGGTGATCCCCGCCATGAATGAGGCGGAGAATCTCCCCTACGTCTTCAAGACACTTCCCGGCTGGATACACGAAGTGATCCTGGTGGACGGCAATTCCACCGACGACACCGTGGAAGTGGCCCGCGAGTTGTGGCCCGGCGTGAAAGTCGTCGAACAGAGCGGCAAGGGCAAGGGGGACGCCCTGATCACCGGGTTCGAGGCGTGCACCGGCGACATCATCGTCATGGTGGACGCGGACGGCTCGGCCGACGGCCACGAGATCGTGTCGTACGTCTCCGCCCTGGTCTCGGGCGCCGACTTCGCCAAGGGCTCGCGTTTCGCCAACGGCGGCGGCACGGACGACATGACCTTCATCCGCAAGCTCGGCAACTGGGCGCTGTGCACCATCGTCAACCGCAAGTTCGGCGCCCGCTACACCGACCTCTGCTACGGGTACAACGCCTTCTGGCGGCACTGCCTCGACAAGATCGACCTCGACTGCACCGGCTTCGAGATCGAGACCCTGATCAACGTCCGGGTGGTCAAGGCGGGCCTGAAGGTCCAGGAGATACCCAGCCACGAGTACCTCCGCATCCACGGCACCAGCAACCTGCGCGCCGTGCGGGACGGGTTCCGGGTCCTCAAGGTGATCCTCGGGGAGCGCTCCAACCGGCGTGCGCTGCGCCGCCGGGTGCGGCACTCCCCGATGCTCACCACGGGCCAGGGAGAGTCGTCTTGAGCGATCCCGACATCTCCGTCGTGATCTGCGTGTACACCGAGGACCGCTGGGAGGACATCCTCGCGGCGGTCTCCTCGGTGCGCGCCCAGTCGTATCCGGCGCTGGAGACCCTGCTGGTCGTCGACCACAACCCGGCGCTCCTGGAACGGCTCACGAAGGAGTACAAAGAGGCCACTTGGGTGCGGGTGCTCGCCAACGCGGGCCCCCGCGGCCTGTCCGCGGGCCGCAACACCGGTATCGCCTGCTCCTACGGCGAGGTGATCGCCTTCCTCGACGACGACGCCGTGGCCGAACGCGACTGGCTGCGCCGCTTCGCCGAGGGGTACACCGACCCGAAGGTGATGGCGGTCGGCGGCCGGACCATGCCCGTCTGGGCCTCCGGCCGCCGCCCGCACTGGTTCCCGGAGGAGTTCGACTGGGTGGTCGGCTGCACCTACCGGGGGCTGCCACCGGGCCGGGTCCGGGTCCGGAACGTCCTCGGCGGAAACGCTTCTTTCCGGCGTACGGCGTTCGACGCGGCGGGCGGATTCGCCACCGGCATCGGACGCGACGGCGACAAGCGCCCGCTGGGCTGCGAGGAGACCGAGCTGTGCATCCGGCTCAGCCGGGCCCGCCCGGACGCCGTGCTGCTCATCGACGACCGCGCGGTGATCCACCACCGGGTACCGGAGGCCCGTGAGCACTTCGGCTACTTCCGCACCCGCGCCTACGCCGAGGGCCTCTCCAAGGCCCTCGTCGCCCGGAGTGTGGGCGCCGGCAAGGGACTCGAGTCCGAACGCCGGTACACCACACGGGTGCTGCCCGCGGGGGTCGCTCGTGGCCTGCGGGACGCACTCCTGGCCCGGCCGGGGGGCGCCGGCCGGGCCGGGGCGATCGTCACCGGGGTACTGACGGCGGCGGGCGGCTACGTGGTGGGGAGCGTGCGGGCCCGGCGGGGCGGAGCGACCTTCACCGTCGCCGCGATCGAGGGGGAACCCATGGCCGAAGCGGAGGGGGGACTTCATGGCTGAGGCACCGGTGCCGATCCTCATGTACCACTCGGTCGCGACCGCGCCGAACGAGGCCACCCGCGCGCTGTCGGTGGCCCCGGAGGCGTTCGCCGAGCAGATGGCACTCATCGGCGACCTGGGCCTGACCCCCGTCGGCACGGCCGACCTGGCCGCGGGTTGGCGATCCGGCGGCCCGCTCCCCGACCGGCCCGTCCTGATCACCTTCGACGACGGCTACGAGGGCGTGCACCGGCACGCCCTGCCCGTCCTCACCAAGCACGGTTTCGCGTCCACCCTGTTCGTCTCGACGGGCTGGATCAGGGGCGCGTACGACACCGGAGGCGGCCTGGACGCCATGCTCGACTGGGACCAGGTGCGCGAACTCGCCGGCGCCGGCTGTGAGATCGGCGGGCACAGCCACACCCATCCGCAGCTCGACCAGCTGGCCGACGACCGGCTGCGCAAGGAGCTGGTGCGGTGCCGGGAGATCGTCACCGAGCAACTGGGCACCGATCCGGCCTCGTTCGCCTACCCGTACGGCTACTCCAGCCGCCGGGTCCGGCAGGCCGTGCGGGACGCCGGATACGCCCAGGCGCTCGCCGTCGAGAACGGCCTCGCCCGCCGCCGCCAGGGTCCGTACGCGCTGCACCGCGTCACCGTACGCCGCAGCACGGACGCCACGGAGTTCGCACAGCTGCTCGAAGGCCGTGCGATCGCCCGCACCTTCGCCAGGGACCGTGCCCTCACCAAGGGGTACGCCGTTCTCCGCAGAGCCCGCCAGGTCCGCCGGAAGGCCATCCGTTCCCGTGTCTGACACGACGACCACCACAACCGAGGCCACGACCCACGGCACAGCGGCGCCCGAGCAGTCGGGGCGCCGCCTTCGGCTGCCCGGCAGAGGCAGCTCGTCCGGCGGCAGCCCGCTCTTCCGGAACGCCTACGCGCTCATGCTCAACACCGGCATCTCCGCCGTGCTGGGCCTGGGCTTCTGGCTGGCGGCGGCCCGCTACTACTCCGAGTCGGCGGTCGGCCAGGGCTCCGCCGCGATCGCCGCCATGAAGTTCCTCGCCGGGCTGACCGCGGTCACCCTGACCGGCGCGCTGGCCCGCTTCATCCCGGTGGCCGGACGCCGTACCGGACAGCTCATCTTCCGTACCTACGCGGGCAGTTCGCTGATCGTGGCGCTGGCCGCCGGCGTCTTCCTGATGACCCTCGGGATGTGGGGCCCGTCGTACCGCTTCCTGCACGGGTCGGTCAACGGGCTCGGGTTCGTCGTGGCGGTGATCGCCTGGAACGTGCTCACGCTCCAGGACGGCGTGCTGACCGGACTGCGCAACGCGCCCTGGGTGCCGGTGGGCAACACCGTGTTCTCGGCGGTCAAGCTGGGCCTGCTGGTCGCCTTCTCGGTGGCGATCCCGCTGACCGGCGTCTTCGTCTCCTGGGTCGCCGCCATCGCCACCTCGGTCGTACCACTGGGCTGGCTGGTGTTCCGGCGCCTGGTGCCCCGGCACATCAAGGCGACCGCGGAGCACGCCAAGCCGCCCACGCTGAAGGAGATCGGCAGGTTCCTGGCCGGCGACTACACCGGTTCGCTGTTCTCCCTCGCCGTCGTCTACCTGATCCCGGTGATCATCGCCTCCCAGGTCAGCTCCGAGGACAACGCGTACTTCTACATCACCACCACCATCGGCGGCACCACCAACCTGCTCGCCATCAACATGGGCGCCTCGCTGACCGTCGAGGGCTCGCACGACCCGGCCCGGCTGGCCGCCAACACCCGGGCCGCGCTGAAGCGGATGGCCCGGATCATGATCCCCATCTGCTCCCTGCTGTTCTTCGGGGCACCCTGGATCCTCGGCGTGTTCGGCGCGGGCTACGCGGACGCCGCGACCCCGCTGCTGCGCTGGTTCGCGGTCGGCGCGCTGCTCAGGGTCGTGATGGAGACGTACTTCGCGGTGCTGCGCGCCCAGAGCCGCACCTCCGGACTGGCCTGGCTGCAGGGCCTGCTGTGTGTGCTGGTGCTCGGACTGACCCTGCTGCTCCTGCCCCGGATGGGGCTGACCGGCGCGGGCGTGGCCGAGATCTCCAGCCTCGCGGTGATCGTGACGATCGCGGCGCCCAAGCTGTGGCGGACGCTCCGGGCGGCCCCGGCCGACGTCCCGGAGGACGCGGCACCGGACGGGGACCTCGCCGACCTCGGGGCGCGCGAGGTCCCGGCCGCCACCGCGGCACCGCGCAGGCGGGGCCCGGCCTGGGCACTGGACACCGACACGCTCGCCCTCGGCATCCATGTGGACTTCGACCACGTGGAGCGGCGGCCGGACGTCCGCCCGGGGCCGGGAACCCCGCCCACGGGCACGCCCGTCGTCCTGCCGGACGACCGGCCCACCCGGGCGCTGCGGCCGCCGCGGAACCTGGGGCTGCCGGTGGAGGAGAGGGAGCCGGGGGCGGACGCCTCGCTCGGGCCGGCCGAGGCCTCGCTGCTGAAGGAGGCGGAGGTCGACGCGCCGTTCGGGGAGACGGTCGTACCGGAGGAAGAACCAGTGCCGGCCGAGTCTGCGCAGGAACCGGCGGCGGAGCCCGCGCTGTCGCTGCGGGAGCGGCTGGTGCCGACCCGCCAAGGGGTCGTCCTCGGCTGTCTTCTGATCGCCGCGCTCCTGCTCTACTGGGTGCCGGCCGCCCGGCTCGACGACGCCGACCTGGACCGGATGGGCGGGCTCGGGCTGATCTCGGTGCTGCCGCTGCCGACGCTGGTCGGGGCGGCGCTGCTGGTCACGGTGTTCGCCGCGCTGCTCTGGCTGCGCCGGGAGCACAAGGCGCTGCTCCTGCTCACCCTGCTGGCGACGGTCGTGTCGCTGCACGCGCTGCCCGCCGTGATCGAGACGGAACCCCGCTTCCCGACGGCCTGGCAGCACCTCGGGTTCATCGACTACATCGACCGCACCGGGTCGGCCGTACCCGACCTGGACGCCCGCTGGAGCTGGCCGGGCTTCTTCGCGGCGGCGGCCTTCATCGGCCGGGCGTGCGGGGTCACGGACTTCACCGAGGTCATCCGCTGGTGGCCGACGTTCGTCCAGCTCGCCTATCTGGCACCGATGTTCCTGCTCGTACGGTCGCTGCGGGCGAGCTGGCGGGCGAAGTGGACCGGCATCTGGATCTTCGTGCTGTGCGGCTGGGTCGGCCAGGACTACTTCTCCCCGCAGGGCTTCACGTACCTCCTCTATCTGATGTTCGTGGCGATCCTGCTCGTCTGGTTCCGCGCCCCGCATGTCATCTGGACGAGGTTCCGTCCGGGCGAGGCGGAGGTCGAGCCGACCGACCGACGCCGGCAGGCCGTGCTGCTGATGGTGCTGATCGGCCTGTTCGCGGCAACCGTCCCGGCACACCAGCTGACCCCGTTCGTGATGCTGGGCGTGCTGGCGGCCCTGGTCCTGCTCGGCAGGTCCGAACTGCGCGGCCTGCCGCTCCTGTTCGGGGTGGTCGCGGCCGTCTGGCTGGGCTTCATGGCCGAGCCGTACTGGTCGGGTCACTTCAACGACCTGTTCGGCGGGGTCGGCGGGGTCGGCAGCAATGTCTCGACCTCGGTCTCCGGCCGTATCCAGGGCGGCAGTTCGACCCACAAGCTGGTCCTGTACGTCCGGGTCCTGCTGGCCGGCAGCATGATGGCCTTCGCCGTCTGGGGCTGGTGGCGCCGCCGCTTCCACAAGTACCGCGAGCGGTCCCTGCTGGTCCTGACCTTCGTCCCGTTCCTGGGCTTCGGCATGCAGTCGTACGGGGGCGAGATGGCCCTGCGGGTCTTCATGTTCGCCCTGCCGGGCGCGGCCCTGCTGGCGGCTCTCGCCCTGTTCCCGCGCACCGGCGCCACGGCGAAGGAGCGCGAGAAGGACCGGGTCAGCCTGGCCCCGGTGGCCGCGCTGCTGGCGGGGCTGCTGCTCATGGGCGGCTTCCTGGTGGCCCGTTGGGGCAACGAGGCCTTCGAGCGGGTCCGGCCCGGCGAGGTCGCCGCGATGGACTATGTCTACGCCCATGACAAGCCGACCGTACGGCTGCTGTGGCTGAGCAACGACACCGTCAACGACGTGACCCCGGCGATTCCGTGGGGCGCGAAGGACATGGAGCGGGTCGACTACGTGCCGACACTGGCGCCGACCGACCCGGTGCTGGTGTCGAGCCTGGTCAAGGCGCTCAAGGACGCCGGCCCGAACTCGTATCTGATGATCAACAGGAGTCAGGTCGTCTATCTCCAGATGGACGCCGGTTACTCGGCGACCTGGGAGAGCCGGCTGATCCAGAACCTCGACGACCGGCAGGATCTGACGAAGGTCCTGGTCAACGACGACGCGACCATGTACACGCTGCGGACACAGCCCGCGGGCGCGGTGGAGAATCCGGATCCGGGGCCGATCGGGCCGCGGATCACCTGGACGCCGTGGTCCGTGGTCGGCGGTCTCGCCGCCGCGGCCCTGATCCTGCTGCTGACGGCACGCGAGGTGGTCCGGGTCGCGGTCCGGCCGGGGGTACGTCAGCTGCGGTGGCTGCAGGGCAGCTTCTGGTTCTCGCTGCCCCTGCTCGCGGTGCTGCTGGCGTCGCTGGCGCAGCGGTTCCTGACGCTCAAGTAGACGGGTCGAAGTGGCTCACCGGGCTCACCTGGTGAGCCACTTCACCTCGTACCCCTTCAGGTCGAACCGCTTCCCGTCCACCTGCGCGCTGATCGTCCGGCCCAGGGTGTTGACGACGAGCACGGTCTTGTCGCTGGCGAGGACACGCACGTTGGGCGCGTCGTCCCTGGCGACGGAGACGGTCTCGTACCGGGTCCCCGGCGGGAACGCCTTCCCGAACCTCGACACCAGGTCGTACATGGGGAGTCGCCGTCCCCCGTCGGCGCTGTCGGTCGTGGTCCACAGACAGCCGGCGCAGTCGCCGCCCTTCTCATCCTCCGGGTTCCAGTAGAAACCGGAGTCGGCGCCGCCCCTGACCATGGCGATCATGCCGGTGGCCTGGACGGCGACCCGGTGCGGTTCGGTCCAGCCGTCGCGTTCGTCGCTGCCGTCGGCGGGCTCGACGTAGTACTCGGCCCACCACAGCGGCAGGTCGTGCGTCTGCTTGCGCACCCACTCGCTCACGTACGTCAGTTTCTCGGTGGCCGCGAACTCGTCGGGCAGCAGGTCGTCGTCGTTGGTGTAGCTGGACCCGTCGACGACCACGAAGTCGGCGCCCGCCTTGTGGGTGTTCCAGTAGTCGAAGGCGTCGACGACCCGCTGGTCCATCACGCCCCAGGCGCCCTTGAGGGTGGGTGAGGCGTTCTCGGTCTGGCGCGGGTCGAAGCTGTCCATGACGAGGTACGGCCCGCCGACCATGATGTCCTTGTTCACGGCCTTCAACGCCTTGTAGACGAGGTTGTAGAGCTCGGTGTAGCCCTCGTAGTCCCAGCGGGCCCGGTCGTTGTTCCAGAAGCCCTTGAACTCGTTCCAGACGAGGAAGTGCCGGACGTCCGGATAGCGCCTGGCGACGGTCGCGGCGAGGTTCGCGTAGTCCTGATAGTGGTCGGGGGTGGGGGCGGTCTCCAGGGCGGCCTGGCTCCAGTCGGTGTTGTTCACACCGGCCTTGCCGCCCTTCATCCAGTCCGGCGAGCAGCACAGGGTGATCACCGGGGTGCCGCCCGACCTGCGCATGAAGTCGACCCGGCGGTCCAGGGCGCCGAAGTCGTAACGGCCCTTCACCGGCTCGGGGTTGTCGGCGCCCCAGCCCATGACGGCCTGGTCCTGGGGCAGCCCGCCGTCCTCGGCCAGCAGGTTCTCGACCCGGTCGGTGGCGGTCGCACTGCCCTCGTCGGCGCTGTACTGGGTGTGGGTGAAGCCCCAGCCCACGTACGGCTCGGTCGTGTCCGGCGGGGTGGCCGGGGTGCCGTGCACCTTGTCGCCGTCGCGGGTCGTGCCCGCGGTGCTGCCGCCGCCCCCGGGCAGCGTGTTGATCAGTGTCACGATCAGGGCGAGAGCGGCCACGCCCACACCGAGCAGGGCGGTGAGCCGCCACCGCCGAGCCCCCGAATTCCACTCATGACGTCCCATCAAGGACAACAGTAATGGCGGAAATCGCCCCGGGGGCAGGTATCGGCGATCGACAGCTGTGTAACAGGGCCAGGGGGGCACTCCGGATACTCCGGAAGCTCGGCGCACACCCGACACTCTGCGCCCACTTCGGAAAACGGGTGCGCGGCGGGCCCCGGTGTCGGATCATGGCGGCATGTCTGCCAAGCCGCACGAGTCGCTGCCGATCCGGCTCAACGTCGATGACTCCGACTCACCGTCCGACGTCGTCGACGCGCTGTTCCTCGGCCGCTTCGCGACAGGCGAGCAGCCGTACTCGCACGCGGCCAACATCGACCGGGTGCGCACCGGGGCGACCCTGCTGCCGAAGGAGGCGCGGGTGCTGCGGGTGGCCCGCGACGACGACCGCAGCGCGACGTTGGCCGAGGGGGATGGCTGGACCCTCCTCGTCTCCCGCTGGAACCGGGGCGCGGACGTCACCGTCACCGCGACCACCGCCGAGCTGGCCGCGAAGGTGCTGAACGAGACGACGGACGGCGCGGCGGACGAGCCGGAGCCCCAGCCGGACAACGTGACCATGGGGTTCTGGTACGTCTCCCCCAGGCGCGGCCCGCACCGCACCACCCGGCAGATCTCCGCCGGTACCTGGGACGAGGTCCGCGCCAACTACACGGCACCGGTGGCGGACGCGATGGACCGCCTGATGAAGACGACACCCGAGGACATCGCCGGCCGTCTCCTGCTCCTGCACGGTCCGCCGGGCACCGGCAAGACCTCCGCCCTGCGCACGCTGGCCCGTTCCTGGCGGGACTGGTGCCAGGTGGACTGCGTCCTCGACCCCGAACGGCTCTTCTCCGACGTCGGCTATCTGATGGACATCGCGATCGGCGAGGAGGACGGCGCCGGCAAGGGCCGCTGGCGGCTGCTCCTCCTTGAGGACTGCGACGAGCTGATCCGCGGCGAGGCCAAGCACACGGCGGGCCAGGCCCTGTCGAGGCTGCTGAACCTCACCGACGGGCTGCTCGGCCAGGGCCGCAACGTCCTGGTGGGCGTCACCACCAACGAGGACCTGGAGCGCCTGCACCCCGCCGTGGTCCGCCCCGGCCGCTGTCTCGCCCGTATCGAGGTGGGCCAGCTGACCCGCCCCGAGGCGGTGAACTGGCTGGGCACGGAAGAGGGCGTGGGCCGCGAGGGAGCGACCCTGGCGGAGCTGTACGCACTGCGCCGGGGCACGGCGCCGACGTCGGTGCCGGGCGCGCGGGAGGACGCGGACGCGGGGCTGTACCTGTAGTGCTTTGATGGGGTTGTGCCCCTGTTCGTCGGAACCTCGGGCTGGCAGTACAAGGACTGGCGGAACGTCCTGTACCCGGCCGACGTGCCCGTGCGCCGGTGGCTGGAGGAGTACGCGGCGCACTTCACGACCGTCGAACTGAACAACGCGTTCTACCGCCTGCCGAGCCGCGAGAACTTCGCGTCCTGGCGGGACCGGGTCCCCGCGGACTTCGTGATCGCGGTCAAGGCGAGCCGCTATCTCACGCACATCAAGCGCCTGAAGGATCCCGCCGAGCCGGTCGACCGTCTGATGACCCACGCGGCGGGCCTCGGCGACCGGCTGGGACCGGTCCTCCTCCAGCTCCCGCCGACCCTCAAGGCCGACCCGGCCCTGCTGGACGCCTGTCTGGCGTGCTTCCCGCGCGGTACGAGGGTGGCGGTGGAACCCCGCCATGACTCCTGGTGGACGCGGGAGACCCGCGAGGTCCTGGAGTCCCGGGGCGCGGCGTTGTGCTGGGCCGACATCCAGGCCCACCCCATGACCCCCCTGTGGCGCACCACCGACTGGGCCTACGTCCGCTTCCACGAGGGCCGGGCCGCCCCCTGGCCCCGCTACGGCCGCCGCTCCCTGGAGACCTGGGCCGACCGCATCGCCACGGCGTGCCCCGAGAAGACCGACGTCTACACGTACTTCAACAACGACCCGGGCGGAGCGGCGGTCAGGGACGCGGCGGCGTTCGCGAGGGTCGCGGAGAGTGCGGGGCTGCCGGTGACACGAACACCGCAGCCGGCTACCAGCGGTTGATCACCTGCCCTGCCACTTCACTACCCACCGCCCCATCCCTCTCCCCCGCCACTTCCCTCTCCCCTGCGGCTTCTCCCTCCCCTGCGGCTTCTCCCTCCTCGCCGCTTCTCTCTCCTCGCCGCTTGAATATTTTTCCCGCCGCAACGGCGATCAGCCGCCACGGCGCCTCTCGGCGGTGCCGGGCCCTGCTCAGCCGAAGCCCGAGACCCCCTACCCCCCATAGGCCGCCCGCAGGGCATCCCGCACGGCGGCCAGTGCCTCCTTCTCCCCCAACCCCAGCCGGCGCACCCGCTCCGCGTACGCCTGTGCGGCCGACGACGCCTCGCGCTCGGCGGCCGACCCGGCGGCAGCGACGAACGTGCCGTTACGGCCCCGCGTCTCGATCACCCCGTCCGTCTCCAGTGCCCGGTACGCCTTGGCCACCGTGTTCACCGCCAGCCCCAGCGACTCGGCCAGCCCCCGCACCGTCGGCAGCCGGTACCCCACCGGCAGCACCCCGCCCCGCGCCTGCTCGGAAATCTGCGCCCTTACCTGCTCGTACGGCGGCGCGCTGTCATCGATGTGGATCTTCAGAGTCACGGCCCGATTCTCCCGCACCGGGCGGAAAATGAGAGGCATCCCGTTCAGGTCCCCGCATAGCGTGCGCCCCATGACAGTGATCGTGCGTGACCTGCGCCCCCACGTCCGTTCCGACGCCGAGGGCTTCGCCCGGGTCCGGCAGCTCGCTCTCCCGTTCATGCTGTTCACCCCGGAGTCCCTGGTCCACGACCTGACGCACACCCACCCCGACGCCCGCTTCCGCCAGCTCATCGCGGAGGAGGACGGCGAGATCATCGGCACGGCCCAGATCGGCCTCGCCCACGAGAGCACCGAGCCGGGCCAGGGCTTCGCCAACGTGTACGTACATCCGGAGCGCACCGGCCGGGGCGCCGGCAGCCTCCTGGCCCGTACGGCGGAGGCGCACCTGTCGGACGCCGGCGCGACCACGTCGTACGCCTGGGTCCTGGACGCCCCGGCGAACCGCACCTTCGCCGAGCGCCGCGGCTACACCGCGAGCCGCTCCGCCCACTTCCTCCGCCTCGACCTCGCGCACGGCGCACTCCCCCCGCTCCGGACCCCGCCCCCGGGCGTCGAGCTCCGTACCGCCGCCGACTTCGCCGACGACCCGCGTCCGCTCTTCACCCTCGACGCGGAGGCGACGCTGGACGAACCGAGCGACATCGACACCGAGTTCGCCGACTACGAGGCCTGGCTGGACGGAACCTGGCGGCATCCGCTGTTCAGCCGGGAGCTGACCTCGATCGTCCTGGTGGACGGCCGCCCGGCGGCGTTCAGCGCGGCGCGCACCGACGGCGGCAGCCGCTATGGCACCGTCATGACCGGCACGGCCCGCGCCTTCCGCGGCCGGGGCCTGGCCAAGCTCGCCAAGAACGACTCCCTGCACCGCGCCCGCGCGGCCGGCTGCACGGAGGCGTTCACGGGCAACGACAGCGGCAACGGCCCGATGCTGGCGATCAACAAGTGGTTCGGGTACGACATCTGCGCGACGGAGGTCAGGTATGTCCGCGAACTCGGCTGAGCCGACGGCCACGGTGGACGTCGTCCTGGTCAAGGCGGGCCGTACGAAGATCCGTTACCCCGCCGAACTGCTGCACGACGACGGCACCCGGATCGCCGTCCGCGCGCCGTGGGCCGGTGACGTGGCCCGCGACTTCGGCTTCGTCCGCTTCGAGCACGGTGATGTCTTCACCGAGTTCTACTGGCGCGACCGCTGGTACGCCGTGAAGGAGGTCCGCGCCGCCGACGGCACGCTGAAGGGTTGGTACTGCGACGTCACCCGTCCGGCGACGCTCACCGGCGGCGAGCTGGTCGTCGAGGATCTCGACCTGGACCTGTGGCGGCCCGCCGACGGCACGGACGTCCGCCGGCTGGACGAGGACGAGTTCGCCGAGAGCGGGCTGGCGGCGCGGGACCCGGCGGCCGCCGCGGCCGCCGTCGCCGCGCTCGACGAGCTGGAGACGCTGGCCCACGGGCCGGACTTCACCGCCCTGCTGTCCTGAGGCACCCCCTCACACCGTCGCCACCACCGCGTACCGCTCGTCGTCCACCTCCTTGCCCCACAGCACCGCCCGCGCCGACAGCCGCTCCACCCGCACGTCCGCGGCGAGCGGCGCCAGGAGGTCGGTGAGCCGGTCGGCGGGTATGCCGACCGGGGTCACGGTCCCCCACACCCCCTCCACCAGCACGAACCGCCCTCCGGGGCGCAGGAGGCCGCGCCAGTGCCGCAGCACGCGTGCGGGGTCGGGCAGCGCCCACAGCACATGCCGTACGAGCACGGTGTCGAAGAGCCGCTCACCCACCGGCGGTGCCGCCGCGTCGCCGAGGAGGAACACCGCGTCACGGCCGGCGAGCTTGGCGCGGGCCCGCTCCACCATCGCCGGGGAGCTGTCGACCCCGGTGACGTGATGGCCCTGCTCGGCGGCGAGGAGGGCCAGGCTGCCGGTACCGCAGCCGAGGTCGAGGAGGTCGGCGGGGCGCTCCGGCAGCCACGTCCGGAGCCGCTCCGCCCAGGCCGCGCGCACCTCGGGCCGGCCCAGCCCGTGATCCGGCTCGGCGTCGAAGGTGGCGGCCTGCGCATCCCAGTCGACACTCACCGCAAGTGTCCGGTCACTCTCGTTCGTCATGCCCCCAGCGTGACACCCGCCACTGACACTCGGTCCGTGTGACAGCGACCACTGACAGACCCGCACCGATGAGGAACTCTCGCCCAAAGGGTCTACCTCCGTGACACCACGGATCTCGGTAGGCACTGAAGGAGGCAGCCATGCGCCGCACAACCGTGCAGAAGCCCCTGAAGAGGACGGACAGCCGCCGGATCCGCGAGGAGGCCGACGAGCGCCCCGCCGGACGCCCTGAGGTGCGCAAGGACATCGCACGCACCTGGTGGCCGGACGGCTGACCGCGCCGGTTCCCCCCACGCGCTCTTCAGTCCAGCCGCTTGCGGTAGTGGACGCGGTCGTAGGGCCCGTCCACGCGCCGCCCGACGACCTCGTAGCCGTACTTCGGGTAGAGCTCCTGGTTCTCCCACATCAGCGCGTTCGTGTAGAGCCTGACCTCGGGCAGGCCGAGCGCACGCGCGCGTGCGTCCACGAACTCCAGCAGCCGTCGCCCCACCCCCTGCCCACGCGCGTCGGGGTGGACGGCGATGCTGTCGAGGAACAGATGGTCGTCGTGGGCCTCGATGACGACGAGCCCGGTCACCGGCTCCCCGACGACGAACACCCTGCCCGCGGCCACGTTCGCCGTGTGGTCCGCCTCCATGGGCTGCGGCACCACCCCTATGCGCGCGATGTAGTGCTGGTACGCCATGTCCGTCACGGCCTTCACGGCCGGTACGTCGGCGGCCCGGGCGGGCCGGATCCCGTCGTTCGTCATGGCGGGAACGCTAGCTTCCTCAGCGCAGCCCGAGCACTCCCTCCTGGGCTTCGTCGCTTCTCGACCCGCCCGGTTGCGGCATGGGCACACCGCGCGTACCCGCCGTTCCACCCTTGAGCGTCCCGCGTCTCGTGTGCCCTTGCGCTCCCGTCCGATTCGCGCCCTGCCGCACGGCGCGGCGTCCGCGCACGCTCGATACATGGGGGCCGAAGAGGGCTCATCGCGAATCGACGCCCCGCGTCTCGCTGCTCTCAACATGGGTCACCGGATCCGCGTGTCACCGATGTCGCGGACGAGAAGGTACAGCGGATCGAAGCAGGGATTCCGTCGACGCGAGCTTCCACGGCTGCCGGAGACGCACGTCCGGGACGCTCCAGAGGCCGCTGCCTGACAACCGGAGAACCGGCGGGCGTCCGAGCGCCGCCGGAGGTGGGTGACGGGTCCGGCCAGGTATTCGATGCTGTGGATCCGAATGGTCTGGGCCGTGCCGTTCACGGCGAGCGCACGGTGATGAGGGATCGGACGAGGATGCGGTTGATGCCGTCGTCGATGCCCCAGGGTTCGGTTTCGCTGTACGGCTCATGGCAGACGTCGGAGAGCGCGGCGGTGAGCTGCCTGCCGGCCTCGTCGGGGAAGCCGTCCCACAGAGCCTGGAGGTCCGGTAGGAATGCATCGATCCGAGGCCCCCGAGCCTCCTGTTGCGCCCGTGTTGTGCCCTGCGCCACACCGCACCCGCCCGCCTTGCTGTGGATCTCCACCCTGAGCAGTCTCGGCTCAATCCCCCTTGTCCTCACGGAGGTTGACCGTGAACTGTCCGTCGTCGCAGTGCGGATCGTCGAACGTCCAGTTGCTGTCGTTGTACGTGGACGGCCTGCCCGCGGGCGCTCCGAACCGGGAGCGGTTCGCCCGGCCGGCCGCCACAGCCGGCGGCGTGCTGCCGGCGCTGGGTCTGGTCGTACTTGGGGTGCTGCTGCTGGTGGGTGGGCAGATCCTGGCCGGCATCCTGTTTCTGAGTGCGGGCGGAGTGTGGGGATTCGTGGCGCACCGGCTCGGCGCGGAGGCGGAGCAGGCGCGGACGAAGTGGGAGAACACCCGGATCTGCCTGGCCTGCACCGAACGCTGGGCACCCTGACAGGCGGGGGGCCAGCGCCGGTGCTGAATGCGGCTCCAGACGGGTGAGTCGCCGACGCTCGCGATCGTCGGCGCCCTCTTGGTCGGCCTGCGGCGCAGGTGGCGGCCAGAAGCAAGGTGCGTAGCGGTAGCGACAGCCCCGGGAGCCATTCCGGGAGCCGACCAAGGCGTCCGAGTGCGGACGAACACGGACTACCGCGGACGGTGGGAGCGCTCGGACACAGGTGAGGCAGGGCTTCCCGACCTCTCTTCCTCAGCCGTCAGTTAGCTCTCCCTTAAGCCGACCATAAGGATCTCCTTCGCCCCCTCCCAGCAGGCGATTTCACGGTTTCTTGGGGCTAGCTTTCTGATCGCCCCCCACGGGATCCAGCCCGGCGGGACCGAGCCCGTCCCGAGGACCGTTCCGAGGAGTTCCCGCATGTTCGCAGCACGCCGTAAGGCCGTCGTCGCCGTCGCGCTCGGTGTGGGAGCGGTCGCGGTCGCCGCCGCGCCCGCGTCCGCGCACGGCACGATGGGCGACCCGGTCAGCCGGGTGGCCCAGTGCTACGCGGAGAATCCGGAGAGCCCGAAGTCGGACGCGTGCAAGGCGGCGGTCGCGGCCGGTGGCACGCAGGCCCTCTACGACTGGAACGGCATCCGCATCGGCGACGCGAACGGGCAGCACCAGGCGCTGATCCCGGACGGCAGGCTGTGCAGCGCGGACAACGACGAGTTCAAGGGCCTCGACCTGGCCCGTGCCGACTGGCCGGCGACGAACGTCGGCAGCGGGTCGTACACCTTCAAGTACCGGGTGACCGCGCCGCACAAGGGCACCTTCAAGGTCTACCTCACCAAGGCCGGTTACGACCCGGCCAAGTCACTGGCCTGGGCGGACCTGGACCTCGACCACCCTGTGGCGACGGCCGTCGACCCGGTCGCCGCCGGCGGTTTCTACACGTTCTCCGGCACGCTTCCCGAGCGCACCGGCCGCCAGCTGCTGTATGCGATCTGGCAGCGCTCGGACAGCCCGGAAGCCTTCTACTCCTGCTCGGACGTGGACTTCGGCGGCGGCAGCGCCCACACCGGTACCGGTACGACCACCAGCGCCTCCCCGGCCCCGACCGCCTCCTCCCCCACCGACGAACAGATCGCGGCCGGTGCCGACAAGTCGACGATCGAGCACCAGGGTCACGGTGACGACGACGCCGGTACGTCGGCCGAGCCGAGCAGCCCGGCGGCCAACGCACCGGCGGCGGCCGGAAGTTCCGAGACGGTCCTCGCGGAGACCGGCGGCAGCGGCAGTACGCCGTATCTCGCGGTCGGCGGGGCCGCCGCCCTGGCCCTGGGCTCCGGCGCGCTCTTCCTGTCCGTACGACGACGGGCGCACCGGGGCTGATCCCGCATGACTCCGGGGCCTGACCGGCGGCTCAGGCCGGACAGGCCCCGGCGGCGTTCAGTTGGGCGGGCCGCTCAGCTGAACGCCGACGCACAGCTGGTGGCGGTGGCGTGTGCCGGGTCGAGCGCGTTGGCCACCTCGTGGAAGGCGATCCGGTCGAAGAGTCCGATCGCCACGTGCTCGGAGAGGTCGAGCGGGCACAGGTCCTGGAGCAGGACGTTGTGGACGTCGGAGCCGCTCAGGTACTGGCTCCGCCAGGGGGTGGCCACCTCGTCGTACTTGGTGGCGATGACCGTGTAGTGCACGCCGGGGACGGTGTCGCCGCCCGCGTTGAGCTTGGTGAGGAAGGCGGAGCCCGGGATCTGGTCGGCGAGTCCGGGGGTGGTGGCCTTGATCAGGTCCGCGGCGCCGGGGAAGTACGGCAGCAGGTTGGTGAGGCCGCTGATGGTGGCGCCGTGGTTGTCGGGGGCGAGGCCGACGAGGGCGTTCACCTTGGCGGCGCCGCCGAGGAACCTGAGGTAGTAGCGGGGCATCATGCCGCCCTGGGAGTGGCCGACGAGGTCGGCCTTGGCGGCGCCGGTCGCGCTCAGCACCTTGTCGACGTAGGCGGAGAGTTGCTCTGCCGACTTGTCGATGGGGCCGAGGCCGTAGAAGAGCGGGACGCCGGACAGCTGGCCGTAGTCGAGGGAGAAGACGCAGTAGCCGCGGTCCTCCAGGTAGGGGGCGAGGGAGAGCCAGTTGTCGACGGAGTTGCCCAGTGTGCCGTGGACCAGGATCACGGGGCGGGGGTGGGCGGCGGAGGGGCGGCAGGAGGAGTCGTTCCAGCCGGTGCTGGGGGCGCTCGACGCGTGGGCGGTGGCGGCGGGGACGGTGGCGACGGCGGCGGCGAAGAGCAGTGCGGTCAGGGGTCTGAGCACTCGTTTCCAGGGCAGCATCGTGTGATCTCCTTGCGGCTCAAGGGAGTTGCGACGGCCTTACGCCCTGTGATCCGGATCACGAGGATGCTGTTCACTCATCAAGTTACGGACGAGTAGTGCAAGCGTGAAGTTACGCGTCGGTAAAACTTCCGAGTAACCGGTCGCGCGTCACCCGCCTGACGGGATGTCACCAGCTGGGCCTGAGGGGACCATAGGGTGCGATACGCGCCAAACTGTCCCGCAACACGCGCACTTCACCCTCCCCCAGCACATCGCTCCAGCCCCGCACGACCTCGGCGGCCGCCTCCTCCGCCGCCCGCGTGCACGCCCACCCCCGCTCGGTGAGCACGATCAACCGGGCCCGCGCGTCCCCGGGATGCGCCCGCCGCTCGGCATACCCCTTGCGTACGACTTCGTCGACAAGCTGACTTGCCGCCTGCTTGGTCACCCCGAGATGCGCGGCCAGCTCGGTGACGGTCGCCCCGGACGGGGCGAGCCGCGCGAAGGCGAAGCCGTGGGCGGGCCTGATCCCCTCGAAGCCGCGGGCGACGACCCCCTCGTTGATGCGCTGGGTCAGCTCACCGGCCACGGCGAGCAGGGTTGCGGAGAGGGCCATGGCCTCGGAGTTCTGCACGGTGGCATTGAAACACCCTTGACGGACTGGTCAAGCAGCTTGACCATTGGCGAAGATAGTCAAGCAGCTTGACCAAATTCACCGGAGGCAGCCATGCCCGTCGTCCGCTCCACCGAGGCCACCACCCACGAGATCCACGGCGCCCGCTTCATCTCGTACGCCAACCCCCGCACCGGCAGCGAGGAGCTGTGCGCATGGCGCGGCGAGATCCCCGCCGGGACCAAGGCGCCCGCCCACACCGTCAACCGGGAGGAGATCTTCCACCTGCTCGCCGGCGAGCTCCTGGTCTCCCTCGACGGCCACACCGACCACATCCGGGCAGGCGACACCGTCATCATCAACGCCGGCACCGCCTTCGCCGTCGAGAACCCGACCGACCACACCGCACTCTCCTGGGTCACCACGTCCATCGGCCTGGAGGCCGAGCTGTCCGACGGCACCCGGATCACTCCACCGTGGGCCAACTGACACACCGACGTAACGGAAAGTACCGCTCTCACCACAAGCCGCCACCATCCATCCGCCCCGAGCCTCCAACTGCCCCACCCGGCCGGAGAGGTGACGGAGCAGCACCTTTCCACCTCGCCACCCACCCCACTAAAGAATCGTTTACGCGTTCGATTCCAGTCGCCTACCTGGGCCGATGAGGTTAGAGTAATCGAACGAGCGTACGATGAACATATCGGGCGTACGGCAGAAAAGGGGTGGAGTGATGGAGGTGCGGCATGGCGGGCTTCGCCCATCTGCACGTCGCGTCCGGTTACTCCGCCCGCTACGGCGCCTCCCATCCCGAGCAGCTCGTCCGGCGGGCGGCGGACCGGGGCATGTCCGCGCTCGCGCTCACCGACCGGGACACGGTCACCGGAGCTGTTCGATTCGCGCAGGCCTGCGCGAAGGACGGGGTCCGGCCGGTCTTCGGCATCGACCTGGCGGTGGAGGCCCTTGCGCCTCCGCCGCCGGGCCGGCGCCGCCGCACCCCGGCGCACGGCGGCGCGCACGTCATGGAGCCGCCGCTGCGGTTCGCCCTGCTCGCGCAGAACCGGGCGGGATGGGCGCGGCTGTGCCGCATCACCTCGGCCGCCCATGTCGGCGCCGTGTCCGGTACGCCGCCGGTGGTGCCGTGGGAGGCGCTGCGCGAGTACGGCGGCCCCGGCCTGACCGTGCTGCTCGGCCCGCTCTCGGAGCCGGTACGGGCGCTGTCGGTGGGCCGGGAGGACATCGCGATGAAGCTGCTGGCGCCCTGGACGGAGATCTTCGGGAGGGGGGTCCGATTGGAGGTCGTAGCGCAGAAACGTTTCGGCACAAACCCTGGATCCCTGCGCCTGGCCGCCCGCACCCTCGCGCTCGCCGACCGCACCCGCACCACCGCCGTGCTCTCCAATGCCGTTCGTTATACGGATCCGGACCAGCACCGCCTCGCCGACGTCCTGGACGCCGCCCGGCTGCTGCGGCCGATCGACCGGCGCCGGCTGGACAGCGGACAGCGCTGGCTCAAGGACGAGCGAGGAATGGAGACCGTCGCGCGAATGATCGTCGAATGCGCCGGAGGAGACATCCGCCGGGCCCGCCGGCTCCTGGCGGACACCGCGGACACCGCGACCGCGTGCACCGTGGATCCGGTGTCCGACCTCGGGCTCGGCGCTCGGCACTTCCCGGAACCCTCGCTCTTCGGCGCCGAACCCCGAGCGGGCGGAGCCGCGCAGCTGCTGCGCAGGCAGTGCGAGGCCGGCCTGGCCAGGCGCGGCCTGGACCGCGACCGTACGGCGCTCGACCGGCTGGACGAAGAGCTCAAGGTGATCTCCGAGCTGGGTTACGACTCGTACTTCCTCGCCGTGGCCCAGGTCGTCGCCGACATCCGGGCCAAGGGCATCCGGGTCGCGGCCCGCGGCTCCGGCGCCGGCTCCCTGGTCTGCCACGCCCTGGACATCGCCACCGCCAACCCGCTCGACCACCGCCTCCTGTTCGAACGCTTCCTGAGCACGCGCCGGGCGTCCCTGCCCGACATCGACATCGACGTGGAATCCGCCCGCCGGCTGGAGTGCTACGACACGATCTTCGAACGCTTCGGGAAGGAGCGGGTGGCGGTCACCGCCATGCCCGAGACCTACCGGGCGCGCCGGGCTCTCAGGGACACCGGCCTCGCTCTCGGCATCGCGCCCGCCGACATCGACCGGATCGCCAAGAGCTTCCCGCACCTGCGCGCCTCCGACATCACCGGCGCCCTCGCCGAACTGCCCGAGCTACGACAGCTGGCCACCGAGGCACACCGGTACGGGCCCCTGTGGGAGCTCGCCGAAGGCCTCGACTCCCTGGTCCACGGCATGGCCATGCACCCCTGCGGCGTGGTCATCAGCGACGCGACCCTCCTGGACCGGCTGCCGGTGCAGCCCACCCCGCAGGGCGACTACCCCATGGCCATGGCCGCGAAGGAGGAGATCGAGGCGCTCGGCAACATCAAACTCGACGTCCTGGGCGTGCGGATGCAGTCCGCGATGGCCCACGCGGTCACGGAGATCGAACGCACCACCGGCAGCAGAATTGATCTGGACGACCCCGAACAGGTACCGCTCGACGACGTCTTCGCGTTCAAGCTCATCCAGGAGAGCCAGACCCTGGGCCTGTTCCAACTGGAGTCCCCCGGCCAGCAGGACCTCCTGTCCCGGCTCCAGCCCCGAGACGTCCAGGACGTCATCGCCGACATCAGCCTCTTCCGCCCCGGCCCGGTCGCCGGCGGCATGCCCGAGCGGTACATCGCCGCCCGCCACGGCGGCACACCCGACTACGCCCACCCGGACCTCGAACCAGTCCTCTCCGACACCTACGGGGTGACCATCTGGCACGAGCAGATCATCGAGACGCTCTCGGTGCTGACCGGCTGCGACCGGGCCTTCGCGGAGATCACCCGGCGGGCGCTCGGCGACAAGGAGCAACTGCCCAGGATCAAGGACTGGTTCCACGGCAAGGCACGCGCGCGTGGCTACAGCACGGCCGTCCGGGACGAGGTCTGGAACACCGTCGAAGCCTTCGGTGCCTACGGTTTCTGCCGCGCCCACGCGGTCGCCTTCGCCGTACCCGCCCTCCAGAGCGCCTGGCTCAAGGCGCACTACCCGGCGTTCCTGCTGGCCGGTCTGCTCGAACACGACCCCGGGATGTGGCCCAAGCGGGTCCTCGTCTCCGACGCCCGTCGCCGTGGGGTCCCCGTCCTGCCCGTCGACGTCAACCACTCCCAGGTGAGACACACGGTGGAGAAGGCCGACGGAGACCGGTGGGGTGTGCGGCTGGCGCTGTCCGCGGTGCACGGCATCAGTGAGGAGGAGTGTGCGCGGATCGAGGAGGGGCAGCCGTACGGATCGCTGTCGGACTTCTGGCAGCGGGCACACCCCAGCAGACCCGTCGCCGAACGCCTGGCGGAGATCGGCGCCCTGAACCCGCTCCACGACGGCCGGCTCACCCGGCGTGATCTGCTGCTCCAGATCTCGGAGTTGCACCGGCAGTCCCGGGCCCGGTCCGCGCACGAGGGTCAACTGCCCATCGTCGCGGGCGCTGTCGGCGGGGCGGAGCCGAGCGGGCTGCCGGAGATGACCGGGCGGGAGGCACTGAGCGCCGAACTGAGCACCCTCGGCATCGACATCTCCCGGCACCTGATGGAGCACCACCACCGGCTGCTGCGCGAGATCGGCGCGACCGACGCGGCCCACCTGGCCGGGCTGCGGGCCGGTCAGCAGGTCCTGGTCGCGGGGGTGCGGGCCTCGACCCAGACGCCGCCGATCGCGAGCGGCAAGCGGATCATCTTCGTCACCCTGGAGGACGGGTCCGGCCTGGTCGACCTGGCCTTCTTCGAGGACTCCCACCCGGCCTGCGCACACACCGTCTTCCACAGCGGACTGCTCCTCGTCCGCGGCACGGTCCAGGTGCGCGGCACCCGTCGTACCGTCGTCGGCACCATGGCCTGGGACCTAGACGAGATCGCCGCCGCCCGCCGCGACAACGGCCCCGAGGCCGCGCTCGCCCTCCTCGGCGAGAGCCGCCCGCACCCGACCCCCGCCCAGCCGCACCGCACCCTGGTCGACGGCACCGCGGGCGCGCGGCTGCATCCGTACGCCGACCTCCAGCCCGCCGGTACCCGCTCCGCCGATCTGAAGAAGTTCGGCCACCGAAGCCCGGGGAGCGCGGGATGAGCGGGATCAGTACGCGGCAGCGGCACATCGCCCACCTCCACCTGCACGCGACACCGACCGAGGACCAGTACGCCGACATAATCAAACTGGTGTCTGGTATCACGCCGCACGTCCAGGTCATCCCGCCCAACGCCGTACAACTGGACCTGACGTCGGCACTCAGATACTTCGACCTGTCTCCTTACGACGTGGTCCAGCTGGCGAAGCTCAGACTGAAGGCCCTCTATGACATCGACAGCAGCGCCGGACTCGCGGGCAACCGCATGCTGGCCGCCATGGCGGCCGACGCGTCCGCACCGGGAGAGACCACCTGGGTACCCACCGCCGACGCGGCCGACTGGCTGTACCCGCGCCCGGTCACCGCGCTCCCGGGGATCGGCCGCACCACCGCGGATACGCTCAGCAGATACGGCCTGCACACCATCGGCCAGGTCAGCGATCTGCCCGCCGGGACGTTGCAGCGACTCCTCGGCGTAGGCCCCGCCCGGCTGCTGGCCGAGCGCGCCCGCGGCCACGATCCTCGCCCGGTCGCCCCGGCGGAACCAGCCGCGCACCTGACCACCGACCTCGTACTGGAACGGGACTGCCTCGACCCGGCACAACATCACCGGGCAGTCCTGGGGCTTGCCGACCAGATCGGCCAACGCCTGCGTGGTGAAAGCCAGATCGCGCGGCGGCTCACCCTCACGGTCCGGTACGCCGACCGCAGCTCCACCACACGCACCCGCACCCTGCCGGAACCCACCAGCCACTCACCTGCCCTCGCCACGGCCGCCCTGGGCCTGCTGGCCTCGCTCGGGCTGCAACGGGCAAGAGTCCGTGCCTACACGATCCGCGCCGACGACCTGCTGCCGGCCGACAGCGCCTACTGGCAGCTTTCTCTGGATGCTGGTGATACGCGTGCCCGTGCGGTCGAAGCCGCCGCAGACCGCGCCCGTCGACGCTTCGGGCCAGATGCCGTACGCCCAGCTGCTCTGGCGACGGACTGACCTTGTGCATAGATCAGCCGGTGGGGACGACAAGAACGGGGCAGTGGGAATGGCGGAGGAGGACGTGGGCGACGAGCCCGATACGGGCTCGGCAACGGCCGACAGGTTCAGGGGTTTCGATGACGACGACTGCCACTTCACGGGTGATGTCGACAAGTGCGTACGGCGGGGTGGCGCGGACCGTGCGGTGCTCGATTTCGACGCCGGGAGCGAGGTCCTGGGTTGCCTGCCTACGCGTCCAGGAGCGGAGGACGCGCAGTCGCGTACCGCGTCGATCCGCCTCGTCCGCGGCCAGGTCCAGGGCTCGTACGGAGAGGCCGATCGCACTCGCCGAACTCTCGAACGGCCCTTGCAGGAAGGACCGTTCGGTTCGCTGTCGGATGCCGCTCGGACTCGGAAGCACGTGCTGTTGCCGCGAAACAGACTCGTTCGCCGCACCGGCTAGCGGTGGTGCATGGTCTCCAGTGCGGCCGCCAGGACGTGGGGATCATGGTGGCCCTTGTAGACGGCCGGCGGTTGCTTGTCGAGGTGGAGCAGTTGGGACACCGCCGTCCACGCCGTGCGTACGGAGTACTCGACCGTGAAGACGACGTCGTCCGGTACCTCGGCGAACTGGCCGATGAAAGCGAGGTTGATCGAGCCCTCGGGCACGACCTCGGGGCGATCGTCGCGGCGGCGGTTCAGGAACTGGCTGGTGATGTAGGGCATCACGCACGGGATGACCGTGGAGGTCTCCAGGACGCGGGCACTGGTCCGGTCGTCGAAGTGCAGGTGGTGCAGGACCTCTTCGAGGATCTCCCGGCCGGAGCACATGGTCATCGGCTTGGGAGTGTGGTCGCCGGCGCGGCCGGGGAAGAGGCCGTAGCCCCACCAGACCGAGACGTCGTCCGGCTGGTCGGGGCCCGCGGTGGACATGGACATCGACGAGGAGGAAGCCCGGGAGCGGATGCGGCATGAGCTGACCGACGTGCTCGGCGCGGACGGAGCCGGGGCCTTGACGACACACCTGGTGCACGGCAACCCGACCGACGTACTGTTGCGGGCCGCGGAGGGGGCTGAGGTCCTGGTCGTCGGCAGCCGGGGCAGAGGCGGGTTCGCGCGTGCGCTGCTCGGGTCGGTCAGCATGCACGTCTCGCAGCACGCGAGCTGTCCGGTGGTGATCGTGCGTCCCGAGGGGCCTTGAGCGCAGACCGGCAAGTGCCGAACAGTGCATGCGGTTCCGGGCGGCGCAGCAGGCACTGGCGACCAGGCCGGCGAGAGGGCCCTCCGGCCGGGCTCACCTGGCCGGACGGTCCCCCGACTCCGGTTGCTCCACATGCGAGGCGAGTACCGCGGCCTGGACCCGGCGCTGGACTCCCAGCTTGGCGAGCAGGCGGGAGATGTGGTTCTTGACGGTCTTCTCGGAGAGGTAGAGCTTCTTGCCGATCTCGCGGTTGGTGAGGCCGTCCCCGATCAGAGCGAGGATGTCGCGTTCGCGGGGGGACAGGCTCGCCAGCTCCGGCGGCACGGAGGGGGTCTCCGCGGGGTCGGCGCGCAGCGAGCGCATGAGGCGGGCCGTGGTCGCGGGGTCGAGCATCGACTGACCGGAGGCGACCGTGCGTACCGCCGAGACCAGGTCCGAGCCCTTGATCTGCTTCAGGACGTAACCGGACGCTCCCGCCATGATCGCGTCCAGCAGGGCGTCCTCGTCGTCGAACGACGTCAGCATGAGGCAGGCCAGCTCCGGCATCTGGTCGCGCAGCTCCCGGCAGACCGTGATCCCGTCGCCGTCGGGCAGGCGGACGTCGAGGACGGCGACATGCGGGCGCAGGGCGGGGCCGCGGGCGAGGGCGTGCTGGACGGTGCCGGCGTCGCCGACGACCGAGATGTCGGGCTCCGCGTCGAGCAGATCAGTCAGGCCACGCCGGACGACCTCGTGGTCATCGAGCAGGAACACGCGGATCGGGTCCTGTTCCGTGAAGGTGCGCGGCTCTGCCATATGACGTCCCCTTGTTCCCGGGATGAAGGGCAGACTGCGGGCTGCCCACGACGATCATTGTCCGCCGGGGCCGGTTGTACTAGGGCCGACCGGCCCCACTTGCCTCGTCCGGACGGTCGGCGGTCAGCTCGAATTCCACGTCGACCACCCCTTCGACGGCCCGGACCAGACGCGCCGCAACGGGGACGAGGGACGTGTCCCGGATCCGGCCTACGAGCTTCACCACTCCCTCCCGGACGCCGACGTGCAGCGTCGAGGAGGGCGGTGGGAAGAGGTAGGAAACGACCTCGCGCCGTATCTCCTCGGCGATCTCCTCGTCATCGCGCAGGAAGACCTTGAGAAGGTCGGCCCGGCTGACCACACCCTGGAGCGCACCGAGGTCGTCCACCACGGGGAGCCGCTTGACCTTGGCCCGTGCCATGGTGCGGGCGGTCTGCGTCATGGCGTCGCTCACGATGTGGGGTGTGCCGTGCATGGTCACTTCCTCGCGTCAGATGCTCGCGCCGGCGCCGTACGGGGCGTACAGGTCCAGCAGCCGGGTCCGGGCCGCACGCAGGCGGTGGGCGAGTACCTGGCCCACCCACTGGCTTACGGCGTTGCCCAGCGACGGGTCGTCCTGGCACATGGACAGGACGGCCGTGGCGTCGAACTCGTAGGCCCTTACCGGTGTCGTCGCCTCGGCGCCCATGTGCCACGCATGGGGTGCGAACAGCCAGGACCAGCCGATCAGTTCGTTGGGCCCGAGGTTCTCGATGACGGCCGCCCGGCGGCCGGGCACGTGCATGTCGAGTTCGACCCGGCCGGAGCGGATGATCCAGAAGCGGTCGGCGCGACCGCCTTCCTCGAAGAGCCGGGTCCCCTGCGGGAAGGAGACCTCACGGGCGAGGCGCATAAGCCGTTCCCGGTGACCGGTGGGAAGCCCGCGCAGCATGGTGGTGGTCGGAGCGGTGTTCATGGCGTACCTCCCGGGCGCCGCGTACGGACAACTGCCTCCAGCGTGCGGTGGAGGCCCCGGATCTGCCATGGGCCGAGTGGGCCCGGCCTTCCGGGACCTTCAGTACGTCCCCGAGACCGTACGGCCGCTCCCCGCACCCCGCTGTGACGCAGAACGATCAGTCCCGCACCGGCTGCTCATCCACAGCGCCAGGCTCAGGGAGCACAGTCATGTCCACGACCCCGACGAGCAGGAAGCGAGGCGCCCCCATGGCGGCCCTCGGCCTCCCCGCCGCCTCCGCTCTCGTGATCGGCAGCATCTCGGCACCGGCGTCTTCGCCCTGCCCTCGGCGCTGGCGCCGTACGGGCCGATCGCGCTGGTCGCGTTCGGCGTCGTCACCCTCGGAGCGATGGCCCTGGCGATGGCCTTCGGCGCGCTCGCCGGGCGGACCACCGCGAGCGGCGGGCTGTATGTCTACGCCCGCGAGGCCTTCGGTGAGTTCGCGGGGTTCCTGAACGCCTGGTCGTACTGGATCACCGCCTGGGCGGGCAACGCGGCGATCGTGGTGGCCTGGGTCGGCTATGTCGAGGTCTTCGTCAACACCGGTCACCGGATGTGGCTCTCGGTGCTTCTCGCGCTGGTCGGGCTCTGGATCCCCGCTGCGATCAACCTCACCGGGCGGCGGCCGGCCCGCGACACGACCGTCGCCGTCGCCGCAAACTACTTCGCCGACCTGCTCGCCCAGGCCCTCGACGCCGACGGCGCCCGGGACTGGCTGCTCGACCGCGTCATCACCCCCGCCACCGTCGGCCCCGCGCTCATCGACCCGGTCCGCGTGCTGTGCGCCGAACTCGACGGGGACACCCTGGCCGACTACCTGACCGGCGGGATCCTCAAGAGCGACCTGCCGCTGGCCACCCCGCACCGCCTGGTCCGGAACGCGCTCGACGCCGACGACTTCGCGCTTCCACCGCTGCCCAACCACCTCTTCCCGCGCGACAACTCCTCGCCGACGCCGACCTGGTCCTCCTGGACATCAAGTCCTTCGACGTACCCACCTACCACGCCCTCACCGGCGGCGAACTGGCCCCCACCCTCAGCTTCGCCACCCGCCTGGACCGACGCCCCACAGCCCATCGACGGCCTCGCCCGCTTCGTCGGCGAGCTCCCGGCGGTCCAGCGGGTCGACGTCCTGCCCTTCCACAAGCTGGGCGCGGCGAAGTACACGGCACACGGGATTCCCTTCGCGTTGGCGGACGGATTGGCCATGTCCACGGGTGGAGATGTCGTTTGTCGTTGAGCGTGATGTTCGCGAGCTTTGGCGCCAGTTGGAGCCTCGCGGTGGGACGACGGCTGTGCATCTCCCGTTCGGTCGGGCGGGAGTGCGCGTGGTCGTCTCTACTGCTTGTTCTTCCCTCTGCTCATGCCTCGACCGGGCCTGGGCCTCGCGTAGCGCTGGTGAGCGGGGCGAGAACGTGCCATCCGACTGTCTCGTACAGGGCCCGGCCTTCCGGCGTCGCACCCAAGACGCCCACTGTGGCACCCTGTCCGGCTGCAGCGTTGGCGAGCGTACCCATCACCAGGCGCCCCAGGCCGCGGCGCTGGTGGGCCGGATCGGTCTCCACCTGGTCGACAACGGCGGTGGATCCGGTGACGGCGGTCTGACCGCGGGCGGCGAAGGCGCCGTCTGCGGTGCGCACCAGGGTGCGGATCACATCGGCGCGGCCCCAGGTGCGCAGCCGGTAGCCGTCGGGGACCTCGGCGTGGGAGGCACGCAGCGGGGCGGACATCAGGAAGCCCGGACCGCCTGCCACGGACCAGCCGGGGGCCAGCCAGGGGGTGAGCATCTCCGGTGATACGAACGTCTTCAGCCAGACGCCCGGGGTGGTGGCGTTCTCGGTGATCTTGCGGACGGTCGCCTCGTCGGCGTTGGTCAGGACGTGGCGCATGACGTGGGTGGACAGGCCGACATCGATGGTGAAACCCCAGGGGCAGGGCGCCGGTTCGGCCGCGCCACGTGAAACGGCCCAGCCGTCGACCCATGCTCCTACAGCTTCGGCCGTGTTCCTGAAAGACAAAGCCTCTCCCGATGTAAGCAACGATTCCGTAGTGCACCTATTACATCAGAGGTGAGGGCGGCCTGCGAGAGCTTGTTGGCGGCAAGGCGGGTCAGCTCTGACTGCTCTGAGGCCTGCGTGAGTGATGCCGGTGCGGCCCCCCGGGCAAGCCACCTCACCGGCACCCCCGACTCCACGTTCTCCAACGGCGGTGCTCCAACGGCCAGATCCTGCGCCGATAGGAGTACGGCCGCCGGCGTCCCCGCCCATGCCAACGAAGTGACAGGTCCGAGCCCGGTCCGGCGCTCTGGACCAGCGTGCGTAGAGGGACTGTCGGTCCGTCGGGCTGACGTCCTGTCATGGATTGGGGAGATCTGCCCGCATGGGCTGCGCTGGTGCTGTCGGCCGGTGCTCTATGGGGCAGTGTCAAGGATCGCGGGGACGGCAAGAAGTCCGCGGACGCTTCGGCCACGTCGGCCGAGGCCGCCGTCCGGTCCGCTGTGGCCGCTGTGGCCGCTGTGGCCGCTAAGGATGCGGAACGGCCGTGGCCGACGCCGTGGCCATCACGCAGGCCGGAGTGGATGGGCAGGGCCGAAATCTGCCGGACGGAGTGACCCTGCATCCTGGTGAAGGTCATGCCTTCTTCATCGTGAGCTCGGCAGGACTGGACATGCCCACGCGCGTCTACGTCCAGTGGGACGGCAGTCGGGCCCCTGTGCCCTTGGGTGTCCCTTCCTGGTGAGGTCGGGAGAGTCCGTCAGGACTTCTCGGGGTGCGCCGCCAGCCACTGCCGGTACGCCGACACCGCGGTCGGCAGGGTCGGGAAGATACGGTCCGGGCCGACCGCGTCGGTGAGACCGTAGGCGTTCAGGCTGTCCAGGAGGTCCTGTTTCACCCGGGCCAGGGCGAACACCACGCCGCGGGCGGTGAGTTCGCGGCGGAGTTCGTCGACCGCGTCGAGGGCGGTGATGTCGACCTCCACGTTGGCCTCGGTGTTGAGGACGAACCAGCGGACGGGTTCGGTCTGTTCGTCGACGGCGGCCAGGGCGCGGCGGTGGAAGTTCTCGGCGTTGGCGAAGAACAACGGTGAGTCGTAGCGGTAGACCAGGAGACCGGGGATCGTGCGGGCGGAGGGGTAGTCGTCGATGTCGTGCATGCCGGCCACGCCGGGCACCAGGCCCTCGATCGCGTCGTGCGGGCGCGCCACGCGCGTGAGCAGTTCGGCCACCGACAGGCCGACAGCGACCAGCACGCCGTAGAGGATGTCCAGAGCGAGGACCCCGGCCAGGCAGCCGAGCGCGAGCAGCAGTTCGCGGCGGCGGAAGGAGGCCAGGCGGCGGAAGCCGGCGAGGTCGATCATGCGGATCGCCGCGTACACGACCAGCGCGCCGAGCACCGCGGCGGGCGTCCGGGTGAGGAGGGGGCTGAGGAACAGCAGTACGGCCAGCACCAGGGCACCGGCGACCAGCGAATAGGCCTGGCTGCGGGCGCCCGCCGAAGTGGCCAGGGCGGTGCGGCTGGCGCTGCTGCTCACCGGGAAGCCGTGCAGGGCGCTCGCGCCGAGGTTGGCGGCGCCCAGGGCCAGGAACTCCTGGTTCGCGTCCAGTCCGGGGCGGTCGTCCGGGTCCCGACCGTTGAAGGCGCGGGCGGTGAGGATGAAGTCCGTGTAGGCCACCAGGAGGACGCCGAGTGCGGGCAGGACCAGGTGCGGAATCTCGGTGAGGTCCGGTACGGCGAGGTCGGGCAGCCCTGACGGGACCGTGCCGATGGCCTTGATGCCGTAACGGTCGTCGAGGTCGAAGGCCACCACGGCCGCCGTGCCCAGGACCACTGCCAGGAGCGGGCCGGGGAGCAAGCGGACGTATCGCGTCACGAGGAGGAGGAAGACCAGCGTCACGGCCGAGAAGACGAGGGTGGCCGGATCGATCTCCCCCACGTGTGTCAGGAGCGACCAGAGCTGGGGGAAGAACTCGGCTCCCGTGGTGCGTACCCCGGTGAGTTTGGGCAGCTGGTCCACCATCATGATCAGGGCCACGCCGGCCAGGTAACCGATCAGCACCGGGCGGGACAGAAGGTCCGCGAGGAAGCCGAGGCGTACCGCCCGTGCGATCAGGCAGAGCAGGCCGACCGTGGCGGCCAGGCCGGCCGCCAGTTCGGCGTACCGGCCGGGGTCGCCGATGGCTAGCGGGGCGACCACAGTGGCCGTCATCAGGGCGGTCGTCGACTCCGGGCCCACCGACAGCAGCCGGGAGGAGCCGAACAGGGCGTACAGGGCCAGAGCGGGCAGGATCGCCCAGAGGCCGGCGACCGGAGGCAGGCCTGCGACTCCTGCGTACGCCATGACCTGCGGTACCAAGTACGCGGCGACGGTCACACCGGCCAGCAGGTCACCCCGCAGCCAGGCACGCCGGTAGCCGAGCAGCGAGGCGAGTCCGGGCGCGAGGCGGTGCCAACCCGGGTGTCTGCCTCTGCCGTCGGTCATGCGCCGCCTTTCGCCTGGCGATCCCAGCATCCACCGGACCGTACCGGGCCGCGGCGCAAACGCCGTGCACATGCCGAACAGGCCCGGCGGACAGGGCCGTTCAGCCCAACCGGTGCGGACCTTCGGCATCCGGCGCGGGCGTGCGCGCACCACGAGAGTAAAGGGCGTCAGACAGCGAACGGACCATCCACCCGACTCCCTGAAGGGATCACCACCATGGCCGTGCACGAGCACGCTCACCGTGGCTCCGGCTTCCACCTGCCGTCCTTCCGCCGGCCTCGGACCGCCTCCGGGTCCGCCGTGGCGGCGGTGACCGACGCGCACACCGCGCGGGCCTACGTCTTCGGCTCCCTGCGACTGCTCACCGGGTTCGTCTTCCTGTGGGCCTTCCTCGACAAGACCTTCGGCTTCGGCTACGCCACCCCGTCCGGCAAGGGCTGGATCGACGGCGGTTCGCCGGCCAAGGGCTTCCTCAGCTCCGTCGCCGCCGGCCCGCTGGAATCCACCTTCCACTCCTGGGCCGGGGACACCTGGGCCGACTGGCTGTTCATGCTCGGCCTCCTCGGCGTCGGCGTGGCCCTGACCACGGGCGTCGCGCTGCGCCTGGCCGCCGTCAACGAGTCGATCGAGGACGTGCTGCGCGACCAGGTCAAGGCCCGGATCGTGTTCGACATGGGCGCGGGGCGGTGAGCACCGTGGACCTGCCCGTCGTGGTCGGGGTCGACGGCTCCGAGTCCAGCCTGCGGGCCGTCGACTGGGCGGCCGACGAGGCCGTCCTGCGCGGGGCGTCGCTCCGGCTGGTGTACGCCTCGCTGTGGGAACGGTACGAGGGCGAGTCGCTCACCGACGATCTCACCAAGCCGTCCGACGAGCTGATGGCAGAGGACGTGGTCGACATCGCCGCTCAGCGGGCCCACCGCCGGCAGCCCGGCCTGAAGGTCACCACCGGCATCCTGCCGGAGGAGCCGGAGTACGCGCTGGTGCACGAGAGCCGCGAGGCCGCCGCGCTGGTGCTGGGCTCCCGGGGACGCAGCGGCTTCGTCGAGATGCTGCTCGGCTCGGTCGACCTGACCGTCGCCGCGCGGGCCCACTGCCCGGTGATCGTGCTCCGTGGCAGCCACGACAACGAGGTCCGCACCGGAAGCGGCGGCCGGATCGTGCTGGGCGTCGGCGGCAAGGAGGCCGTGGGCTTCGCTCTGCGGGAGGCCGAACTACGGGGCGCCGAGGTCGACGCCGTACGGGCCTGGCGGTGCCCGGCCCGCGAGACCACCGACCACCCATTGCTGTCCGGGGAGCCCGCCCGGCTGCACGAGCAGCAGGCCGTGGACACCCTGGAGGAGGCGCTGCGCGACGTACCGGAGCAGGCGCGTATGTACCGGCAGACCGTCGAGGGCCCCGCCCGTCAGGTACTGCTGGCCGCCTCCCACACGGCCGACCTGCTGGTGGTGGGCGCCCGGCGCAACACCGGACACCTCGGGCTCCAGCTCGGCCGGGTGGCCCACGGGGTCCTGCACCACGCCGCCTGCCCGGTCGCCGTCGTACCCGAACGGACGTGACCGCGATGACCGGCCGCTCAGAGGCTCGCCGCATGGTCGGGGACGTAGGTCTGCAGATCCCGCGGCGGGCGCTCGTAGCCGGTCGACGGAGGCCGTTTCGGGAGCTTCAGCACCGGCGGCGGCACGTCGTGGTACGGGAGGGTCGACAGCAGGTGCGCGATCATGTTCAGCCGCGCCCGGCGCTTGTCGTCGCTCTCCACGACGTACCAGGGAGACTCGGGGACGTCGGTGTGCACCAGCATCTCGTCCTTGGCCCGGGAGTACGCCTCCCAGTGGGTGATCGACTCCAGGTCCATCGGCGACAGCTTCCAGCGCCGCAGCGGGTCCTCCAGACGCTTGCGGAAACGCTCCTGCTGCTCGGTGTCGCTCACCGAGAACCAGTACTTGCGCAGCAGGATCCCCGACTCGACCAGCATCCGCTCGAAGATCGGGCACTGCCGCAGGAACAGCTGGTACTCCTCTGCGGTACAGAAGCCCATCACATGCTCGACCCCGGCCCGGTTGTACCAGGACCGGTCGAACAGCACCATCTCCCCGGCGGCCGGCAGGTGCTCCACGTACCGCTGGAAGTACCACTGGGTGCGCTCGCGCTCGGTGGGCTTGGGGAGCGCCGCGATCCGGGCGATGCGCGGGTTGAGGTTCTCCGTCACCCGTTTGATCGTGCCGCCTTTGCCGGCCGCGTCCCGCCCCTCGAAGATCACCACAAGACGGGCACCCGTGGCCCGTACCCACTCCTGCAGCTTCGCCAACTCCGCCTGCAGACGGAGCAGCTCCGCTTCGTACACCTTGCGCGGCAGCTCCGCCGCCTTCTTGCCGGCCATGCCGCCTCCACCGCCCGATGACTGACTCACGGAGCCATCTCATGTCCAAGGTCGAACACCAGGACGCCACCGTACTTTCCGACGACGAGCTGCGCACCCTGGACGCCCACTGGCGTGCCGCCAACTACCTCGCGGCGGGGCAGATCTACCTGATGTCCAACCCGCTGCTCACCGAGCCCCTCAGGCCGGAGCACATCAAGCCCCGGCTGCTCGGCCACTGGGGCACCTCACCCGGCCTGAACCTCGTGTACACCCACCTCAACCGGGTGATCAAGGCCCGCGGACTCGACGCATTGTGCGTGTGGGGGCCCGGGCACGGGGGTCCGTCCGTGCTGGCCAACTCCTGGCTGGAGGGCAGCTACAGCGAGACCTACCCGGACGTGTCGCGGGACGCGGCGGGGATGGGCCTGCTCTTCAAGCAGTTCTCCTTCCCCGGTGGTGTACCGAGCCATGTGGCCCCGGAAACGCCCGGCTCGATCCACGAGGGCGGCGAGCTCGGCTACTCCCTCGCGCACGCCTACGGCGCCGCCCTGGACAACCCGGATCTGCTGGTCGCCTGCGTGATCGGCGACGGCGAGGCGGAGACCGGGCCGCTGGCCGCCTCCTGGCACTCCAACAAGTTCCTCGACCCGGCGCACGACGGCGCCGTGCTGCCGATCCTGCACCTCAACGGCTACAAGATCGCCAACCCGACCGTCCTCTCCCGGCTGCCCGAGGCCGAACTCGACTCGTTGCTGCGCGGCTACGGCCACGAACCGATCCATGTCACGGGCGACGACCCGCGCGAGGTCCACCGCGCCATGGCGGCGGCGATGGACGACGCCCTGGACCGCATCGCCGTGATGCAGCGCTCGGCCCGCGAGGACGGTGTCACCGAGCGGGTGCACTGGCCGATGATCGTGCTGCGCACGCCCAAGGGGTGGACAGGCCCGGCCGAGGTGGACGGCTTGCCCGTCGAGGGCACCTGGCGGGCCCACCAGGTCCCGCTCGCCGGAGTCCGCGAGAACCCCGAGCACCTGCGGCAGCTGGAGGCGTGGCTGCGGTCGTACCGGCCCGAGGAGCTCTTCGGCCCCGACGGGAGGCCGTCCGCCGACGTGCTCGCCTGTGTCCCCGACGGTGCCCGGAGGCTGGGCTCGTCACCGTACGCCAACGGCGGCCTGCTCGTCCGCGACCTGCCCCTGGCCGGCCTCGACGAGTTCGCCGTCCCCGTGGACAAGCCGGGCACCACCCTGCACGAGCCCACCCGGGTCCTCGGCGACCTCCTCGCCCGGGTCATGAAGGACACGCGGCTGCGCCGGGACTTCCGCATCGTCGGCCCCGACGAGACCGCCTCCAACCGGCTCCAGGCCGTCTTCGACGTCAGCGGCAAGGCCTGGCAGGCCGAGCGGCTACCGGTCGACGAGCACCTGGAACACCACGGCCGGGTGATGGAGATCCTCTCCGAACACCTCTGCCAGGGCTGGCTGGAGGGCTACCTCCTCACCGGCCGGCACGGACTGTTCTCCTGCTACGAGGCGTTCGTGCACATCGTCGACTCGATGGTCAACCAGCACATCAAGTGGCTGAAGACGTCCCGGGAGCTGGCCTGGCGCGCGCCCATCCCCTCGCTCAACTACCTGCTGACCTCGCACGTCTGGCGCCAGGACCACAACGGCTTCTCGCACCAGGACCCCGGCTTCGTCGACCACGTCCTGAACAAGAGCCCCGAGGTCGTACGCGTCTACCTCCCCCCGGACGCCAACACCCTCCTCTCCGTGGCCGACCACGCCCTGCGCAGCCGCGACTACGTGAATGTGATCGTGGCGGGCAAGCAGCCCTGCTTCGACTGGCTGTCCATGGACCAGGCCCGGGTGCACTGCGCGCGCGGCGCCGGGATCTGGGAGTGGGCCGGCACCGAGAACGGCTCCCGCGAGCCCGACGTCGTCCTCGCCTGTGCCGGCGACGTGCCCACCCAGGAGATCCTCGCCGCCGCCCAGCTGCTGCGCCGGCACCTGCCGCAGCTGGCCGTGCGGGTGGTGAACGTCGTCGACATGACCCGGCTGCTCCCGAAGGAGGAGCACCCGCACGGGATGACCGACTTCGAGTACGACGGCCTGTTCACCACCGACAAGCCGGTGATCTTCGCCTACCACGGCTACCCCTGGCTGATCCACCGCCTCGCCTACCGCCGCACCGGCCACGCCAACCTGCATGTGCGCGGCTACAAGGAGTCCGGCACCACGACCACCCCGTTCGACATGGTCGTCCGCAACGACCTGGACCGCTACCGCCTGGTCATGGACGTCATCGACCGCGTCCCCGGCCTCGCGGTCCGCGCGGCCGCCGTACGCCAGCAGATGGCCGACGTACGCACCCGGCACCAGGCCTGGATCCGCGAGCACGGCACCGACCTGCCCGAGGTCGCCGACTGGACCTGGACCGGCTGAACACCGACACCCCCAGAAAGGAGTTCGTCACCATGCCCGTACGTGTCGGCATCAGCGGCTTCGGCCGGATCGGCCGTACCTACCTGCGCGCCGCACTCGACCGCGCCGACGCGGGCACCCAGGACGTCCAGGTCGTCGCGATCAACGACATCACCTCGCCCGCGACGCTCGCCCATCTCCTGGAGCACGACTCGACGTTCGGGCACATCGGGCGCGACGTCGTCCACGACGACGGTTCGATCACCGTCGACGGGCGCCGTATCGCCGTCACCGCCGAGCGCGACCCGGCAGCCCTGAACTGGCTGGACCACGGCGCCGGCATCGTCGTCGAGTCCACCGGCCGGTTCCGTGACCGGGACTCCGCCGCCCTGCACCTGAAGGCGGGCGCCCACACGGTCCTGCTGTCGGCACCGGGCAAGGGTGTCGACGCCACCATCGTCATGGGCGTCAACGACCAGACCTACGACCGGCACCAGCACCAGCACCAGCACCAGCACCAGATCGTCTCCGCCGTCTCCTGCACCACCAACTGCGTCGCCCCGATGGTGAAGGTCCTCGACGAGGCCTTCGGCATCGAACGCGGCGTGATGACCACCATCCACGGCTGCACCAACGACCAGTCCCTGCTCGACGGCCCGCACAAGGACCTGCGCCGGGCCCGCTCGGCTGCCCTGAGCATCATCCCGACCGGCACGGGCGCGGCCCGCGCGGTGGGCCCGGTGGCGCCGGGGCTGGCAGGCGCGCTGGACGGGATCGCGGTCCGGGTGCCCGTCGAGGACGGCTCCCTCACCGACCTCGCCGTGGTGCTGAAGCGTGAGGCGAGCCCGGACGACATCTCCGACGGTGGCAGCCGCCCGAGTACCGGGACATGGGCCGACCAGGGACCACCATGGGGCTGCCCGGGACCAACTCCGCCGCTGGCAGGGGCCGTTCAGCCCCTAGCGGGAGAGCGGCAGGCGGGCGCGAGGGAGGCTGGTCCCGATAAGTCCTTGCTGCCGAGGGCCTCGCTGAGGCCGGGATACAGCTCGAAGGCGCCGCTGAGGCCCGTGCAGTGCAGCATTCGCAGCAAGCCGCCGCCGGGCACGACCAGCCGGAGTCTGCCGATGCGGGACCGGACCCGGTTGCGGGCCCGGCACAGCAGGCTGAGGCCGGTGCAGTCGATGAAGGAGACGGGGCTCAGGTCGAGCACCAGATCGGGCTCCGCACCGGCCGTCAGGGCGTCCAGGGCCGCGGAGAGGACCGGAACCGCGAGGAGGTCTATTTCGCCGTGCAGAGTGACGACGGTGGTGCCGCCGTCGGTACGTGCCGTGTGGTACGACGCGGACCTGGTGTGGTTGTCGTCCATGGACACACACAAGTGCAGTCGGCGGGCCGTACGGAAGGGCCGTTCGGCCCTCTTCGAATCATGGCGGCAGGGTCCGAACGGCACGTGTTCCGGTGCTCCCGCGCGCAGGGCCGTCCGGCGGGGGACGGAGTCCGAACGGCCCAAGCGGACCCGTTCGGGACAGGACAAGCTGGATCTGCGGGGCAATACCGGCAGTACCCGGGCGCCCGGCCGGCACCCGCCGCCGACGCTCCCCGGCCCCGTGCCCCGCACCGGACCGCACCGGACCAAGGACGGTGAGTGATCCCATGAAGGCCTTCGTCTTCCACGGCCCCGGGCAGTCCGCCTGGGAAGAGGTCCCCGATCCCGCGATCAAGGAGCCCACCGACGCCGTCGTACGCGTGGACGCCGTCACGATCTGCGGGACGGACCTGCACATCCTCAACGGCGACGTCCCCGAGGTGCAGCCCGGCACGATCCTGGGTCACGAGGCCGTCGGCGAGATCGTCGAGGTCGGCGGTGACGTACGTACGGTCCGGCCGGGAGACCGTGTCCTGGTCTCCTGCATCAGCTCCTGCGGGCGCTGCCCCTACTGCCGGGAAGGGATGTACGGCCAGTGCCGGGGCGGCGGAGGCTGGATCCTCGGCCATCTGATCGACGGCACCCAGGCCGAATACGTGCGCGTCCCCTTCGCGGACCTGTCCGTCCACGCCCTGCCCGCCACCGTCGACAGCAAGGACGCCGTCCTCCTCGCGGACATCTTCCCGACCGCCTACGAGGTGGGCGTCCTCAACGGCCGGGTGCGCCCCGGCGACACCGTCGCCGTCGTCGGCGCCGGCCCCATCGGTCTGGCGGCGATCACCACGGCACGGCTGTTCGCGCCCGAGCGGATCCTCGCTGTGGACGTGGCTCCGGCCCGTCTGGAAGCGGCCAGGAGGTTCGGCGCGGACGCCGTCGCCGACGCTCGCGAAGCCCCGGAACAGCTGATCGCCGACCTCACCGACGGGCTCGGCGCGGACGTCGTCATGGAGGCCGTCGGCATACCGGAGACCTTCGAACTGTGTACCCGCATGGTCCGGCCCGGCGGACACGTCGCCAACATCGGCGTGCACGGCAAGCCTGCCACCCTGCACCTCGAAGACCTGTGGATCAAGAACGTGACCATCACCACGGGCCTGGTCGACACCCACTCCACTCCTACCCTGCTGCGGATGGCCGCCGCCGGGCGGCTGCCCACCGCACAGCTGATCACCCACACCTTCCCGCCGGACCACATGGCCGAGGCGTACGACGTCTTCGCCCGGGCCGCCGACACCGGCGCCCTCAAGGTCGTGCTCGGCGGGGAGCAGCACGAGGTCGCCGTCCGCGGGACCTGACCCACGAAAGGACGTGACCGGTCATGACCGAACAGGCACGGTCGAACGCGGCAGAGGGACCGCCGCTGGGAGACCTGGGCCGCCGTCTGGCGGCCCGCCGCAAGGAACTCGGCCTCACCCGTGAGGAGACGGCCGAACGGGCGGGCATCGCACCGGGGTACCTCCGGTACCTGGAGGAACGCCCCGAGGCCACGCCGGGCACGGGCGCCCTGCTCAGGCTCGCGAACGTGCTGCACACCACCATGCCCCACCTCACGGGAGGCGACGCCGAAGCCCCGTCCGGCCGAGCCAGGGCGGGCCACCACCCCCGATTCACCGAGTTGAACCCCCTCGAATGCAGGGCACTGCTCGGCTCGCACGGTGTGGGACGCCTCGGGGTCGGCACCGCGTCGGGGCCTGTCGTCGTGCCGGTCAACTACACCGTCGTCGACGGCGCGATCGTCTTCAGGACCGCGGACGACGCCACACCGGCCATGGCCCCGGGCTGCCAGGTGGCTTTCGAGGTGGACCGCATCGACGACGCCTTCGGCCAGGGCTGGAGCGTGCTGGTGCGGGGACCGGCACGCCGCGTGAGCGACACGGAGGAGGTGCGCCGACTCTCCGCATCGGTCCACGGCACCGCGTGGGCGGGCGGCGAGCGTGACCTGTGGGTGCGCATCGAACCGAGCTCCGTGACCGGGCGTCGCGTCACGGTCTGACCTGGGCCGCGCCGTGCGACGGAGCAGCCACACAGCAACGTGGGACGAAGCGAGAGACGAGACGGCCGATGTATGCCAACGACGGATTCTGTGAACTCGACCGGCGGGAGTGCCTGAGACTGCTGGCCCGGGTGCCGGTCGGCCGGATCGTCCACACCCGGGACGCGCTGCCCGCCGTGCTGCCCGTCAACTTCGCCCTGGACGGTGACGGAGGGGTGTTGCTGCGGACGTCCGCGGCCTCGGAACTGGTCCGCGCCATCGCAGGTTCGGTGGTCGCGTTCGAGGCCGACGAAGTCGACGCCGCCGGCCACTCCGGCTGGAGCGTCGTCGTGACCGGCACCGCGACCCTGGTGAGCGACCCGGGCGAGCACGAACGGCTGGTCCGTCACGGCCCGCGTTCCTGGGTTCCGTCCCCCCAGGAGGTCTTCGTGCGCATTGAGCCGGAGCTGGTCACCGGACGTCGGCTGACCGGGGGACGAACGATGTACGGCCTGGACCCTGTCTCCTGAATCCCCGTCGTCGACGGCACCGGGGGCCGATGGGCCCACCGTGAGGGCCTACGGTCCCTCCCCACGCCGCCGAGTAGTCGGAACCGAGCGCAGGGGGAGGCCGGGCATCAAGGACTCACGCGCGGCCCTGCCGCCTGCTGTGGGGCGCTCGGGAGAACCGTCCAGCCCCAAGGCGACGACACGTGCCGCTCGCAGGGGCTGGATCTCAGCGATCCCGACGACACCGTTCCCGGATCCACGTTCGCCGCGGCAGCCCGGCGTGCCATGCGGAGGTGACCGAGGAGTGGGTGATCGGCGACGCCGGCGCGCATGTGGCGGACGGCTCGAGCGACGCCTCCCTGGTGGTCGTCGGCCGCCGGGTCCGCCGGGCCCCGCTCGGCTCGCGCATCGGTCCGGTCACCGACGCGGTACTGCGGGCCGCTCGTGTAGCGGTCGTACCGCACGCCTGACCACCGGTCGCCGTCCTCTGAGGCCGTCGGTTCAGCGGGGGTTCGCCCGGCTGTCGGTCGTGAGCATGACCCCGGTCACCAGGTCGGGGTGGATGCGGACCACGTGTTCCATGATCCGGTCCGCCCAGGGCTGCAACAGCGCCTCGTAGCGCGCCAGTTCGAGCGGGTCGGTCACCAGGTGGGCGTAACCGGTGACCACCACGCTCCAGCCGAGGTGCGTGACCGGGGCGATGTCGTCCGCCTCGTAGGCGACGACGACCCCCGTGCCGTCGGTCTGCCGGGTGTGCGAGGTGAGCGCGGCGCCCTCGTGGGTGCGGATGACGATGACCCCGTCGACGAGGACATGGTTCACCGGACGGACGGTGGGGAGCGCCTGCCGGGTGAAGACGACCCGGCCCAGCGACACGCTGCCGAGCAGACGCAGCGCCTCGGCGCCGTCGAGTTCGATGCTCCTTCGCGCGGCCGGCGGGGCACACGCGCTGTCGTCCTTGGCCATGGCCATGGCAGGCTTCCGTGGGTGAGTGGCGCTCGCGGCCCCAGGGGTGCGGCCGTTGCGCGCGTTCTTCGGTCGAGTCGGTGACGAGCTTCTGGTACGGGCGGAGCGACACCGCGGGGGATCGGTGCCGCTCCTGATTCCAGTCTCGCCGGGGCCATGGTCCGGAGCAGGTGCCGATGGTCACCTGTTCGGGGCCGGTCGGCCCTTATGCGTCGGGCGGTGTGCCGTCCGTGGACTCCTCCTGTCGTTCGGGACCGTTGTGGCTGCCGCCGCGCCACGGAGGCGGCGCGGCCGACCTGCGGGCCGTGTCCGCACGGTGCATGGCCTCCTCCGCCTGCGTGTGCACGCGGGCCCCCCGGCATGGAGAACCGGGCCCCGGAGCGGACCGACAAGAGCAGGGGGTCGTCCGGGTGTCCCAGTCGGCGTTTGGCCACGGTCTCCAGCGCGGACAGATGGCGGGAAACCTCCTCGGACATGCCCTCCGGCTCGTCGCCGGTGGCCAGGAAGGCCCGGCAGGCCTCGGTGGACACGGTGAACCCGGGCGGGACCGGCAGCCCCAGCCTGGTCATCTCGGCGAGGTTCGCGCCCTTGCCGCCGAGCAGGCCGGCCATCTCGCGGCCGCCCTCCGCGAAGTCGTACACGTAATGGACCATGACGCGGTCTCCTCCGTCGCACTGCGGTGTCGGTGCGGTCCCGGCGTCGAACGGCGGGGCATCACGGAGGCAGGTGCTGCGCGTCCCTTCGGCAGGGCCGATCGGCCCTACTGGGGGGGTGCTGACGACTTCACCCGATCCAGGTGTCCGGCCCGGTCGCCGCCCATTACGGTGGCAATGACCGGACCTGCCGGTTTACCAGGCGACGGGATCGGGAGGAGCACGGTGGAGAGCCCCGAGGCTGCCCGCATACGGCTGCCGCAGCTCAGGCTGGACGAGCTGCTCGAAGAGCTGCAGGCGCGGCTGGACGCAGCGCGCGGCACCCGCGACCGGGTGCACAGCCTCCTGGAGGCGGTCCTCTCGGTCGGCCGGGAGCTGGACCTGGAGCAGGCCCTGCACAGCATCGTGGAAGCGGCGGCGGTACTGGTCGACGCCGAATACGCGGCCCTGGGCGTGATCGGGCCGGACGGCAGGCGACTGTCGGCGTTCCACACGGTCGGCGCGAGCGAGGAGCAGATCGCCGCGATCGGGCCGTACCCGGAGGGGCACGGCATCCTGGGAGAGCTGATCCGCCACCCGGAGCCACTGCGCCTGGCGAAGATCTCAGAACACCCGGCTTCGTACGGCTTCCCGCCGAACCACCCGCCCATGAACACCTTCCTGGGCGTCCCGATCCGGGTACGCGACCAGGTCTTCGGCAACCTGTACCTGACCGAGAAGCGGGGCGGGGCACAGTTCGACGAGGACGACGTGTCGGTGACGTCGACGCTGGCCGTGGCGGCCGGCGTGGCGATCGACAACGCCCGGCTGTACGAGGAGTCACGGCTGCGCGAGCGCTGGCTGCGGGCGAGCACGGAGATCACCCACAGCCTGATGTCCGGCAGTGAGATCGCCGAAGCCCTTGGGCTGATCGCCGAGCAGGCAAGGGAGATCACCGGCTCGGCACTGGCCGCCGTCGCGACGCCCATGCCGGACACCGACTCGCTCACCGTGGAGATCGCCGTCGGCATGGACGCGGACGAGCACCGGGGACTGGTGCTGCCCCTCGACAAGACCCTGATGGGACTGGCGTTCTCCCGAGGCGCTGTGGTGACCAGCGCCGATGTCGGCCACGACGAACGTGTCTCGCCCGAGCCACCGCGTTTTCGAGGGCTCGGCCCCGCCGTGGCCATCCCCATCGGCAGGGGCGAAGCCGGTGCGCGCGGCGTGGTGCTGCTGGCGCGCGAGGCGGGTCGGCCGCCGTACACCGGCAAGGAGACCGAGCCGCTCCAGGCCTTCGCGGCCCAGGCGGCCATCGCGATGGAGCTGGCGGAGCGGCGGCGGGACGCCGAGGAGATCGCGGTGCTGCAGGACCGCGACCGGATCGCGCGTGATCTGCACGACCTGGCGATCCAGCGGCTGTTCGCCACCGGGATGACCCTGCAGAGTGCCGGGCGCTTCATCGAGCACACCGAGGCGTCCGAGCGGGTGCTGCGGGCCGTGGACGACCTGGACGAGACCATCAAGATCATCAGGTCGACCATCTTCGGGCTGCGGGCCCGCGAGGGCACCTCCGGCACCGGGCTCAGGGGCCGTGCCGTGCGGGTGGCCGGCGAGGCGGCCCCGACGCTCGGATTCGCGCCGAGCGTGCGCATGGAGGGGCTGATCGACACCGACGTGCCCAAGGAGATCGCCGATCACGCCGTCGCCGTTCTCTCCGAGGCCCTGACCAATGTCGCCCGGCACGCCCGCGCCGACCGCGCCGAGGTCGTTCTGACGACCGACGGGCGCGAACTGGTGCTGACGGTCAGGGACAACGGCGTCGGCATCCCGGCCGAAGGCCGCCGTAGCGGTCTGCGCAATATGGCGGAGCGGGCGGAGGAACTCGGCGGCCTGCTGAAGTGGGACTGCCCGGACGGAGGCGGTACGACGCTGGTGTGGCGAGTGCCGGTGGCGAAGCCGTAGCAGGCGCGCGGGCCTGCCTCCCCCTCCCAGCAGAGGAGGGCTGGTTCCACTCGGGCGACATCGGCCACCTCGACGAGGACGGCTACCTCTACATCGTCGACCGCCTCAAGGACATGATCATCAGCGGCGGTGAGAACGTCTACCCGGCCGAGGTGGAAGTCGTCCTGGCCGCCATGCCGGGCGTGGTGGACGTCGCCGTGGTGGGGGTCGCCGACGAGCAGTGGGGCGAGTCCGTCACGGCCGTGATCACCATTACCGAGGACGCGACGATCAGCTTGGAGGACGTACGCGAGTACGCGGCCGGCCACCTGGCCCGCTACAAGCTCCCCAGGCGACTCACCCTTGTTCCGGCCGTGCCCAGGAACGCCTCCGGGAAGCTGGACAAGACCGCCGTACGACGTCTCGCGACCGAGGCGGGCTGACATGATCTCGATACCCGCACTTCCCGTAGTGCCGGCCCTGGAACCGTTGTGGGAGCTGGTCCGGGAGACCCGCACGCGTTACTCGGCCGACCTTCTCCGGCGGGACGCCTGCGCGACAGCTATCCCGTCGGCGCGCACGACGTGGAGGTAGGCGTCGGCGACGCATGTCCGGTCGCCGTGCTGCCCCGCCTGTTGCAGGCGCTGACGGCCGCCGTACAGCGAGCGGACCCCGACTGCCGCCGCGTCGTCCACGCGGTACGGGCCGGGCAGCCGAGCGCGATCACGGCGGCGGAGTCCGCCGGTTTCCGCTACGTCGTCGACGTCGACCTCGGACAGGCGGACATCAGCCTGCTGGTCGCCGAGCCGCGCTGGGCGACCAGGACCGCCATCGACCTGGACCGGGTTCCGGGAGCCTGAAGGCCCGGGGAGCGCGCCGCTTCCGGAGCGTGTGTGCGGCGCACCGCGGTGACCACATCCGTGGGGCTGTCGTCAGGCTCCCGCTCTGCACCAGCCGGGCGGTCGGTCGGTTCCGTACCCGTTCGGTCAGCCCCCCGGAGGACCTGTCACCTCTTGCCGAGCTGCGTCGGGGCGGTCGGCGCGGCGGGCGGTCCGTCGGGGCCGGTCTGCTGGTGCTCGGGGTCGACGCGGTGGGATTTCGAGCTGAGCTGGAGCGCGACGATGATCGCGGCGAGGACCGCGAGACCGGTCGCGATGAGGAATGACAGGCGGTAGCCGTCCACCAGAGAGCCGCTGTGGCCGGAGGTGGTCGCGGCGGCGGTGGCGAGGATCGCGAGGCCGACCGCGGCGCCGGTCTGCTGGCTGGTGGTGAACAGGGCCCCGGCCAGTCCCTGGTCGCCGGCGCGGACTCCGCTGGTGATCGCGATCGACGCGGTCGGCAGTGCGAGCCCGACCCCGGCCGCGGTCAGTACCAGGCCGGGCAGCACCGCACCGGGGTAGCCGGCCCCGGCGGTGATCTGGGCGAGCCACAACTGCCCGGCGCCCATACAGGCCAGCCCGGCCAGCAGGACGGCCTTGGTGCTGAACCGGGCCAGCAGCCGGCGGGTACCGAGGGTGGAGACGAGCACGACGGTGACGGTCGACGGGACCAGCGCCAGGCCGGTAGCCACCGGGCTGAACCCCAGCACCTTCTGCAGGTAGAGCGACGCGAAGTAGACGTAGCCGGCGAGGATGGCGCCGATCAGCAGCATGGCCGCGATCGCGGCCCGCCGGGCCGGCTCCGCCAGGATCGACAGGGGCAGCATCGGGGCCGCCGACCGCTTTTCGGCGAACACGAAGCCCGTGGTCAGAAGCACCGCCAGGGCGAGAGCGACGAGGGTGGCGGGCGCGGTGAAGCCGTGCTGCTGCCCGCTGCTGAGCCCGAAGATCAGCGCCGCGATACCGGTGGTCACCAGCAACGCTCCGCGCACATCGACGCTGCCGCGGCCGCCGGACCGCTTCCCGGCCGGCAGCCGCGGGACCAGCGCGAGCATGAGGGCGATGACCGGCGGGTTGATCAGGAACACCGCCCGCCAGCCGAAGTACTGGGTGAGCAGCCCGCCGGCCACGATCCCGGCAGTCGCGCCCGCCGCGGTGGTGGCCTGCCAGATCGCCAGCGCCCGGTTGCGCGCGGCCCCTTCCGCGTTGGTCGTCGTCAGCAGCGACAGCGCGGCCGGGGAGACCATCGCTCCGGCCACGCCCTGCACGATCCGGGCGATGATCAGCATGATCGGCGACTGCGCGAGCCCGCAGGCCAGCGATGCGATCCCGAACAGGGCCAGGCCGACGGTCAGCACCTGCCGCCTGCCGAGCAGGTCCGCCAGGCGGCCGCCCGCCAGCAGCAGCGACCCGAACGCCAGCGCGTAACCGGTGACGATCCACTGCAACTCCGCCGCGGGCATGCTCAGCTCCCGCTGGATCGACGGCAGCGCCACGTTCACGATGCTGAAGTCCAGCTGCAGTACGAACTGGGCGGCGCAGATCAGCGGGATGACAGACGCGGCCCGCCGCGCGCCGCGCGCAGCGTGCCGTGGCGCGGTGCCATTCGTCGAGTGGTCCGCCATGGGCAACTCTCCTGTCCTGACTGTGTTCCTCACTGGTTCGTCGGCGTCAACCACGCCCGTCAGGACTTCGATGGCGGTCCGGCGGCAGTGCGCACAGATACACTGCATCTGCCTGACAGATGACACTGTCCGGATGCACTGTCATCCAGGCCGGGAGGCGGTGGCCGATGGAACTCAGACAGCTGCGTCACTTCCTGGCGTTGGTCGAGGAACGCAGCATCACCCGCGCGGCCAAGCGCGAGCTCATCGTGCAGTCAGGTCTGTCGAACTCGCTCCAGGCCCTCGAACGCGAACTCGGTACGCCCCTCTACGTCCGCGGGACCAGGCCCGTCCGGCTCACCGCGGCCGGCGAGGCTCTGGTGGGCCCGGCCCGCCGGACCGTGACCAGCGCCGCGCAGGCGGAACAGGCCGTTCGCCACACCCATGACGTGCTCATCGGCACACTGCGTCTCGGCGTCTCGCTCTCCGCTCAGCATCTGGTGCCGTTCGCCTCCTATCTCGGCGAGTTCACCCGCGATCATCCCGGCATCGACCTGCGCCTGCGGTACGCGCCCGCGCTGACGATGATCTCGATGCTCGAGAGGGGAGAACTGGACTGCGTGATCGGACCCGCGGTCACCCAGGTCCCGGGCGTCCGGATGACTCGCCTGGCAGGAGAGCCGCTGCACCTCGTCTGCCGCGCCGATCACCGCCTGGCGGAGCTGGCTGAGGTCAACGTGCGGCAACTCGCCGACGAGCGGTTCGTCGAGGTCCCCTCAGGCTGGACGGCCCGCCTGTTGAGTGACGCCGCGTTCGCCGGCGAGGGAATCCAGCGCCGCGTCGTCTGTGAGGTCGGCGACTGGGAACTGTTCCTCGAGCTGGTCGGCGCAGGCGTCGGTGTCGGCTTCGCTCCGGTCGGCCTGCAGTACCCGGTGCTGACCGCACCGGACAGCGTTCTGCGGCTCATCGCGGTCGAGGGCGTGCGCCTGGAAAGGCACATCTACCTGATGCTGCCCTCGGTGGGCGAGACCAGCCCGGCAGCACGGCGGTTCGCCGATCAGCTGCTGCGTGTCCACCCCGCGGGCAGCTGACCGCAACGCCCGGCTTGTTCAGGAACGCCCGGCACGCGCCCGCCAGAAGGCGAGGTTGCGGCGGGTGAACCGGGTGATCAGGTGCTCAGCCCCCAACGCCGCCATGCAGCCGTCCAGGATCTGCTCCAGCTCCGCCACCGCACCCGCGGCGTCGCCGCCCAGCCCGCGCCAGCAGGCCGCGATGCGGCGGATCGACAGGGTGCCCTCCGCGTCCTTCGGCGCCATCTGCTCGCTCGACAGGGATCTCCACAAGCTCACCATCGCGCCGGTCTCGTTGCGGGAATACTGGGAGCTGATCATGCCCTTCAGCTGCGACAGATGGTACGAATCGGAGCGCCATTCCCGCTCGTACTCGTCCATCACCTGCCAGTAGGCGCGGTGCCGATAGTGGCTGAGCAGATCACTGGTGCTCTTGAAGTCCTTGTCGTCGGGTGAGAACACGCGGTTCGCGTAGTTCATCGTGAGTTCCAGCTCGGCCAGCGCGCCCACATCGTCGCCGAGTTCGCTGTACGCGGAGGCGAGGTTTCGCCGTACCGCCAACGTCTCGCGATGGTCCGCGCCGTACACCCTCGTGAAATCCGCGAGCACTTCTTCCAGCTCTGTCGCGGCTTGGGCCGTGTCGGCGCCTCCGATGCGGATGACCGCGCGGTTGTGCCGGGTGATCAGAGCCTGCTGGCTGTTACGGCCGAGTACCCGCTTCTGGTCCTCGATCAACTCGGCGAGGACCTTGTCGAGACCCGCCGTGTCGTCCTGGGCCATGCGCAGCTCGGCGACCGTCTGTCGCGTGAACAGCGTGTCGACGTGGTCGAAACCCAACTTCCGCCGCTGGTCCTTCAGTACCTTCTTGAGTTCGCTCATCCCGTTCTTGACGTTGCCCGCGAGCACCCGCAGGTAGCCGAGGTAGTAGCGGGTGAGCAGCGTGTCCTGGTGGTTGCGGCCCAGCACTCGCTGCTGGTCGGCGAGGACGTTCTCGAGTCCTTCCGCGCTGCCGTGATCGCCCGGTGTGGCCGAGGCGTGGGCGAACGCCACCTTGCTGCGGGTGGCCAGGGTGTCCCGGTGGTGGGGACCCAGCGTCCGGGTCTGTTCCGCCAGCTGTTCCTCGAGTTCGGTGGCTTCACCGCGCACGATCAGGCTGCGCACGGTCACGAGGTGGCCGCGGATGTTCCGGGTCTCATGGTGGTCCTCGCCCAGCCGGCGTCGCGCCATCCCGTGCAGGTACTGGAAGTAGACGGCGGCGGGGTCGAGCAGGCCGGCGTCCTTGAGCGCCGTTCCGGCCCGGGTCTGCACCGGGTGCCCGCCGTAACTCCAGAAGTGGTCGTCGGCCCAGCCGCGCAGTGCGATCGCGGCCGCGAAGAACGCCTGGTTGCCCACGGGGTCGCTGTGGGCGTCCGGCCAGGCTTCCACCAGGGCGTCGCCTGCCGCGCGCTCACCCATGTCGGGCGGGTCGGGCCTCGGTGAGGTCCAGTCGTTCGGCGTGTTCCTGTCCCGCTCGGCGAGGACGGTGAGCTCCAGGTACTCCAGGAGGACGCGTCGCATCCAGGGGTCCAGCCGGAGCTTCCGGTGCGCGTCGATCGTGACGAGGCCCAAGCGGTGCGCCTGGGCCAGCGCGCTTCGGACGTCGTTCGCGTCGACGGTTCTGCCCTGACTGGCGGTGAGGTGCCGCGCGACGGCCGAGGTCCCGAAGAACTCCAGGGGAATGACACCGCCGTCCACCAGCGAGGCCAGGTCCAGCACCGGACGGGTCAGCCCGCTCGCGAGGTCGAGCGACAACGAACACGTGGTCACCACGCCGATGTGGAATACGAAGTCGGGCCGCAGCGGCATATGGGTATCCGCGAGCCGGCTGTGCCGGGAGGTGACCTGCTCGTAGCGGGCCGACCACAGGCGATGGTATTCGGCGTACGTCGTGTCGCGGCTCGCCACGTAGTTCGCGGCGTGCGCCAGCACCAAGGGGAATCCATTCAGCTCACGCGCGAGTTCCGCCGCGCCCTCGGTCCGCTGTGGACTTCCCGCCTGCCGTTCGCGCAGGTACTCCACGGCTTCCCGCTCGTCGAACCCACCCACGTACGCCACGTGCACGCCCTCGCCGAACTCATCGGAGTCCTTGAGGCCGGCGGTCACCACGGTCCGCCCCGATGCGTGCCGGGGCGGCCACAGGTCACGCAGGTCGTCCGCCGTGGACAGATCGTCGAACACGATCAGCCAGCGCCGGGAGGTCTCGGTCAACCAGGCCAGGAAGCCTTTGACCGCCGCGTCGCCCGCGGCTTCTAGGTTCAGCGCCTTTGCCGCAGCGAGGTAGCCGAGCCGGATCGCGTCCCGCGAGCCCGCGGTGATCCACACCAGCAGGTCGAGCTCACCCTGCTTCCACAGCCGCTCGGCGTGCCAGGCGGCCAGCTGGGTCTTCCCCATACCGCGGTACCCGGCCAGCACCACGGCCCCACCGGCGTCCAGGTCCGGCGCGGCGGCCGGCTCCAGGAAGCATTCAGCCGCCGGCGGCACCGCTCCGACCCGCTTGGGCCAGCTCTCCTCCGGCCGCACCGGCGGCGCCGCGAACTGCTGGTGAACGGTGACGATGATGTCGCGGCCGGCCTCGATGTCGCGAAACCCCAGTGAGGGTGTGGCGAACGGGGCCGGACCGGCCGCTGTCAAGGGTGGGCGGGAGAGTCACCTCCGTCGACATCGACGCCCGCGATGACGATGCCGCCCCGCGTCCTCACGCGCTCGAGGCCGACGCCGGTCGCGTCGCCGCGAACCTTCACGTTGACGACCCTGATGAGCTCGGCATCGACGTCCTTCAGGTCGACACCGACCGCCCTCGCGGCGGCCGCGTCGTGCTCACGTACGGCCTTGACCACCTCGTGCGCCGCCGCGAGCACCGAGAGGTCGTCGCCGACGCCGGCAGCGGACAGATGCTCCCGCAACGACTCCTGCTCGGCCTCCGCGTCGGGCTGCCGCTCCACCGCGCCGACCTCGACGCCGTGCCGCCGCACGATCAGGTTCTTCAACCCCAGGTAGGCATCGCGCACGGCCGACTGCGCCTGCTCCTTCAGCCCGGCCGTCGCACCGGCCACCACCGCCGCGACGACAAGCGACACAGGATCCATTGCTCGGACCGCCCCCTCCGTTGCTCCGACACACGAAAACCTATACCCAGTTGTCACCACGCATCCCAGCACCTTCGACGGGCAGCGATCTGTGACACCCCGTCAGGACCGGGCCGGATACACGACGAAGCCACGCGCAGCTCCGCCGGTGGCGACAGCAACGGATCACCCTCGTTCCCCTCACGAACGGCGGCATTGATGCCCAGCTTGCCGTTGGTGCGCCGCAACACCCGCGGCATCGGATCGGATGCCGGGCCCCGGCCGACCGCACGCAGTCGATCCGGCGCCTGCCGAGCGGGCAGCCCACGCGGCGGAGTGGTGTGAAGCCGGCATGGTGACGGAAAGAGCCGGTCAGGGCAGAACCAGTACCTGCAAGCTGTCCTTTGGTTTCCCCTTGGTCATTTTTCGTTCACCTGGGCTACACGTCATGTCGTGACCATGATCAATGCCTTGGTTCAGGGTTCAGCTGCGGCAGAACCCTCCTGGGTTGCCAAGTGGGCGACGGGGGGCTTGTTGCCGCAGGCGGGGGATTTCGTCATGCCGTGACACGTGTCGGTCTCGCGCGCCCTGGAGGCCGGGTGGGTGACGGGGAGAGGTCTCCGCGCCTGAAGGGGCCTCTTGTCCGCCTCCGTCATGGAGAAGGACACTTCCTTGCGATTCAGACGTCCGTACAGACCTTTCCACCGCTCTCCGGCAGCCGAACCGGAGCTGACTTCGGGTGCCTCACCCGGTAGCCGGCTCGCGCGGCGACGCCGCGTCAACGGCTCTGTCGTCCCGCTGCTCGTCATCACCGCGGTTCTCGGGGGACTGCTGGGTGGCCGGCCCGCACCGACGCAGCCTGCCATGACGAACGTGGCGGACAGCTACGACGGGTTCGACGCCGCGGCGGCCGAGCAACTGCGCCAGGACCAGTGCCTGATGGCCGACGCGCTGCGGGTCGGCGGCACCTCCACGGTGCCGCTGGCAAAGAACGCGCTGAACCAGACCGCAGATCAGCTGCACACCGCCGCCGACCGCCAGTACTGGAACGACACTCCGCTGTCGACCGCGTTCCAGCAGGACCGGGACGCCATCGACGCGGCGAGCGATGTGCTGCCCACCCGGCTCGCGGCCTGGCAGACACCGCTCAACGGCCTGTCCTTCCCGGCCAACTTCGCCACCAACGCCGAGTTCTACTGGCCGCCGGGCGTCCCCGCCACCACCGACAACTTCTTCGATCAGGTGGGCTACGGGAAGTGGCTCGGCGAGCAGTGGTGGAAGTCCGAGGACGACCTCTACGAGGACCCCACCGCGCAGGCCGACGACGCCACCGTCCAGGCGGTGAAGGATCTGGGAACACCCCTGTACGGGAACCTCGATCCGTCGCTGCCCGGGCAGGACTGGCAGCAGGCGTACGCCGAGCACCAGGCGTTCGACGAACTGGTCAACGGCTTCGACGGGACCGGTGCCGACGACGCCCGGATGTTCCTGTCCTCCGGCGGTTTCCCGCGTACCGCCGCCGAACCGGGCAGCCTGGAGTTCCGGATCGCCGTCGAGGACCTGAAGGCCCGGTTCGCGGCCTGCGCCTGGCGCAATCCGATCGACCCGAACAAGGTCCTGGGGCAGGAGGTCGCCACCGCCTCGGCGGAGTGGCAGCAGGAACTGGCCGCCCAGGCCGTCCAGCGCAACCAGATCCTCGACGCCAGCACCGCCGCCACCAAGGCGCTCACCACGACCGCGCAGGCGCTCGGTGAGATGCTCGGCCAGTCCTGGATCGCCGACCACCTGGCCCGCTGGCAGGACTACTGGTCCGCGGGGGGCGTCGGCTGGATCGGCGACAGCCCGATGGCCATCCACGTCCACGGGTCCTCCGACAAGTGCCTTGAGGTCGGCGGGAATTCGACCGCCAACGCCGCCATCGTGCAGATCTACACCTGCAACGGCGGCGCCGGCCAGCAGTGGCGGATCTCCGGGGACACGCTGGTCAACGTCAACTCCGGCAAGTGCCTGATGCCGAAGGGGTCCGCGAGCGCGGACGGCACGGCGATGGTGCAGGGAGCCTGCACCGTCAGCAGTACCAGTGCCAACCGGTGGAAGTACAACCCGCACGCCACCACGCCGCTGACGAACCTCGGCAACGGCAAGTGCCTGAACCTGGCGTCCTACACCAACAGCCAGGACGCCACCCTGGCGACCTGCACCGGCGGTGCCTTCCAGAAGCTGGACATCGTCCCTGCCGGGCACAACGGCACCGGCGACCTCGACTACCCGACCACGGCCCAGTTCACCCAGGCCACCAAGGGCATCGCCGCCGCCCAGTCCGCCGCGCAGACCCAGCTGACGCTGATCCAGAAGCAGGCACAGGCCGCCACCTCCGCTGTCACCGGCACCGACACCTCTCTCAACGCCGCCTACGCGATCGCCGACCAGGCGGGCGCACCCCGTGGCCGGGGTCTGCTGGTCGGTCTGCAGAAGGCGCAGGTGACCAAGGCGTCGTCGGCCGCGATCAACGCGATGCAGGCCGCCGCCCAGACCGCGCTCTCGGCGACCAAGGCGTCCGCGGCGGACAGCGCGACCATCGCCGCCCGCGCCGTGACCCAGGCCGCAGCCTCGACGGCGGCGTTCCGCAACGCGGCCGCCGAGGCGGCGAAGGAACAGGCGAAGGCCGCCGCCGACGCCGCCGCGGTCCAGGCCGGCAACGCCAAGGCCGCCCGGGACACCGCCAAGGCCAAGCTGGCCGTGGCCACGCAGGCGGAGGCGGACGCGAAGGCCGCCGCGGCCACCGCGCACGCCCGCCGGCTGGACGCGGAGGCCGAAGAGGCCACCGCGAAGGCGGAGAAGGAGACCGCCGCCCAGAAGCAGGCGGAGGCCGCCGAGCACAAGACCAACGCCCAGGAGTACGCGGGCCAGGCGGAGGACGCCAAGGACAGGGCCGAGGCGGCCGACGCCACCGCCACCGAGAAGCGGCAGGCCGCCGAGACCGCCTCCGACAACGCGAAGGACCTGCGCGACAAGGCCTGGGACGCCAAGCAGAAGGCGGACGCCGCCCGCGCGAAGTCGTACGCCAAGGAGTCCTACGCAGCGGCACACGAGTCCGACGACCAGGCCCAGGCCTCCCGGCAGGCCGCGGACGCCGCGGACGCCGCGGCCGACGACGCGGAGAGCGCAGCCGGCTCGGCTCGTTCGGAGGCGGACGCGGCCACCCAGGCCGCGGCCGACGCCGACGCGGCCGCCACCCGAGCGGAGGCCGCTGCCAAGCGGGCCCACGCCGCCGCCGACGCCGCGAAGGCCGCCAAGGAGGACGCGGACGCCGCCGTCGCCACCGCGACCAGCGCCGCGGCCGACGCCATCGCCGCGTCCAAGACGGCCGCCACCGCCGCGAGCGCCGCGGTGAAACTCGCCGACGAGGCACAGGCGCACGCCGCCGACGCCAAGTCACAGGCCGACGCGGCCAACGCGGCCGCCGTGACCGCGATCGCCGGCGCCAACGTCGCCTCCGGACACGCCTACGCCGCCTCCCAGGCCGCCGTCGACGCCGGGAACGCCGCCCTCCAGGTGGCCGCTCCCGCCAACGACGCCGTCCAGCTCGGCGCCCCCTACGTCACCACCGACTCCGCCGCCGGCCTCGCCGTACTGACCGGGCAGTCCGCCAAGACGATCGCCGAGCAGCAGCAGGCCGTCGCCGAGGCCCACGCCCAGAACGCCCAGGAGGCCGCCGCCCAGGCAGCGAGCACCGCCAACGCGGCCACCGGCGACGCCAAGGCCGCGTACACCCTGGCCGCCGAGGCCGCCGGATACGCCGCCGACGCCCGCAAGTCCGCCAAGGAGGCCCTGGACTACTCCGCCGAAGCCGCCGGATACGCCTCCCAGGCCTCCCAGTCCCTCGCCCGCACCATCGCCTACGACAACCAGGCCACCGCCGATGCCCAGGCCGCCGACGACGCCGCCGGCCGCGCCGACGGCTACGCCGAGCAGGCCCGCGACTCCGCCGACGCCGCCGCCCTCGACGCCGAAGCCGCCCGCGCCGCCGCCAGCCAGGCGGAACAGGCCGCCGCGGACGCCCGGGCCGCCGCCAAGGACGCCGACGCCCAGGCCACCGCCGCCGAAGAAGCCGCCAAGGACGCCCAGAAGTACGCCGAATCCGCCCAGCAGGCGGCCACGGAAGCAGCCAACGCGCAGGCCAACCAGCAGGTCGGCTCCGGCGCCGGAACGGGCATCGGCGGCACCTTCTACGTCATCGACAAGGACACCCTCAAGGTCACGGACGTCAAGCAGGACAAGCCCTGTGAGATCCCACCGGGCTTCGGCACCAGCTGCACGGTGACCTTCACCTACACGTTCGACGTCTCGGTCGACTTCTACCTGTGCGTCAATCCCGACGTGCCGGCGACCGCGGCCGGCTGCCCCGACGAGGACACCCTGTTCCTCAAGACGGAGCAGCTCAAGGGCCTGACGAAGGACGACACCAAGACCTTCACCCAGCTCGACATCCTCAAGGGCCTGCTGAACACCTACCAGACCGTCGGCAAGGAGATCCTGATCCAGGACTTCGTGGACTGCTGGCACGGCAGTGCCAGCGGCTGCGCCTGGGCCGCCTCCAACTTCGTCCCCGGCAAGACTCTCGAGAAGATCGCCGAAGGGTTCCGTGCCCTCGACGCGGCGATGCAGACCGGCGTCGGCATCCGGGACGCGTTCGACGCCCTGAAGGTCATCGACGGCCTCGACCCCTCGACGCTGAAGCACATCGAGGACGCCGTCGAAGAACTCGAAGACGTCATCTCGGTCTGCACCAAGGACAGCTTCCCGGCGGGCACGGGCGTGGTGCTGGCCGACGGCTCCGTCAAGAGCATCCACGCGGTCCGCAGCGGCGATCTTCTCCGCACCACGGATCCGTTCACCGGCCGGACCGTCACCGAACCGGTGATCTCGACCCACCGGCACGACACCTCCGCGCTCACGGACGTCACCGTCGGCGGCGCGCTGGTCACCAGCACGACAGGCCACCGCTTCTACGTCGACGGCCGTGGCTGGACGGCGGTGTCGGACCTGCGCGTCGGGGATCTGCTCAGGGCTCCCGACGGTTCACTCAGCCCGGTGACCGCCCTGCGTGAGCACGCCGTCCTGGCGCCTCGCGAGGTGTACGACCTCACCGTCCAAGGCACGCACACCTTCTACGTCCGTGCCGACGGATCCCGGTCCCGGGACATCCTCGTCCACAACTGCACCGACATCATCGGGGACGAGGGTCTGGGCGGTGCGCACACCATCACGGACCACGTCAACAAGACGGACGAGCAGATGGCGGCCAAGGCGGTATCCGAGAAGAACGGTGTCGCCACCCGGTGGACCGACGAGGCTACGGCCGCCGAAGCGGTCAGCAAGGCCGTCACCGCCTGGTCGGAGAGGAACGCCGTGACGCTGCAGAACTGGGCGACCAGGCAGGCGCAGCGCAAGGCGAAGAATCAACTGCTGGAACCGAAGACGTTCACCTGGGACGTCCGGGACATGGGCCCCTCGCTGGGGAAGGTCTGGGTACGCGACGGCGTCCAGGGGGCGGCCGCCGGGACCAAGGTGGTCGTCACCCTGAAATACATTGGCAAGACCCCGGGCCACTCGACGAAGTGGGTCGTCTACACCGCGTATCCGGAGAGGTGATCATGACGGCGGAATTCGGGCTCTCCTGGCTGTCCATGCAGTGCGACGGCCTGGAGCAGACCCTGACCGTGGCGGAACTGGACTGCCTCGTGGAGAGCAGCCGCAAGGGCGCCCTGCTCATGATCGCTGCCCGTTCGGTGACCGACGTTCCCGCGCCGGGCCACACCCTGCTCGGCCGGGACGTACGACGGCTGCTGGAGTCGCCTCTCGACGACGCGGTGCTGCGCATGGTGTGGGTCGGCGGCGCTGACTCTGCCTTCGATCCCGACTGGGACAAGGAGAGCATGCGGGACTGGCTGGCCGGCATCGAGGCGGCGTGGCTGGACGCCGAACGGCTGGCGGACCCGGGCTTCGTCCCGCCTCCGCCTGCACCGCCGTCCGATCCGGGTCTGCGTGCGGCGGTCCTGGAAGCCATCGACGGCGTGGCGCCCCGGCTGGCGGCCGCGACGGAGAACCGCGTCTGGCCTCCCACGATCCCCGGCCTGGTGCCCGCTCTGACCGAGGTCGTCGAGAGCGTCGACGCGGACCTGGGTTTCCGGCTCTTTCTGCGGGTGCTCAAGGCCTCGGCCCTGCCCGTCGGCCCGCGTGATCACCAGGCGTTCCTCGCGGTCGGCGAACGGTTCGGCTACCCGGACCTGGTCGAGGAAGGCTACCTCCACGTTGTCCCGGCCGTGCCCTAGGCACAGCTCGCGGCAAGGCAGGTGGTGAGCAGGCCACCGTGTGTCCCGGGGCCCCGGTACGGCAACCAGCCGTACCGGGGCCCCGGCGCTCAGTGCCACCTCACCCCTGCGGGGACTGCACCTGACCAGCGGCAACACCGGCGCGGACATCGACTACGGGCCGCGCGGGAACAGCGGTGCACGGCCTATGGCCGGTGCCGATGGCGGTCCGCTGCCGGAGGCGGGAGGGACTGCTCGGCCCAGACGGTCTTGCCGTCGGGCGTATGGCGGACGCCCCAGTTCTGTGCGAGCTGGGCGACGATGAACAGGCCGCGCCCCCCTTCGTCGACGGTCTTCGCATGCCGCAGCCGTGGCGCGAGGGAGTTGCTGTCGTGGACTTCGCAGGTGAGGGTGCGGTCCTTGATGAGCTGCAGCTGGGCGGGCGGGGCGCCGTAGCGGACGGCGTTGGTGACCAGCTCGCTGACGATCATTTCGGTGGTGTAGGCGGTTTCCTCGTCGACGCTCCACCGCACGAGCTGGTGGCGGGTGTGGGTGCGTGCCTTGGCGACGGCCTTGGGATGGTGGCCGAGACGCCACGTGGCGACCTGGCCGGCGGGGAACGGGTGGGTGCGGGCGAGGAGGAGGATGACGTCGCTGTGGCGGGTCTCGTTCCGCAGCCGGTAGAGCACGTCGTCGCAGAGATCCTGCAGGGGCCGCCCGGGGTGGGCCAGCACCTGTCGCAGGGTGTCCGGGGACGGTGAGGTGTGCAGCAGGGCCGCGGTGTAGAAGGCGAGGACGCTGCCGTCGGCGACCGGGACCGTGGCGGCGGCGAAGGGCGGGCCTCCGGCGCTGCCCAGGGGAGGTCCGCTCGGCAGGTCCAGGATCTCGGTGGTCCCGTCGGGATGGGCGATGACGGGTGGGGGATGCCCGGCCAGGGCGACGGTGCAGGTCTGGGCGAACGGGTCGTGGACCGCGTACACACAGCTTCCCGTCAGGGGCACGAGATCGCCGGGCGGCAGCGTCGCGCGTTCCTCGGCGAGGCTGAGGGCGGTGTCGTTGAGGCGGGCGAGGAGTTCGTCGGGCTCCAGGTCGAGAGCGGCCAGGGAGTGCACGGCGGTCCGCATCTGTCCCATCGTGATGGCCGCGTGGATGCCTTGGCCGTCGACTTCCCCGACCACCAGTGCGGTGCGGGCACCGGACAGGGCGAAGGTGTCGAACCCGCCGCCCCCGCCCGTCTCGGAAGGCACATGCAGGTAGGCGGTCTCGACGGTGCTGCGCGGCGCGGGGTGGGGTGGCAGCAGATGACGCTGGACCGTCAGGGCGATGGTGTGTTCGCGGGTGTAGCGGCGGGCGTTGTCGATGCACAGCGCGGTGTGAGCGGCCACTTCGACGGCGAGGGTGACATCGCCCTTGTCGTAGACGTCCGCCTGGTCGGTGCGGTACAGGCTCAGCAGTCCCAGCACGGTTCCGCGCACGGTCAGGGGTGCCGTGATGAGGAGGCGGGCGCCGGAGACGCGGATCGCCTCGGCGCGCGGCGGGTCGGCCGCCAGCCAGGGCGTGTCGGGGGTCAGGGCGACGAGGCGGGGCTTGAGGTCGGTCAGCGTCTGGGCGTAGGGCGTGGGGAACGGCAGCGGGCGTACGTCGCCCACCGGATGCGCCTGGTTCTGCTCCTCGCCGCCGCTGTGGCGGAACGCGGCACGGCGCAGCGGCACCTCAGGTCCCAGCGGGCTCAGGGGCGGTTCCTCGCCCCGTACCACGGCGTCCACCACTTCCACCACGGCGATGTCGGCGAGGTCCGGCACCACCGCCTGCACCAGTTCCTCGCAGGTGGCGACCACGTCGAGGGTCCGTCCCACGTGCTCGCGCACGGAGCCGAGGACCCGCATACGGACGCCCACCCGTTCGCACTCGGTGACATCGAGCATCTCCGTGAGCACGCCCCAGATCTTCCCCTGCCCGTCCTCCAGGCGGGACGCCGAGACGGAGAACAGGTACTCCGGCCCCGGTGCGCCCTTCGGACGTACCCCCACGAGTCGCCCCCGCACCGGCTCGCCGGTCTCCAGTACGCCGCGCAGCATCGCCTCCACCTCACCGGGTGCGGACAGGTCGTACACGTCGGTGATGTGCCGGCCCGCGATCTGTCCATGGGGCGCTTCGTGCAGCACCGGTCTGGTGAGGTTGATCCGCAGGATGCGCAGCTCCGTGTCCAGGATCAGCAGGCCGGTGGGCGACTGGTGGAACAGGGCTTCCAGCACTGCGGCACCCTTGCCCGGCGAGACGGCTTCGTAGTGCGCCACGGCAACCCACCTCCCTAGTCCAGCCTGCACCGAGCCCCGATGCACCGCTCCCCCGCCCGCCGCCTTCCTCAAGCTGTTGCCATATCGTGAGCACGGCAGGGCCACTCAAGCGCGCACACATGTTCGACTGACGCCACCCGGCCCACGGCATGGCACGGCACAGGAGATGCCCCGCCCCCGGACAGGGGCGGGGCATCTCGGGGATTCGGTGCGGGTCAGCCGATCTGGGTGCCGGTGGCCGACAGCGCCTCCGTCACCGGCTGGAAGAACGTCTCCCCGCCGGAGGTGCAGTCGCCGCTGCCGCCCGAGGTCAGGCCGATCGCGCTGCTGCCCGAGAAGAGCGAGCCGCCGCTGTCGCCCGGCTCGGCGCACACGTCGGTCTGGATGAGTCCGCTCACCGTGCCCTCCGAGTAGTTCACGGTGGCGTTGAGACCCGTGACCGTGCCGTCGTGGACCTGGGTGGTGGAACCGCTGCGGGTCACCTTCATGCCCACGGTCGCCTCGGCCGCGCCCGTGATCTGCTGGGCAGAGCCGTTGTAGAGGTCGACCTCGCTCGGGTGGTCCACCTCGGAGGTGTACTTGACCAGCCCGAAGTCGTTGCCCGGGAAGCTGGACTGGGCGTTCTCGCCGATCACGTTGCCGGACGAGTCCGACCAGCTGGAGATGGCATCGGTGCAGTGCCCGGCGGTCAGGAAGTACGGCTCGCCGCCCTTGACCACGTTGAAGCCGAGCGAGCAGCGCCCGCCCGACCCGCTGATCGCGTCACCACCGGCGATGAAGGGCTTGAACTCCCCCTTCGAGTGCCGCAGTTCGGCCTTCTCGCCGAGCCCGTCGACGACCTTGGCGAGCTTGCTCAGCGCGGTCCCGGCGACCGTCTTGTCGGCGGTGACGACGACCTTGTTGGTGACCGGGTCGGTCGCCCACGAGGTGCCGGGGATGGTGGCGTCCTCCTTCAGCGTGGTCCGCGCGCCGTCGAGTTCGGCGAGGGAGTTGGCGACGACTCTCGCCTTGGCCCCGGCGGCCTCGACGGTCCCCGCGGCGGTGTCGTCGAGCACGTTGACGACGAGGTTCTTCGCCTTGGCGTCGTAGTACGTGCCGGCCGCGTCGGTGCCGAGGTCGGCGGCGAGCGTCGAGGCGAGCTTTCCGGCCGCCGGCGCGGACAGGATCTGCGGTACGGCGGCCTTGGCGGGCTCGCTGGCGTTCGCACTCTGGAAGGTCACTCCGGCGGCGACGAGCGCGGCTATCCCCGCGCCGGCGAGGGCCGCCCGGCGCCTGGGTATGCGTCGGTGCTTCAACTCATGTCCTCCTGTGGGGGGTCGGCCCGTAAGGTTGTGGGGACCTCAGGGCCGGAAGGCTGGTTGACGGGCGCCTACTATTCCGACACCCACAGGGAGCACACAAGGTCGACTTCAGGACGCGCGTGCGCGGATGTTGTGCGCCCCCTGCGCCCGGGCCGTTCACAGTCACCCCAGGAGAGTTCGCACTGCAAACACTACGGGCGAGTAACGGTTGGCGGAGAGTGATAGTTACCCCTGGCCGGAATTCGCCCCTCCAGGCTCGCCAGGCTCACTCTTGGCCCTGTTCACCGCGGACCCGTCGGCCCCGGGCGGCGGTTGCTGCTGGGCCCGCTCCAGGAACCGCAGCAGTTCCACCGGGAACGGCAGCACCAGGGTCGAGTTCTTCTCGGCGGCGACCGCCACCACCGTCTGCAGCAGCCGCAGCTGGAGCGCGGCGGGCTGCTCCGACATCTCCTTCGCCGCCTCCGCGAGCTTCTTGGAGGCCTGCAGTTCGGCGTCGGCGTTGATGACCCGGGCCCGGCGCTCCCGGTCGGCCTCGGCCTGCCGGGCCATGGACCGCTTCATGGTCTCGGGCAGCGAGACGTCCTTGATCTCGACGCGGTCGATGGTGACGCCCCACTCCACGGCCGGGCTGTCGATCATCAACTCAAGGCCCTGGTTGAGCTTTTCGCGGTTCGACAGCAGGTCGTCCAGCTCGCTCTTGCCGATGATGGACCGCAGTGAGGTCTGTGCCATCTGCGAGACCGCGAACCGGTAGTCCTCGACCCGGACGATCGCCTCGGCGGCTCCGGTCACCTTGAAGTAGACGACCGCGTCGACCCGTACGGTCACGTTGTCCCGGGTGATGCCCTCCTGCGCGGGCACGGGCATGGTGACGATCTGCATGTTGACCTTCTGGAGCCGGTCCACGAACGGGACGATCATGGTGAACCCGGGCCCGCGCACCTCCGGTCGCAGCCGGCCCAGGCGGAACACCACGCCTCGCTCGTACTGTCTGACGACCCGTGCCGCGGCCAGTGCGTAGACCGCTCCGACGGACACGAGAGCGGCTCCCGCCGCCACCAGCGCCTCGACCATGCCGGCCCCCAGGGGGTGACTCCAATGGTCCCTCGACGGTAACTCCGACACCCGCCCAAAAGGGAGCCCCCGCACGCCGGTTGCGTACGGGGGTCCACTGGGAGAACGGATCCGGGAGGATCGTCAGCCGACGCTCACGCCGTAGTAGCTCAGCGCCTCGGTGACCGGCTGGAAGAAGGTCGTACCGCCGGAGGTGCAGTTGCCGCTGCCGCCGGAGGTCAGACCGTAGGCCACGGTTCCACCGTAGAGCGGGCCGCCGCTGTCGCCGCCCTCGGCGCAGACCGTGGTCTGGATCATGCCGTAGACGATGTCACCGCTGCCGTAGTTGACGGTGGCGTTGAGCGCGGTGACCCGGCCGCTGTGCGTGCCGGTGGTCGAGCCGCGGCGGTACACCGTCGTCCCGACGCTGGGCGTGGCCGCGCTGGAGATGGTCTGGCTGCCGACCGCACTCGGATGCGCGACCGAGGTGTTGGTGTAGCGGACCAGCGCGAAGTCGTTCGTCGGGAAGCTGTAGCCGACGTTGGTGCCCAGGACCGAGGTCTGGCCGGAGTTGCTGTACCAGGTCGAGGCCACCTCGCCGCAGTGCCCGGCGGTCAGGAAGTAGTACGTGCTCCCGCTGTGCACGTTGAAGCCGAGCGAGCAGCGGTACCCGCCGCCGTAGATGGCGTCGCCGCCGGTGATCAGCTTCTTGAAGGTGCCGGGGGTGCGCTTGACGGTGATCGCGTCGGCGTTGGCACCCGCCTGCCGCTTGATCTTGGCGATCTCGGCGGTGGAGACCGTGGAGTCGGCGGTGAGGACGACACGGTGGGTCTTGCTGTCGACGGCCCAGGCGGTGCCGGGGACGTCCGCCTTCAGAACGGAGCTGTTCACGGCCTTCAGTTCGCCGGCGCTGAAGGTGTGAACGGGACTCGCGCTCGCGGTGGGGACGGCGAACGCTGCCGCGGCCAGGAAACCGGTGCCCACGGCGATCAGCCGGGTCCGTCTCGAGATACCGCTGCGGGGGGTCGTGCGCTTGATCCTCACTTTTCGTTCCCTCCCAGGGGAATCAGGGGGCCCGCGTGGGGTCGGGGCCCGTGAGGCGCAGCCAGGGACGACGTCCGGGTTCCGGACACGCAATGCCCCTGACAAGCGCTGAGGGGGAGTATTCGGGCGAACGACCGGTACCCGCAAGAGTGCCTTTCGGCCGTGCGACTGTGTTCGAACCATGCCGACTTTGTGTGATCTCGTCGTGGTCCGGGCGAGTTGACGCCCGGTCACAATTTCCGCGAAACCCTCAGGCCACTGTGCGCTCTCCCGCCTCGACCGCGAGGCCCAGCCTGTTCCCCGGCGGCGGGAAGGGGCAGATGAAGTGGTCCGCGAAGGCGCACGGCGGCAGCTGTGCCCGGTTGAAGTCGACGGTGGTGGAGCCGTCGGCGGCCGGGGCGGCCGAATAAAGGAACCTGAAACGGTAGCTGCCGGCCCCGCTGGTGGCATCGGCGAACACCGCCCACAGCCGGCCGTCGGCCTGCTCGGCGACCTGGAGCGTCCGTTCCCGGCCCGCCAGGGTGAAGGCGAGTTCCCCGGCGAGGACGAGCGCGCGTTCCACTCCGTCCGCGGTGTCGACGCGGACGGTGCGCCGGTCGTCGTCGTACGGCGTGAAGCGGCCCGGCACCGACCAGCGCGGGTCGTAGGGGGTGGCGTCGATGCCGGGGAAGGTGCGGCGGGCCGGGGCGGCCGGGTCGTAGTCCCGTATGCCCCGGACGCCTTCGCGGACCAGCACGACCAGCCGGCGCTCGCCGAGGGTGACCCGGGCCGACGGTTCGCGGTCGGCGGCGAGCCGGACCGCACCGGCGAAGGGCTCTCCGTCCAGGGCCAGACCGTCGGCCGCCGTCGCGGTGAGCAGCACGGCGTCGCCGTCCACCGCCCAGGTGCCGGGGACGCCGGGGAGGCGGCCGCCCGGGTGATCCTCGATCCAGTAAGTGCCGGTCAGCGCGAGCGGTCCGTAGGGGGCCGACACCGTCCCCACGCGGTCTTCGTGCCAGCGCTTCCAGTCGTCGGACGCGTCCTCGGTCATACGATCAGCCTTTCCCCAGCTCTCGGCATGGTCCACCTCACGTCTCTCATATGCACTCGACCCGACCACAACAGCCGGGAGCCCCGGGTTGTTTCAGGGCGCCGCGAACTGGCCGGCGGGCCGGGCCAGGCCGAGGTGCTCGCGCAGGGTGCTGCCCGGGTAGAAGGTGCGGAACAGCCCGCGGTGCTGGAGCAGCGCCACGGTGCCGTTGACCAGCCGCTCCAGATCGCGGCGCGGTTCGGCGGGGATCAGGTGGAAGCCGTCGGTGGCGCCCTCGCCGTGCCAGCCGGCGATCAGCTCCGCGAGGTCCACCGGACCGCCCCGGTACAGCGGCCCCTGCACGGTCTGCCGGGGCCCGCCGCCACCGTGTCCCGGCTCGGCCGCGCGCTCCCCGTCCCCCAGATCCACCACCAGACTCACCAGCACCCGCAGCTCGTCCGGATCCCGCCCTAACTCGCGTGCCCGGTCCCGCAGTTCCGCGCGTACGGCGGCGGCCTGCGCGGAGCTCGCGGCCCGCACCAGGACGACATCGGCGTACCGGGCGGCGGTCCGCAGGGCGGCCCCCTCGGTGCCGTCGGCCACCCGGACCGGATGCCCGGGCGAGGGCGCCGGCGCCTCGCTCCACCAGCCGGCCCGGCCCCGGCTGACCTGGTCGAGGTCGTCGAGGGCGGTCCCCGGGGCGGTCACCAACGGCACCAGCCCGATCCGCCGGGTGGCCGGGGCCACCTGCGACAGGAGGGCGACCGGGTCGGTCTCCACCCACCCGAACCGGCCGTCGAGCGTGACGAAGTCCAGGCCCCCGCTCTCGGCGAGCCGCGCCAGCTCGATGTAAGGCTCCGCGTCGAACACTCCGACCTGATCCACGGCGGCGGCCAGATGCAGCCCCCGGCCGTACGAGCCGGTCATGAGAAACCACCCTCTCCCCTAGACACCCGGGCACCGGCTCGTCGATCGACCGGCCCATCGATTCACAGCACCTTCGGCAGAAGGGCCCGGGTCCGCTCCTCCCGCGGAGCGGCCGGCGCCTCCCGCCCGGGCAGCTCGCGGAACCCGTCCCCGGAGCGCCCGAGGACGACGGTGACCTCGCCGGCCCGCGCCTGGAGGCCGACGCCCTTGAGCGCCTCTGGCTAGGCAGCGGCCTGGCCCGTCAGGTCGCGCAGGAAGGCCAGCGCCGCCCGTGCCGTGGCGTCGTTCTGCCGGAACGCGGGCCCTCCGGTGCGCGGCCGGGTGAACGCGCCGGGCGTACGGCCGTCGGTGAACGGCCCGAGCGCGAACCGCCGGGGATGGGGCTGCCCGCCCCCGTCGAGGATCCGCCCGTCGGCGGGGTCCACCCGGAGCAGCCCGTCGGGCGTCTCGGCGGCCCCGTCGGACTGCAGCTCGCGCAGCAGCACGTCCCGGGCCCGCCCGACCGTCGGTTCGGGCAGCCGGGCCTCGACCAGCGCCCGCGTCTCGACGGAGAACCCGGGCACGGTGTCCGAGGACGCCCGGAACACCCCGTCCCGCGCCGTCACCGTCATCCCGGCGCCGACGAACCTGACCACCCTCGCCCGGGACAGCGCGAGCAGCTGCCGCAGCCGGGGCCCGGGCGGCCCGGAGGCCAGATAGCTGAAGAACCCGTGCCACCAGGACCCGATGTCCCCGAGCCGCACCAACTGCCCGTAGATAGAGAGCAGCCCGAGGAAGACCGCCAGGTCGGGGCTGTACTCCGGGTCATGACGGCGGCTCAGGTCGCCCTCGACATAGGCCCGCAGCCCGTCCTGGAACTCCTCGTGCGACCCGTACCGCACCCCGTCCAGCGGGCGGTCCAGCGCCGCGAGGTCGAGCCGGTCGGCCGGGTCCGGTACGGCGGCCGCCACCAGCGCCCGCAGTTCGGCGTCGCCCTCGGCGGCGGCGTACTTCTCCTCGAAGTCCGGCCAGGCGACGGCCGTCCGCTCGGGGTGGACGGTGAACAGCCGGTGGTAGTGGGCGAAGCCCAGCTCCTTCGCCACCAGCGGCCACACGTCCCGCCGGAAGTCGAAACCGTCCGGCCGGGCACGCAGTTCGTCGACCTCGCCGGGCCCGAGGAAGCGCGGCAGCGGCGGGCGTTCACCGGTCCAGTCGTAGCCGATCTTCGAGTGGTACGGCACTCCGCGCCGCGATCCGACGTACAGCACCGGCTCCTGTCCGGACGGCACGTAGGTGTCACCGTCGTACCGTCCGCCCCGGCCCTCCGTAAGGAGCACCATCAGGTCGACGAAGGCGAGCCCGAACCCTCGCACCAGCACCGGTTCGCCGGGCCGCAGGGCGGACAGGTCGCTGTCGGCGGTGAAGTCCGGCGGCAGGTGGACCAGGCCGTGCGTGCCGGCGTACGCGGCCAGGGCGGCCTGCTCGGGGTCGAGGTCGGCGTCCAGATGGCCGAGGGCGAGGACGACGAGGTCGGCGAGGAGCGGGCGCGGGCGGCCCTCCAGCCAGACCTGCTGGCGCCCCTCGCGCGGCCCGCTCACCCGCAGGGCGCGGCGGGCGTGGTGGTGCACCGTGACACCCTCGGGCAGGTCGGCCACGGCATGGTCGTAGACGTGCCGCAGATACCGGCCCTGGATCTGCCGGTCGGCGAAAGTGCGGCCGTCCATGCCCGCCCACTCGTGCAGGGTCGGCCCCTCCCGTACCGGGCCGGTCATCCGCACCGTCTCGTCGGTGAACATGGTGACGTCCTCGGCGTGCGAGTTCATCCACAGCAGCGGCGACTGGGCGGCCCGCCAGATACGCCCGGCGCCCGGCGGATGCGGGTCGACCAGATGGATGTCGAGGCCCGCACCGGCGTACAGCTCGGGGGCGTTGGCGGCGATGCGTTCGAGGAGCCCGGTCCCCCGCGGACCGGCCCCCACGATCACCAGCTGGGGCCTCATCGGGCCGCCTCCGTGCCCCGCGGCACGGAGTCCGAGGTGAGGCAGTCGGCGACGGGTATGCCGGGGGTGGCGGGGGCTTGGGCGAGGGTTTCGGGTGACATGCGAAGGCTCCGTGGCGGATCAATCGAACACGGTGGACGCGCGCACGGTGGTGCGGCGGGTGCCTTCACACGGAACGCCGCTGGGCAGCGCTCTTACGGCCGAGCCCCTCAGCAGGACCGTCCGTCGACTCTACGGCGCCGTTTCCCCTGTCTGTCAAGGGTGTCCAGAGTGTGAGCAGCGCGTCTCAAGTCAGTTGACGGGAAACCGGAGACCTGTTCCACTTGGCCCATGCATCCACAGCAGTGGCTGGTCAAGCGCTCCCACATCGACTTCGGTCGCGTGTGGTCCTGTTCCTGTTGAGCTGACCCACTGCGCGCCCCGCCGACGGCGGGGACTCTTCGCGTTCTCCCTCGCACTCGCACTCCTCGCTTCGCCTTCACACGCGCACCCCTCCCCTCGCGCCACCCCTCTCGCTCCACCCGCCTGCTGACCCCAGGAGACCGCTCGCCGATACGCACACCCGCTCATTGCCTGTTATAGGAACTTTGCACTCTTTGCTGGGATCACCTCGACGCCGACCTCGCCTTCGAGGAGGCCACTAATGTGGCGCCCGCGTTCCAGGCGGCTGTGAAGAAACTCGTTACCGACGGTACGTACGACCGAATTCCGAAGAAGTGGCGGACCGCCGTTCCGGCGGCCGGCATCCCGCGGATCTCCCCGCCGGAGCCGATGAACTGACAGTACGTCAGGGCCCGTACGACGCTGAGCTGCGCTGTCGTATCGGCCGACTGTCGGTTCGTCACCCGTCACCGGTTCACCCGGACGCACCACCCCTCACCCATACGCCCGGAACAATCATATTTCACTCACAGTCAGCAGCCGTGCGGGCAACGGCCCTTGGCACAACTGGGCTCTCGACGTATTCGCTCTGCACCAGTACCGTCACAAACCCCCCGCGCGGCGTCTATCCACTTGGCGCGCCATCCGCATCATGGACGACCATAGGGATGCGGAAGCATGAAAGACCGCTGTGAGAGGAGGCGTCCATGGGATCGGTACGCAAGGCGAGTGCCTGGCTTGGCCTCGTCGACGACAACGATGACGAGCGCTACTACGACGACGACTACTCCGAAGGGACCGAGCAGCCCGGGGATGCCTGGGTCACCGACCCCCGGGTCAAGGTGGCCTCGGACACCGCCGAGGAGAAGGGCCGCAGGATCGGCACGGTCACCCCGGACAGCTTCCGGGACGCCCGCGCGATCGGCGAGCTGTTCCGCGAGGGCGTGCCGGTCATCGTGAACCTCACGGCCATGGAGGCCGGCGACGCCAAGCGGGTCGTCGACTTCGCGGCCGGGCTGATCTTCGGCCTGCGGGGTTCCATCGACCGGGTGTCCAACCGGGTCTTCCTGCTCTCCCCCGCCAACACGGAGATCGTCAACGGTGAGCCGGCCTCGCGCCGGGAGGACGGTTTCTTCAACCAGAGCTGAGGCAGGGCCGCTCGCCGGCCCTGCCCCCGCGCAGGGATCACCGGAAGGCGTCGAGCCCGGTGAGCGCCTTGCCCAGCACGAGCTGGTGCATCTCGACGGTGCCCTCGTAGGTGAGCACCGACTCCAGGTTGGTCGCGTGCCGCATCACGGGATACTCCAGCGAGATCCCGTTCGCCCCGAGGACCGTCCGCGCCGTACGGCAGATCTCGATCGCCTCTCGTACGTTGTTGAGCTTGCCGAAGCTGACCTGCTCGGGACGCAGGCGGCCGGCATCCATCCGCCGCCCCAGGTGATGGGCGAGCAGGATCCCCTTGTGCAGTTCGACCGCCATGTCGGCGAGTTTGGCCTGGGTGAGCTGGAAGCCGCCGATGGGCCTGCCGAACTGCTCCCGCGACTTCGCGTAGTCGACGGCCGTCTCGAAGCAGGTGCGTGCCGCGCCCATGGCACCCCAGACGATGCCGTAACGGGCGTGCGACAGACAGCTGAGCGGCCCCTTGAGGCCGGTGACCTCCGGCAGTACGGCATCGGCCGGGAGCCGTACGTCGTCCAGGACCAGCTCGCTGGTGACGCTCGCGCGCAGCGACCACTTGTGCTTGATCTCCGGCGCCGAGAACCCGGGCGTGTCGGTGGGCACCACGAACCCCCGGATCCCGTTCTCGCTCTGCGCCCACACGACGGCCACTCCGGCGACCGAGCCGTTGGTGATCCACATCTTCCGCCCGTTGAGCACCCAGCCGCCGCCGGCGTCGCGCTTGGCGTGCGTGCGCATGGCGGCGGGGTCGGAGCCGTGGTCGGGCTCGGTGAGGCCGAAGCACCCGATGACGTCACCGGCGGCCATCGCGGGCAGCCAGCGCTGCTTCTGCTCTTCGCTGCCGAACCGGTGGATCGCGTACATGGCCAGCGACCCCTGCACGGACACGAGCGACCGGATGCCCGAGTCGGCGGCCTCCAGCTCCAGACAGGCGAGCCCGTACTGCACGGCGGACGCGCCGGCGCAGCCGTACCCGGTGAGCGACATCCCGAGCGCCCCGATGCCGCCCAGCTCCTTGGCGAGCTCCCTGATGCCCGGCAGCTCCCCGCTCTCGTACCACTCGGCGACGAACGGCAGCACCCGGTCCGCCGCCCAGCTCCGCACGGTCTCCCGGACGGCGAGATCCTCCGGCTCCAGAAGATCGTCGATACCGAGCGGATCACCGGCATCGAACGGCGGCAACTTCGCGGACGCGGACATGAAAACCCTCCCAAAACTAGCACCGCTAGTTACACCAGGCTACGCGCAGTCTCCCGGTTCTCCCACCCTCGCACCACCCGCAGGAGTGAGCAGAAAGGCGCACGTCACCCGTGAGGCCCCAGGGCCTGCGGCGGCCGGATCAGGCCGAGACGCGGGAGCGTTGCGGCTCGCGCGGGGCGGGTACCTCCACTGCGGCCTCCTCGCACTGCATCGCCCGCGGCAACCGCAGTGCCATCACCGCGCCGAGCAGCAGCAGTCCCGCGCTCACCAGCAGCGTCACATGCAGACCGTGCACGAAGGAGTCCCGCGCCGCGTGGCGCAACGCCGCGCCCGTCGGCCCGCCGAGCCGCCCGGCGACCTCGTAGGCCTCGCCGAGCGAATGCCCCGCCGCGGCGGACGCCGACTCCGGCACCCCGGGCACCCGGGACAGCCCCGGCGCGTACGCCGCGTTCATCACACTGCCGAGAAGCGCGATCCCGATGCCCGCCCCCAGCTGGTACGAGGTCTCGCCGATCGCCGCCGCCCCACCGGCCTGCGCCGCCGGCGCCTCGCTCAGCATCGACTCGTACGCCCCGAAGAGCGTGGTCTCCAGACCGAAGCCGAGCAGCACGAAGCCGAACAGCAGCAGGCCCGCGTTGTCCACCCCGCCCATCGCCGTCAGCGTCAGCACCGCCGCCGCGGTCAGGCAGAAGCCGAAGCACACCATCCGGCGCGGCCCGAAGCGCCGCAGCAGCCGCGCCCCGGCCAGCCCGGCCGCCATCGCGGCGAGCGTCAGCGGCAGCAGTCGCAGCCCCGTCTGCAACGGCGAGAGGCCCAGTACCAGTTGCAGATACTGCGCGGCGATCAGTTCGAGACCGACCAGCGCGAGCATCGCCAGCACGATGCAGCCCACCGCCGTACTGAACGCCGGCCGCGCGAACATCTTGAGGTCCACCAGCGGGAACGTACGCCGCCGTTGCCGTCGTACGAACAGGAACAGGAGCAGCGCGCCGAGCACCAGCGGCGCCGTCGTGAGCGCGTCGGCGGCCGGTTCGCCGCTGCCCAGCCGCTTCACGGCGAACACCACGCCGAACAGCCCGGCCGCCGCCATCAGGGCGCCCACGACGTCCCAGGGGCCGTTGCGGTCGCCGCGGGACTCGGGGAGGAGAAGCCGCCCCACCGGAAGACTGACCAGCATCAGCGGGATGTTGACCAGGAAGACCGAGCCCCACCAGAAGTGTTCGAGCAGGAAGCCGCCCAACAGCGGCCCGACGGCCGCGCCGACCGCCGCCACCGCGCTCCAAATGCCGATGGCGAGGGCCCGTTCACGGCGGTCGGGGAAGACCTGCCGGAGGATCGACAGCGTCGCCGGCATGATCATCGCACCGCCGACGCCGAGCAGCGCCCGGGCCCCGATCAGCGCCTCGGCGCTCGGCGCGACGGCGGCCACCGCGGAGGCGACTCCGAACAGGGCGTATCCGAGGAGCAGGACGCGCCGCCGGCCCACGCGGTCGCCCAGCGTGCCGAAGAGGATCAGCAGCGAGGCGCAGACCAGCGGGTAGATGTCGACGATCCAGAGCAGTTCCATGGCGCCGGGCTTGAGGTCCTCGGTGACGGCCGGCACCGCGACATGCAGCACGGTGGCATCGAGGGCGACCAGCAGCAGGCTGACGCAGAGGACGACGAGGACGACCCACCGGTTGACACCGGCCCCGGCACCGGTCGCCCGACGGCGCGGACGTACGGCTGCCGTGGTCGTCCCGGACATGTACGTACCTCCCAGATGATCCCTCGCGCGGGGCGGATCGGCGGGGCGGGGACTCCCCGTCGTACGGCCGGAGAGGAGCGGGGTCTCCGGCCCGCGCATACGAACGCGAGTGACACGTCAGCGTACGCGAGTTCGTTCCGGGGGCACGTGGCGGACCTCTCACACTCTCGACAGAACTCGTGTGGCGTACGCCACTGACCCCGCTGTGCACCACGCCCGGACGAGCCCCTCGGTTCCGCGTCCCGTCGATAATCGAGCCCGTGACCGATCTTGAAACGCCCGTGGCGGCACCGCGCGTCCCAGCCCTGCGCCGGGCGGCGCCGGCCCTGCTCGGGTACGCCGCCGTGCGTGTCCTGGGCCTGCTCGCGCTGGCCGTGTGGAGCGGGGCGCGCGGCAAGAGCGCGTACACCTTGTTGACGGCGCGCTGGGACTCGCTGTGGTACACGCGGGTCGCCGAACTCGGGTACGGCTACGAGGTGCGGCTGCCGAACGGCGATGTCCACTCCAACCTGGCCTTCTTCCCGCTGCTGCCCTGGCTGGAGCGCCTGCTGCACGCGCTCACGCCCCTCTCCTACGCCGGGGCGGGCCTCACGGTCGGTCTGCTCGCCTCGCTCGCCGCGGCCTGGGGGATCTTCGCGGTCGCCGACTTCGTGTACGGCCCGCGGGTCGGCACTTGCGCGGTGCTGCTGTGGGCCGTGCTGCCGGTCGGGATCGTGCAGTCGATGGCGTACAGCGAGTCGCTGTTCACGGCGCTGGCCGCCTGGTCGCTGTACGCCGTGCTGACCGGCCGCTGGGTGACCGCGGGCGTGCTGGCCGCGCTGGCGGGGCTGACCCGGCCGGTGGGGCTCGCCGTGGTGGCGGCGGTGTGGACGGCGGGCGTGGTCTCGTTCGTGCGGGATCGGAGCGGGGGCGTGCAAGACCGTAGCGAGAAGCACGCACCCGGCGCGCACGATGACGGACGCGCCCCGGAGCCGTCCAGCGCCGCCCGCGCCCGGCGCGTCCCGCAGACAACCGGCGCGCCCCACACCGCACGCGCCCCTCACACGACACGCACCCCTGGCACCACAGGCACCGCACACCCCTCCGGCGCGCCTGCCTGGCGCCGCGTCCTCGGCATGCTCCTCGCCCCCGTCGGCGCCGCCGCCTATGTCCTGTGGGTCGGCCACCGCACCGGGAAGGGCCCGCTCGGCTATCTGGACGTCCAGGCGGGCTGGCGCAACGGCTTCGACGGCGGCTATGCGTTCGCACGCTTCGTCGCCGACAAGTTCACGTCATTTCCGTCTGCTCTGGCCGGAGCAGGTTTGATCGCCGGCGTCTGCCTGCTGCTGTGGCTCTACGTGATCGGCGTCCGGCAGCGGCAACCGTTCCCCCTGCTGGTCTACACGGGTGTCGTCCTCGCGCTCGCGCTGTGCGCGTCGAGCTACTTCGGCTCCAAGCCGCGCCTGCTGATGCCGGCCTTCCCGGTGCTGCTGCCGCTCGCCCGAGCCCTCGCCCGGGCACGCACCAGCAGATCCGCGCTGGTCACGGCCTGTGTGGCGGCAGCCTCGGCGACATATGGCGCGTTCTGGCTGAACGGCTCCGGGCCACCATGATCATCGCCGACCCGAGGGTGAGCAGCCGGGGGATTCCACACCACGCTTTGGTTAACGAATTCATAAGTGCCATAAAACGGCCGCCCGGCATGATCAAAGGAATTGAAGGGCAGGCGCACCGAGGATTACGGAATCCTTAGAATTCGGAGACCTCCTGAGAGGTTTCCCACATCACATCGTCATCACAAAGCCGCAGTTTCGACCGGGAACAGAGCTCACTCGCTGTAACGTCGATTGGGTGCGTACCGAACGAAACCTCACCCGTCTGGACCGGGTGTTCGCCAGGCTGGACCGTGAGCCGGAACGACCGGCCCACATTGATGTGCCGAAGATGAGCCGGCACCGGGTCGTGTTGTTCACCGCGACCCTCGCCTTCTACCTGGCGATCGTGTGGGCCGTCGTGATCACGTCCTGGCTGGTCCGGCTCGACTGGCAGGTCATGTTCTTCCGGCCGTACCAGCAGTGGTCGGAAATCCACTGGTTCGTCGACTACTACGTGGTCCTCGGCCAGCGCGGCCCGACCGCCGTGATGGTCGCGGCCTGGCTGGGCTGGCGCTCGTGGCGGCAGCACACCCTGCGCCCGATGCTGACGCTCGGCGCCTCCCTGCTGCTGCTCAACATCACGGTCGGCGCCGCCAAGCTCGGCATGGGGCGCCTCGGACCGCACTACGCGACCGTGATCGGCTCGAACGAGATGGGCCTGGGCGGCGATATATTCCCCAGCGGCCACACCGCCAACGCCGTGGTGACCTGGGGAATTCTGGCGTATCTGGCCTCCACCCCGAGAGCCCGCCGGTGGCTGTCCGCGGCCTCCGCGGTCACCTCGCTCGGCGTCGGCATGTCCACCGTCTACCTCGGTACGCACTGGCTGAGCGACGTGTTGCTGGGCTGGGCCGCGGGGCTGCTGATCCTGCTGGCGCTGCCGTGGTGCGAGCCGTTCATCGCCCGCGCCGAGGCCTGGCTCTTCGACCTGCGCGACCGCTGGCGTGCCCGCGGCGGCGGTACGGTCCCCGTGCCCGCGCCCGTCCCGGTCGCCCCGGTGGCGCTCAAGCCGCGTACGGCGCCCGCCGAGGACGCGCCGGCACCGGAGCGCGAGCCGGTCTCCTCGGCCCGCTCGCCCCGGGCCCCGATCCATCTCGCGCCCGGCCCGCACACGGCCCGCTCGGAGCGCACCCCGGTGACCCCGGCGGGCAGCCGCCGCCCCCAGCACCCCGAGCGCCAGCCGCGCGGCGGCGGCGCCGCCCAGCCGGCCCGCCCGCTGACGGGCGGCTGACGGCCGTACGGACGCGACAGCACGGCAGCCCGGTACGCACAGCCGGTACGCACGGCGAAGGCCCCGGTTCCCCACTCTGGGAACCGGGGCCTTCGCCGTCCTGCCGTCAGCCCTTCCAGGCGCGCGCCACGACGCCGTCCCGTACCTCGAAGTTGAGCCGTCCCGCCCGGTACTCCATGGTGATGATCGCGCCCGGCGGCAGCGAGCGCACCGTCGGCCACCCCCGCTGCCGGGCGAGTTGTTCCGCGTCGCCCGCGTCGAGGCCTACGTACCCCTGCGGGCTGTCCTGGGGCTCCTTCGGCGGAGCCGGATTCGGTGCCATGCGGCCACGCTAGGCCGCTTCCGGCGGGGACGGAAGTCGATCTCGGCCGGCGAAGTCCGTTGTCCGTCTCCGGTCACGCTTCTGTCACAGAATCACGACACGCGTTTCGGTCGAACTCTGTCACACGTACGGGCGGTTCAGTACGCCTTCCTGGCGCATTCCCGTGCAATTCCCTGATGCCGGTAGGGTCTTCCGAAAAGCAAGCCGGAAAGAAGCGGAAGTACGGATCAGGGGTGCTCGGGGGAGCCCATTCCATTCCGAATCGGCGGGCCGACGGGGAAGCTGACACCGCATAAGAGTTTCACTGCTTCGGCACAGAACCCGCGTACGGCGCCGGGCCGGGCCCGGTTCCGGCAGCGTGAGGCGCCGTGAACTCGAAGCCCCGCGCCCTCGCCTGAATCAGCCTCACAACGCACCGGGCCCCGCCCGGTCGGGACCGGGCGGGGCGTGACGGTGCGGGGCAGGGGCGCGCGTCAGAGCGCGAGGCGCTGCCCGGGCACGATGAGGTTCGGGTCGTCGCCGATGACGGCCTCGTTGGCGGCGTACAGGCGCTGCCAGGTGGTGCCGTGGCGCTCGGCGATCTCACTCAGGGTGTCGCCCGCACGGACGGTGTAGTCGCCCCGGGCGGAGTCACGTCCGGTGTGGGCCGTCGGGCGCTGCGCCTTCTTCTGCGCAGGGGCCGACTTGGTGGTGTTCGACTCGGCGGCCGACCCCCCGGTCGACCTGGTGGCCGACTCGGTGCTGCTCTTCGTGGTCGCCGAGGCGCCCTCGGGCGCCGAACCGGTCGCTCCGGCCCGCGCCGAGCAGACCGGCCACGCGCCCCAGCCCTGGGCCTGCTGAACCTTGGTGGCAACGGCTATCTGCGCTTCCCTGGAGGCCTGGTCGGCCGTCGACGCGTAGGCGGTGCCGCCGTACGCGCGCCAGGTGGAGGCGGAGAACTGGAGTCCGCCGTAGTAGCCGTTGCCGGTGTTGATGTGCCAGTTGCCGCCGCTCTCGCACTGGGCGATGCGGTCCCACACTCCGTTGTCCGCCGCCTCGGCGTTGCCGGTCGCGGCCAGCAGGCCCAGCGGGGCCAGCAGCACCGCTCCGGCCAAAGCCGCCGTCGTACGGCCCTTGCGGGAGCCGTTCTTGGCGACGGTCTCACGGGTGGTATCGGCACACTCGGACATGTATTTCCCTCTCCACATACCCGGGCTCCCCCAAGCGTGACGCGGTCCCCGCGCGATGGACGCGGTTCGTCGCGCTCGCCCCGTCCGCCGCGGCCGGTACTGCGATGGTGCTCTGCCTGGTGCCGGCCGGCGGACGTACCCGAGCGGTGCTCGTTGCACACGGCGGAGGAATCTAGAGATCGGGAACGCCCGAAATCAACCAACTCCCCGTCAGGCCAGGCCAGTTCGAGGTTACCGGGGGTAGCGGAGATTTTCGGCCACCCACTACATTCCCTGATTTCATGATTTGTCTACCATGTGATCGATGGATCTGTGATTCACTTCACGGCGTCAAATTCCTTTGGCTTGCGAAGAGTTGACGGTGAGTGCCGGATTCCGCACGTCGGGTGACCCTGCGCAGCGGATGGGTGGATCCCGATCCCCCGGGGGCGTGACCACCACCACAGATCACCCGTTGTCTTCTTCATGAGCCCGCAACCCCCTGGGGCTCATGGACCGGGATCCACCCGGGCCTTCACGCACCGCATCCCGAGGGAGCCACCGTGCCGCGCATGCTCGACGTCAGCGACGAGGTACGCGCCGAGATCGGCGACGAAGAAGCCGACCGGCTGCTCGCCGGAGACAACGCCCCCGGCAGTTACGACTGCACGTCCTGCCGTACCCCGGGCGACTCCGAACAGGAGCGCACCAGCACCGTCCTGTTCATCGGGGACGAGACCGCCGTCCTCGCCTTCGCCCACGCCGGCTGCCTGCCCTCGCAGGTCGTCCAGGTCACCGAGGAGCAACTGCAGGGCGCGGTCCGCTCCATCAGCGGCGACAGCGCGCCCGGCGGCGGGCCGCAGCGGTCCGTGCCCGAGCAGGCGGTGCTCGGGGTGACCAGCGGGCTCGTGCTGATCGCCGGGGAGCTGCACCCGGCGCTCGTCGTCGAGCCGACCTCGCCGATCGTGCGGCCGGGCACGGACGGGGTGGGCGACGACTTCCTGCCGCTCCTCATCGAACAGGGCTTCATGCCGGTGACGGAACTGGCCGCGGTGCCGCCGGTGCTGCACGGCTGGTCGGTGCTGCTGGCGGTGGGCCAGCTGCACGCGGTGCTCCAGCCGGGGAACAACGGCGGGCAGCCGGTGGCCTGGTGGCAGGCGCACCAGCCGTTGCAGGTGACCGACGGGTGGCGGGCGGCGGCCAACAAGCACCAGCAGGTGCTGATGTTCGCGGCGCCGGTCGGGTCGATCGGACGCCAGCCCCGGGAGGATCTGCTGCGCGACGCGCTCGACAAGGCCGCGGCGAACGGGAAGCTGGTGGCGGCGGCGCTTCCACTCGCGGGCGTCTGAGGGGCGCCCAGGGGGCAGAAGGCGCCGGTCTCGTCGGCGGGTGCGGGTGCATCGTGGCTGGTCGCGCCCACGCGGCGGAGCCGCATGTCTGATGCGGCCCCGCGCCCCTAACGGAGCGCTGCACAGCCGCATCTCTTTGGTGACCCGGTCGTTTGGACATACGTGCACGCATACGACTTTCCGCCCCGCCGGCCGTCCTTTGCCACTGTTCCGTCCGCTCGGGCGGGACAGGAGAGCCTGGGCGCGCTCTCGGCCACTCCGATCTACGACTCGCTCTACACGGAGTGGGTCAAGGCCTTCCGTACGCTGCCGGGCGACCGCAGCGGTGAGGAGGGGATGGGGTTCGTCGCCTTCGGGACGGCCCCGTTCAGCACCGGCACGTACGGTCTGGGGATGTACGGGGGGAACTCGTACAGCGCGTACAGCGCGGGCGCCTACAGCGCCCGGCACGGCGGTGAACATCCGCAGCCCCCGCAGTGGCAGCGGGTCGGGACGCTCGGGCGCTCCCATGACACCGGGATGATCCCCGTGCCGGCGGCGCTTCCACCGGGACCGCGCCGGGGTCAGTGACGTACGCCCGAGGGGCGGCCACCGATGACGGTGGCCGCC
>NZ_JBHXSK010000046.1:0-98989 GCF_042716195.1 Streptomyces sp. NPDC058683
CGGGGGGGGGCCCTCTACCCCGCGGGGACCACCACGGGGCGGGGGGGCCCCCCGCCCCCCGCGTGTTTCCCCGGGGGCCGGGTCCTGCTGTCAGGGGCGGGACGTCAGGTAGCCGCCCATCGTGCGGAAGTAGTCCGGTGCCGCGTACTCCGTGCCGTCGTCCGTCCGTACCCGGCGGACCAGCAGGCCCCGGCCGCGGCCCGTGTGGGCGTCGGCGCCGGCCACGACGACCACGCCGTCGCCCTCGCGGATGAAGATCCGGCCCGGGGTGCCGCCGTAACGCCCCTCGGAGACGGCCGCGGAGACGATCCTCAGCCGCTCGCCGCCGTGGAAGGCGTATGCGTTGGGGTACGGGTCCGACTGGGCGCGTACCAGGCGCTCCAGGCGTTCCGCGGGCCATGTCCAGTCGATCCGGCTGTCCTCCAGGGACCGCTTGTGGAAGAAGCTGGCACGGCCGCGGTCCTGCGGTATCCACTGGCCGGCGTCCCGGCCGGAGGCGATCAGGTCGAGCGACTCCCGCACGATGGGCGCGATCAGGCCGACGGTGCGGTGGAACAGGTCGGTGGCCGTGTCGGTGGGTCCGACCGGCACCGAGCGCTGCACCAGGACGTCACCGGCGTCGAGTTCGGCGTTCATGCGGTGCGCGGTCACGCCGACCCGTTCCTCGCCGTTGAGCAGCGCCCAGATGATCGGCGAGAACCCGGCGTAGGCCGGCAGCAGGGAGTCGTGGACGTTGAGGGTGCCGTGCGGCGGAAGGTCGAACAGCTCCGGCGGCAGCCAGGTCCGCCAGTTGTTGGCGACGATGATGTCCGGACGGGACTCCCTTACGGCGTCGAGGAGTTCGGCGTCGTCGGGGCGGTTGCGCAGCAGCACCGGCACGTCGTGCTTCTCGGCCAGCTCGGCGACGTTGTCGTCCCAGATCTTCTCGTAGGCGTGCTCGCTCTTCGGGTGAGTGATGACGAGGACGACCTCGTGATCGGAGTCCAGCAACGCCTGCAGCGTTCGGTGACCCCACGTCTGGTAGCCGAGCATGACGACCCGCATGACGGTCCTTCCCTTCCAAGACTCCATTGCTAGGTAAGCCTTACCTTATCTAGCATGGGCAAGCCTGAGGGAGGCGATGCCAAGGTGAAATCACCGATCAATGGTCCCGACGTCGTCCACGACATCGTCGGGATCGGTTTCGGCCCGTCAAATCTCGCTCTGTCCATAGCGGTTGAGGAACACAACACGGGTCTCGCGGCAGACCGTCGGATCGACGCCCTGTTCCTGGAACGCCAGCCGCGGTTCGGCTGGCACCGGGGCATGCTGATCGACGACGCCACGATGCAGGTCTCCTTCCTCAAGGACCTCGTCACGCTGCGCAATCCGACCAGCGACTACAGCTTCCTGTGCTTCCTGCGCGAACGCGGCAGACTGATCGACTTCCTGAACCAGAAGACGCTCTTCCCGCTGCGGATGGAGTTCCACGAGTACTTCGAGTGGGCGGCCACGCGGGTCGCGCACCAGGTGTCGTACGACAGCGAGGTGATCGCGGTCGACCCGGTGCGCGACGAGGACGGCCGGGTGGCCTTCTTCGACGTCACCCGCCGTGACCCGGCGCGCCCCGGGACGGCCGTGACCCACCGGGCCCGCAACATCAGCGTGGCGATGGGTCTCGAACCTCATGTGCCGCCCGGCCTCGAACTGGCCGAACGCGTCTGGCACAACAGCGAGTTGATACCGCGCGCCGAGCAACTGGCAGGAACGGGTGCGGCGGTGCGGCGGGTGGTCGTGCTCGGCGCCGGGCAGAGCGCCGCCGAGACGGTGGACTACCTCCACCGCACCTTCCCGGACGCCGAGGTGTGCTCGGTCTTCGCCAAGTACGGCTTCACCCCGGCCGACGACAGCCCGTTCGCCAACCGGATCTTCGATCCGGAGGCGGTCGACGTCTACTTCTCGTCGCCGTCCGAGGTCAAGCAGTCCCTCCTCGACTACCACCGCTCCACGAACTACTCGGTGGTCGACATGGATCTGATCGAGTCGCTGTACGCCACCACGTACCGGGAGAAGGTGGCCGGCCGGGAGCGGCTGCGCTTCCTCAACGTCTCGCGCGTCCGCGGTGTCACGCCCGCCGCCGACGGCGGTCTCGACATCGCCGTCGAGTTCCTGCCCACCGGCGAGCGGCAGGTGCTGCCCGCCGACGTCCTGGTACTCGCCACCGGCTACCGGCCCCGGGACCTGACGGCGCTCCTCGGCGACGCGGCCAAACTGTGCCTCAAGGACGACGGGGACGCGATCCGGGTGGGCCGGGACCACCGCGTCGAGACGGTGCCGGAGGTCACCGCGGGCATCTACCTCCAGGGCGGCACCGAGCACACCCACGGGCTCACCAGCACACTGCTGTCGACCGTGGCGGTCCGGGCGGAGGAGATCCACCGGTCCGTGCTGGCCGACCGGCTGACGGCGGCCTGACCTCGCCCCCGCACTCCCGTGGCCCGGACGGTACGGTCCCGTTCGGGCCACGGGGTTCTCCGTCCTGCATCCAGGCGTCGGCCGCGGTCAGCATCACCTGGGTCCGCGCGAACACCCCGACGATCACCGGCTGGTCACGCTCCAGCTCCGTGAGGAGCTGCCGCAGCCGGGTGCCCGCGAAGGCGCTGAACCGCTTCGCCGTCAGCACCGTGTCCCCGACCCGGGGCCGCACCGCGCTCACCACGTCGCCCGAGCCGTCCTCCCGGGGGAAGTGCGGGTGCCCGAAGGCGGCGCCGCGGCCGTCGCGGCCGCGCTCGGCGGTGGAGACGGAGTACAGCACCGGCACGCGCGCCGCCCGCGCCGTCGCCGCCAGCCGGCCGATCCCGGCCACCAGCCCGTCGACCGGCACCGAACTCTCCCGCAGCACGTGCACGAAGTGGTTCTGGACGTTCAGGACCAGCAGAGCGGCACGCCGGGGGTCCACCGCCCAGCCGGAACGGTCGGGGGGCAGCAGGGCGGGCTCGGGCATGATGTGGGGAGCCGTGTCACGGGACATCATGCGCATCCGCCTTTCACCGGTCGTCGAACGCGGTCAGCAACACCGTCGCGGAGCGGACGCGGACTCAGTACGGGCCATGGGTCCAGCGGCCGTCCGTCATCGTGGCGTGCACCGGCATCGCGCGCAGCGTGTCCGGGCCCGCCGCCAGCGGATCCGCGTCCACGACCACCAGGTCGGCGGGGTCCCCGACCCTGATGAGCCGGCGCCCGCGCGCCGCCGCGGCCAGCGCGTCCCGGACCGGCAGGCGCTGTTCCGGATGCCAGGCGGGGCGGCCGTCGTCGGTACGGCTGACGGCCGACGCGACGGCGAGCCAGGGGTCGAGCGGTGAGACGGGGGCGTCCGAGCCGAACTCCAGCCGCGCCCCGGCGGCCAGCAGGTCGGCATAGGCGAAGGCGCGTTCGGTGCGGCCGGACCAGTACCGGTCCGCCACGTCCCGGTCGTCCGTGGCGTGCCGGGGCTGCACCCCCGCGACGACGTCCAACTCCGCGAAGCGCGGCAGGTCTTCGGGGCTCAGCAGCTGGGCGTGTTCGATCCGGCCACGGCAGCGCACGGCCTCGAAGGCGTCCAGGGCCACGGTGTTGGCGCGGTCGCCGATGGCGTGCACCGCCGGTTCGACGCCGTGGGTGGCGGCCCGGCGCATCAGCCGCACCAACTCGTCCGGCGGCGTCTGCTCGATGCCGTGCGCGCCGTCCGTGCCCTCGAGGCCGGGATAGGGGTCGCGGCAGAGCGCGGTGCGGGTGTTGAGCGAACCGTCCGTGAAGAGCTTGAGCGGGCCGACCCGCACCAGGTCCCCGTGCGCGCCGATCCCGGACCCGGTACGCAGTCCGCGCGCGAGCGCCGCGTCCAGGTGGCTCGGGTAGACGGCCGCGGCCACCCGTACGGCCGGCGGGGACTGCGCCGAGCGCCGCTCCCAGGCGCCCACCGTGTCGCCGAACTGGAAGTCGATGACACCGGTGATCCCGCGTGCGGCGGCGGCCCGGCAGGCGTCGGCGACCCAGCCGTCCACCGTCTCGGCCGGCGCCTCGGGAAGGGCCGAGAGGACCACGTGTCCCTCGTGCTCGCGGATCAGCCCGGTCGGGTGGTCGCCCCGGCCGGCCAGTGCCAGGCAGGCGGAGTTCAGCCACACGGCGTGCAGATCGGCGCTGACCAGGGCGACCGGACGATCCGGCAGGGCCGCGTCGAGCAGTTCCTTGTGCGGGGCGTCGCTCCAGAGACCGTCCCGGAAGCCGTATCCGAACAGCACCGACCCGCCGGGGGCCGCACGGCCGTGGTCGCGGACCCGGTCGGCCACCTCCCGTGCGGAGGCGGTGCCGGACAGGTCGAGCCGGCGGCGCGCGCTGGCCCACTCGGCGAGATGGACGTGGGCGTCCCACAGTCCGGGCAGGAGTACCCGCCCGTCCAGGTCGAGGACCCGGTCACCCGGGACGAGTCCGGCGGACGCCGGGCTCTCCTGCTCCGCGACCACATGGGTGACCCCGCCGTCCGCCACCCGCACGCGGACGAGCGGTCCGCCCGCCCCCAGCCGAACGCGGGCGAGCGTCGACGCCGTTCCCCGGGACGGTGTCTGCGCCACCGGCCCGCGCGATGTACCTGCGAAGTCCGTCATCGAGCCTCCCTCTGCGGCGGCAGCCGCCGTCAGCCGTGACACCGCGGACACGACCGCCACCGGGACCACCCGTGGGCCACGACGGCACAGTCCATCGGCAGCGCATGCCACGCCACCGCTCAACAGCGACAGCCACACAAACTTAGGCTTACCTTACCTGTTTGATCGCGCCCGGTCCCCGCCGATCGGTGGACGGACTTCCCCGAATCGGGCAGCCCCTCGCTTTTGCCTCCGAGGCAACACACCGTGCCGGACACCGCACTCAGCGTGAGGATCACGTAACTCCGCTTTATTCCGGATGACTTGGTCCGGAAATGGCCGGTGGGTGGAGTGGGTCGGGCAAGCAGCGGCGAGGCGTCCCGACCTCGGCGCCTCGCCTGGAGGATGTCATGCCCGAGATCTGCTTCAGCGAACGCGCACCCGACGGCCCGGCTGTCGTGGCGAAGTCCGAGAACCCGCCCGGCACGGCCGGGAGCGCCCGGTGACCCCGGCGCCGCGGCCGGCCGGGGGGCACTTCCCGGTGGCGGTGATCGGCGGCGGTCAGGCCGGTCTGTCGGTCAGTTACTGCCTGCGAGAACGCGGCGTCGAGCACGTCGTGTTCGAGGCGAACCGGGTCGGGCACGAGTGGCGGGCGCGCCGCTGGGACTCGTTCTGCCTGGTGACGCCCAACTGGCAGTGCAAGCTGCCTGGTTACCCCTATCGAGGGGGCGACCCGGACGGCTTCATGGTGCGCGCGGACATCGTGCGCTACCTGGAGGACTACGTCGCCTTCTTCCAACCGCCCCTGGTGGAGGGGGTGTCCGTCACCCGGGTCCGCAGGGCGCCCACCGGTGTCTACGAACTCGCCACGACGGACGGCGACTTCACCGCGGACCAGGTGGTGGTGGCGACCGGCCCCTACCACACCCCGAGGATCCCACGGGCCGCCGAGCGGCTGCCCTCCGGTGTCCGGCAGCTCCACTCCTCCGGCTACCGCAGCCCGGACCGGCTGCCCGCGGGGGCGGTGCTGGTGGTGGGCACGGGACAGTCCGGCTGCCAGATCGCCGAGGACCTGCATCTCGCGGGCCGGCAGGTGCATCTGGCGGTGGGCGGCGCGCCGCGGGTGGCGCGCTTCTACCGGGGCCGGGACTGCGTGGCCTGGCTGGACGAGATGGGCCACTACGCCAGGCCCATCGACGAGTTCGACGACGCCGGTGCGGTGCGGATGCGGGTCAACCACTACGTCACCGGCCGCGACGGCGGCCGCGACATCGACCTGCGGGCCTTCGCCCGGGACGGGATGCGGCTGCACGGCCGTCTCACCTCGGTGGAGGGGCGGGTCCTCGGCTTCGCCGGCGACCTCAAGGCCAACCTCGACCGCGCGGACGCGGTCGCCGAGTCCATCAAGGACGCCATCGACGCCCATGTCGCCGCCCACGGCATCGACGCCCCGCACGAGCCCCGCTACACCCCGGTCTGGGAACCGGACGGGGGTCCGGACGGGCTGGACCTCACCGCGGCCGGCATCACCTCCGTCGTCTGGGCGACCGGCTTCAGCCGCGACCACCGGTGGATCGAGATCCCCGCGTTCGACGGGCGCGGCTACCCGATGCACTGGCGCGGTGTCACCAGCGTCCCCGGCCTGTACTTCCTGGGCCTGCCCTGGCAGCACACCTGGGGTTCGGGCCGCTTCGAAGCGGTCGGCCGGGACGCCGAGTTCATAGCCGGCCACATCGACGCGGGCCGTCGGCTCGCCGACGTCTGCGGCACCCTCACCGGCGCGCCCACCCGTGTCGCGGCCGCCGTCCCCGTGGGCTGAGAAGGAGTCACGCACCGCCATGGTCCACGCCACGCACCGCCCCAGGGTCCACGACGCCCACCGCCACATCGGTGTGCTGCCCGCCTTTCCCTTCTACGGCGGCCCGCCCGTCAACCCCGACACCACCGCCCGCGCCACCGTCGCGCAGCTCATCGCGGATCTGGACGCCGAGGGCACCGAACGTGCCCTGGTCATCCCCAACTACGGTGTCCCGGACCCCGCCGTCGCCTTCTCCTTCAACGAACTGGCAGTGGAGGCAGCCCAGTCCGACGACCGGATCCGGGCCGGACTGTGGGTCTCGCCACGCCCCGAGGACGAGCAACGCACGCTCGAAGCACTCAAGTTGGCGGGCGAACCGGGTGTGAGGGCGCTCAAGCTCAGCTTCCTGCTGGGCGGCCGCCCCACCGACCCGGCCTGCCGCCCGCTGCTCGACCGGATCTTCGCGGAGGCCGCCCGGCACGGCCTGGTCGTCCATGTCCACACCTCTCCCGGGGCGGCCTCCGACATCGACGAGGTCGGCCACCTCGTCGACCGGTACGCCGACCGGGTGGCCCTGCATCTGGTGCACTTCGGCGGCGGGATGAGCGGCCACATCAAGCTCGCCGGCTCCCGGTTCTTCGACTGGATCACCGCCGGCAAGCGCGTCTACACCGACCTCTCCTGGGCGATCGGCTTCCTGCCGTACTGGCTGGCCCGGGAGATCGAGCACCGCGGTGTCGGCCACGACCGCGTGCTCTTCGCCAGCGACCAGCCCTGGGGCGACTTCACCGGCGAGTACGCCCGGATGACCGCCGCGACCGGCGGCGGCGAACTGGCCGGCCTCGTCTTCCGCGACACCTTCGCCGCCCTCTACGACTGACCGCCCCCGTCTTCCCCCGGAAAAGAACCACTGACCGCCCCCGTCCTCCCCCGGAAAAGAACCTCCGCCTCGCACAAGGAGACCGCCATGTCCGAAACCGCCGCCCAGCTCAGCGACGTCGAGCAGAAGTCCCTCGACGAGATCCCGCACCCCTCCCTCCCCGAGGGCTCCAGCATCTACGGCTCCACCAAGGTCTTCCCCGACTACCAGGCCGAGAACGGCGAGACCTACTTCACCCTCGTGCACGGCATCGCCCACGAGTCCTCGGTCTCCTTCGTCGCCGTCCTCCAGGCCACCCGCGCCCTGCGCAAGGGCTTCGAGACCGCGATCTACTTCTACGGCCCCGGCTCCCTCAACTGCCTGGCCACCCGCGGCTTCCCGACCACCGGCAACTCCGCCTTCCCCGGCGAGCACAACATCAACAACCAGCTCAAGACGTTCATCGCGGAGGGCGGCAAGGTCTTCTGCTGCCGGTTCGGCCTGTCGCTGCACGGCGCCCGCGAGGAGGACCTCATCGAGGGCGTCATCCCGACCCATCCGCTGGACGTCCAGGACGCGCTGATCCACTACGCGCGCAAGGGCGCCATCATCAACTCCACCTACCAGCTGTAGGGGGGCGCCATGAGCACCGGCACCGGTACGACGGTGGATGTGCGGATCACGACCCGCGCCGAACTCGCCCTGCACGGCGTGGCGCTGGAGGCCCCCGTGCACCGGCCGGACGGCGCGGGCCCCAGCGACGACGGACACTTCCTGATCGGACAGGGTCCCCTCGACGGTGCCGGTGCCGCCCTCCCCCGCAACCCCGACAGCCCCTACCGGGTACGCGACGGCAGGGTCTGGCTCGGCGACGAGACCGGACATCTCACGGACACCGGCCTCACCCTGACCGCCGTACAGCGCCCCAGGTTCTACGACCTGACCACCGCCGACGGCATCCCCTACGAGCACATCGCCCGGCTGCACGGCGCGGACGTGCTCGCCACCACCGTCGTGCAGACCTGTATCCGCTACGCCGAGGCGGACCGCTGCCGCTTCTGCACCATCGAGGAGTCCCTGCGCTCCGGCGCCACGGTGGCCGCCAAGACCCCGGACCAGCTCGCCGAGGTCGCGGAGGCGGCCGTACGGCTCGACGGCGTACGGCAGATGGTGATGACCACCGGCACGACCACCGGACCGGACCGCGGCGCCCGCAACCTCGTACGGTCGGTCCGCGCCGTGCTGCGGGCGGTACCGGAACTGCCGGTCCAGGTGCAGTGCGAGCCGCCCGCCGACCTCGCCTGGATCCGCGCCCTGCACGACGCGGGCGCCACGGCGATCGGCATCCATGTCGAGTCCCTGGACGACGCGGTGCGCCGCCGCTGGATGCCCGGCAAATCGACGGTCCCGCTGGCCGAGTACCGGGCCGCGTGGGACGAGGCGGTGCGGGTCTTCGGGCCGAACCGCGTCTCCACCTACCTGCTCGTCGGCCTCGGCGAGGATCCCGACGAACTGATCGCGGGGGCAAGGAAGCTGATAGCCCGCGGGGTGTATCCGTTCGTCGTCCCCTTCCGGCCGATGCGCGGCACCCTCGCCGCCCGGGACGGCTCCGGCGCGCCGGGCGCGGAGGTGCTGCGGTACGTCACGGCGGGCGTCGCCGCCGCGCTGCGGGCCGCCGGGATGAGCGGTGCCGACCAGCAGGCGGGCTGCGCGGCCTGCGGGGCGTGCAGTGTGCTCCGGGCGGCGGGCGGGTGACCGGCGTGTATCTCGACGACGTGGCGGCACCGGCCACGAGCGAGCGCCAGCCGGACATCCTGGCGCTGCTGGGCGACCGCAGCACCCTCGCGCGCCGCGCCGGCTTCCGGATCGAGGAGGCGCGGGGCGGGGCGGAGGCGGCCGCGTACCGGCGGCTGCGCAGGGACGTGTTCGTCGACGAGCAGGGCCTGTTCAGCGGCCATGACCTGGACGACCGGGACGCCGACCCCCGTACGGTCGTGCTGGTCGCCAGGGCCGAGGGCGGCGAGGTGGTCGGCGGTGTGCGGCTCGGGCCGGTCGCCGACGGGCCGGACATCGGCTGGTGGGCCGGCGGCCGGCTGGTCGTCGCCCCGCGGGCCCGCGGGGCGCGGGGCATCGGCGCGGCGCTGGTGCGGGCCGCCTGTGCCCACGCGGAGGCGGCGGGCGCGCTGCGGTTCGACGCGACCGTGCAGAGCCGCAACGAGGTGCTCTTCCGGCGGCTGGGCTGGCGGTCCGTGCGTCCGGTCACGGTGGCCGGTGCCCCGCATGTGCTGATGCGGTGGCCGATCGGCCGTATCGCGGCCCACACGGCCGCGGCCAAGGCCGCCCTCGGCCCCCTCCTCGCACACCTGCGCGGCCCACGGACCGGGACGGCCACGCCCGGCCCCCAGTCCGGCGGGGCCCTGCCCGCCCTCGGCGGCGCCGGGTTCGTCGGCGACGACGGGGCTCCGGTGCCCGGCACCGACCTGGTCGCCGCCTGCGACGCGATCGTGCCGTCCATGGTCGAGCGCGACCCCGACTGGGCCGGCTGGTGCGCGGTCCTGGTCAACGTCAACGACCTCACGGCCATGGGCGCCGCCCCGCTCGGCCTGCTGGACGCGGTGGGCGCGGCCGACGCCGGGCATGCCGCGCGGGTGCTGGCCGGGCTGGCGCGGGCCGCCGACGCGTACGGCGTGCCGGTGCTCGGCGGCCACACCCAACTGGGCGTCCCGGCCGCCCTGTCGGTGACCGCCCTCGGCCGCGCGGAGCATCCGGTGCCGGGCGGCGGCGGACGCCCGGGGCATGCCGTCCGGCTGACGGCGGACCTCGGCGGTGGCTGGCGGCCGGGGTACGGGGGCCGCCAGTGGGACTCGACGACCTCTCGTCGCAGGGACGAACTGCGGGCCATGGCGGGGGCGGTGGCCGCGGTGCGGCCCGCCGCCGCCAAGGACGTGTCGATGGCCGGGATCGCCGGCACCCTCGGCATGCTCGCCGAGGCGAGCGGCTGCCGGGCGGTGCTGGACATGGCCGCCGTACCACGGCCGCCCGCCGCCACCGCCGGGGACTGGCTGACCTGCTTCCCCGGCTACGCGATGCTCACCGCGGCCCCGCCGGGCGCCCCCGCGCCGCCCGCGGGCCCCGCGGCGGACGCCGTGTGCGGTGAGCTGGCCGAGGGCCGGGGTGTCGGGCTGCGCTGGCCCGACGGAGACGTCACCGAAGCGGTCACCGCCACCGTGACCGGGATGGGAGCCGCATGAGCACGCTGCGGATGGCGGCCGTGGCCGCCGCGTTCGGCCGCGACCTCGAAGAGGACTTCGCGATCGCCGAACGGCTGATCAAGGAGGCACGGGAGCAGGGCGTGCGGCTGCTCGCGCTGCCGGAGGCGTGCCTGGGCGGGTATCTGCTCGGCCTCGACGACCCCACCGCCCTGGACGAGGGTCCGCCCGCCCTCGCCCTCGACGGCCCCGAGATCCGCCGGCTGGCCGCGCTGGCCGGGGAGATGACCGTGGTCGCCGGGTACTGCGAGGCAGCCGGGGACGCCCGCTACAACAGCGTGGTGTGCGTCACCGGCGACGGTGTGCTCGGCAACCACCGAAAGGTCCACCAGCCGCTGAGCGAGGACGCCAGTTACTCCTCCGGCGACCGCTTCCACGCCTTCGACACCCCGGTCGGGCGGCTCGGGATGATGATCTGCTACGACAAGGCGTTCCCGGAGTCCGCCCGCGCGCTGGCGCTGGACGGGGCCCAGATCGGGGTGTGTGTGTCGGCGTGGCCGGGCGCGCGTACCAACCCGTCGGCCGACCTCGGACAGGACCGCTGGAAGCGGCGCTTCGACCTGTTCGACCGGGCGCGTGCCCTGGAGAACCAGATCGTGTGGCTGTCGGCCAACCAGTCGGGCACCTTCGGCTCGCTACGCTTCGTCGGCAGTGCCAAGGTCGTGGACCCCGGCGGCGAGATCCTCGCCGGCACGGGGGTGCCGGCCGGCATCGCCGTCGCCGAACTCGACGTCGTCCAGGCCCTGGAGACCGCCCGCCGGTCGATGGGGCACCTGCGCGACCGGCGGCCCGAGACCTACGACCTGTCACCGGGAGCAGTCACCGCATGAGCACGATCCGGATCGCGGCCGCGGCCGCCCACTTCGGCCGCGACCTGGAGTTCGACCTGGCCCGCATCGGCAAGCTGATCGACGACGCGCGGGCCGCGGGGGCCGGACTGCTGGTGCTGCCGGACGCCGCGCTCGGCGGCTATCTCGCCGATCTGCGCCACCCCGACCCGGAGGCGCTGCCCCCGGCCCTGAAGCCCGACGACCCGCTGATCCTCCGGGTGGCCAGGCTGGCCGCCGAGATGGTGGTGTGCGTCGGCTACTGCGAGGACGGCGGGACCGAGCGCCACAACGCGGCCGTCTGTGTGAGCGGCGACGGGATCCTCGGCCGTCACCGCAAGGTGCATCTGCCGGCCGGGGAGACCGCCGCCTACACGGCCGGTGACCGCTTCGACGCCTTCGACACCCCGGTCGGCCGGCTCGGCATGCTCATCGACTACGACAAGACCTTCCCGGAGTCGGCCCGTTCCCTGGCCCTGGACGGCGCCGAGGTCCTCGCCTGTCTCTCCGCCTGGCCGACCAGCATCACCAACCGCGCGCCGCGGATGGCCCAGGACCGCCAGGCCAAGCTGTTCGACCTGTACGACCAGGCGCGTGCCGCCGAGAACCAGGTGGTCCTCGCCTCCTCCAACCAGACCGGCGCCCTGGGCGGGATGCGCTTCCTCGGCCAGGCCAAGGTGGTCGGCCCCGGCGGCGACATCCTCGCCCGCACCTGGTCCAAGGCGGGCCTCGCGGTGGCCGAGCTCGACGTGGCCGCCGAGATCGAGCGGGCCCGCCGGGTCCTGCGCCACCTCGGCGAACGCCGTCCCGACGCCTACCGGGAGAGCCCCTCGTGAAGATCGCCCTGCTGACCTACTCCACCAAGCCGCGCGGCGGGGTGGTGCACACCCTCGCCCTCGCCGAGGCGCTGGCGGCGCTGGGCGAGGACGTCACGGTGTGGACGCTGGGCCGGGGCGGCGACGCGGGCTTCTTCCGGCCCGTCTCCCCCGCGGTGCGGGTGCGGCTGGTGCCGTTCGCCGACGGCCCGGCCGGCGAGACGGTCGGGGAGCGCGTCCTGCGGTCCATCGCCACGCTCCGCGAGGCCTTCGACCCGGCGCCCTACGACATCGTCCACGCACAGGACTGCATCAGCGCCAACGCGGCCGGCCGGTGCGTCCGTACGGTCCACCACATCGACCGCTTCACCACGCCCGAGCTGGCCGCCTGCCACGAGCGGGCCCTCGTCGAACCGTACGCGCACATCTGTGTGTCGGCGGCCGTCGCCGGTGAACTCGCCGACGGCTGGGGCATCGGCGCCGAGGTCGTCCCGAACGGTGTGGACTACGACCGTTTCGCCACCACCGACCCTGCGGCGAGGGCGAGTTGGCGTGCCCGGCTGGGCCGCTACGTCCTCACCGTCGGCGGTATCGAACCCCGCAAGGGCTCCCTGGACCTGCTGGAGGCGTACGCCCTGCTGCGCGCGGGACACCCCGGCGTCCGGCTGGTGATCGCGGGCGGCGAGACCCTCTTCGACTACCGTGACTACCGGGTCCGTTGGGAGCGGCGGGCCGCCGAACTGGGCCTGGATCCGGTGGTGCTCGGCCCGGTGCCCGACGGCGAACTCCCGTCCCTGGTCGCCGCCGCCGGGGCCTTCGCCTTCCCGTCCCTCAAGGAGGGCTTCGGGCTGGCCGCGATGGAGGCCCTGGCCGCCGGGGTGCCGCTGGTGGTCCGCGCCCTCCCCGTCCTGCGGGAGGTGTTCCGCGCGGCCGCCCGCTTCGCCGGCACCCCCGGGGAGCTGGCCGTCCAGCTCGGCCACGCACTGACCGCCGACGACCCGGACCGCCGGGCCGCCGGACACGCGCTCGCCGCCCGCCACACCTGGCGCGCCGCGGCCCGCCGGCACCGTGACTTCTACCGCTCCCTGGGGGCGGCTCGGTCCGTCTCGTCCTGAATCGGCCGCCGTCCGCGGACGCCGACAGGGAACCGACAGCGACGTTTTACCGGGGGCTCATGTCGAGGTGGTCACTATCGGGGATGCCGTCTGAACAGGTGGTGCCCGAAGACCGTACCCCTGGACGGATCAACGAGAAGCTCCGCGGAAGGGAACCCCTCACATGACCAGCGCATCGCTCAACCCCTCTGCCAAACCGGCCCGCCGCACGATCATGGCGGCGGCCGGAGCGGCGGGGCTCGCCGCCGCGCTGACTGCCTGCGGGTCGTCCGACGACTCGTCGAGCTCGACCACCACGGACAACGCGGGCGGTGGCTCCACCACCCAGGACAGCAACGGCTCGGGCGGCGCGACCGACACCTCCACGGCGGCGGCCGGCGGCTCCGCGCTCGCCAAGACCTCGGACATACCCGAGGGCGGCGGCACGATCTACAAGGACCAGGCCGTGGTCGTCACCCAGCCGACGTCGGGCCAGTACAAGGCGTTCTCGACGAAGTGCCCGCACGCGGGCTGCGCGGTGGCGAGCATCGCCAACGGCGCGATCGTCTGTCCCTGCCACGGCAGTGAGTTCGCCATCGCCGACGGCAGCGTGAAGAAGGGCCCGGCGACGACGGGTCTGACGGCCGCGAACATCACCGTCTCCGGTGACCAGATCACGCTGGCCTGACCCTGGGCTCAGGCCCGCCTGCGCGGGTTCTTGAGGCAGCCGAGCACCTCGTCCGTGGTCGCGACCGTAGCGACCAACGCGAGGGTGTTGCGGACCATCGCGGGGGTGTACTCGGAGGGCACTCCCGCGATGGCGTCGGCCGGGACGACGGCCGTGTAGCCCCGGTTCACCGCGTCGAACACGGTGTTGGGAACGGCCACGTTGGCCGAGACCCCGGTGACGATCAGGGTGCGGCAGCCGAGGTTGCGCAGCAGCGGGTCGACGTCGGTCCCCTGGATCGGCGACAGGCCGTGCAGCCGCCGTACCACCAGGTCCTCCTCCGAGACCTCGATGGGGGGCGCGACGCGGACCGCCGCGGTGCCGGAGAGCTGCTGGACGGGCAGCCGCTCGGCGGCACGGAACAGGCGGGCGTTGCGGTTCGCCCCCCGGCCGTCGGGGCGGCGTTCGGCGAGCGCGTGGATCACCTGGACGCCGGTGTCGTGCGCGGCGGCGACCAGCCGGGCGATGTTGGCGAGGGCGCCCGATGCCCGGGCCTCGTGGGCGAGTTCGGGCAGCGCGCTCTGCGGGCCGACCACGCCCTGCTGGCACTCCACGGTCAGCAGGACGGTGCTCACGGGATCGATGAGCTCCGCGAGCCGTTCGTACGACGGCATGTGACGCCCCCTTCCGCCTTGGTGCGGGGCGGGCGAGACTAACCAGCATTGCGCGGGAACGGAAGAAGAGGGGGCCGCATGACCGACACGCAGCGCCGGGGCCGGAAGATCATGATGACGTCCGGCGAGCTGGACGAGTTCCTCACCACACAGCGCACCTGCCGGGTCGCGACCGTGTCGGCGTCCGGTGACCCGCATGTCAGCGCCCTGTGGTTCGCCTGGGACGGCAAGTCGCTGTGGCTGTACTCGGTGGTGCGCAGCCAGCGCTGGAAGGACCTGAGCCGCGATCCGCGGGTGGCGGTCGTGGTCGACTCCGGCGAGGAGTACGACCAGTTGCGCGGCGTGGAGCTGAGAGGGACCGTCGAGTTCGTGGGCGAGGTGCCGCGCACCGGTGAGCTGGTGGCCGAACTCGACTACATCGAGACGCTGTTCGCCCGCAAGAACTTCGGCCTGGACGAGATGCCGCACGACGGCAGGCACGCCTGGGCCCGGCTGACCCCGACGAAGACCGCCTCCTGGGACTTCCGCAAGCTGGGGAGCTGACGAGCATCGCGCCTACTCGCTGACGACGGCCGCGGCGGACAGCAGGGTGGCCGCGGCCAGGGAGCCCCAGAGGGCGGCCGGGCCGCGCGCCGCGAGCGTGGTGATGACCACCGGGGAGACCGCGAGGCCGAACCCCGTGGAGAGCTGGAAGCGGGCCAGGGCCCGGCCCAGGACATGGGCCGGGGCGAGGTGGGTCACGAGTGCGGTGGCGCTGCCCGCGTAGCCGATCTCCCCGAGGGTGCAGACCACGGACACCGCGGCGAGGGCGGGGGCGCCCCAGCCGGGTCCCGCCCCGGCGACCGCGAGGAAGCCGAGGTAGGACGCGGTGAGCACCAGGCCGGCCAGGGCGAGCGCGGTCCGCCGGGAGAACCGGGACATCAGGACGGTGACCGGTACCTGGAGAGCGACCACCAGCACCGTGTTGGCCACGAAGATCACGGCCGACCACACCGGGGACGCGTGCAGCTGTGTCACCAGGACCAGCGGGAGTGCGATTTCGGGGACGTTGAGGCAGAAGACGTAGACCACGTTGGCGATCAGCAGCGCGCGCATCCGGGGTGCGGGCCGGCCGGCCGCGTCCTGTGTCGGAGCGGCGGCCGGATGCGCGTGGATGCGGACCGACCGGGCCAGGGCCGCGGCGGCGCAGTAGGCGAGCCCGGTGCCGGCCGCCAGGGCCCGGAACGCGGTGCTGCCGCCCGCCAGGCAGGCGGTGGCGACGAGTGCGCCGACGCCCATACCGGCGTTGCGCAGGGCGCGGCCGGCCGCGAGGGCCGCGTCGCGTTCCCGGCCGTGGGCGACCGTGGCCACGAGGGCGGCGTGGGCGGCCGGCCAGGCCTGGTTGCCGATGCCGAGGAAGAGCGCCGCCGCCACGAAGAAGGCGACATGCCCCGCCGGGGCCGCCAGCAGCAGGACCACGCCCACCACCCGCACCAGCATCGACGCCGCCACGGCCGTGCTCCGGGCGCCCCGGTCCAGCCAGCGGCCCACCGCCGGCATGCAGACCAGACCCGCGACGATGCCGACGGTCATGGCGGCGCCGGTGACGGGTGCGGACAGCCGCAGCACCGTCACCCCGTAGAGCAGCAGAAAGGGCCGCAGCAGACCGGTGCCGAGCGCGTCCACGGCGAGGGCGAAGGCATAGCGGGGGCCTCCGGAGGCCCGGACGAGGGTGCGGGGCCGGATGCCGGTGGTGGTTGTCATGGCGCCCAAGCTGCGTTCGCCCGCGGTGCGGGGCACGCCGGTTGACGGATACCGTCAACCGGCGTCGTCGTCCACCGTCCGGCCGGGGATGATGACCGGATGACGCTTCGCATCGACATCAGCGGGCCGCCGGCCGAGCGGCTGCGGTTCGCCGCCTCGCCGCTGGCCGAGCTGACCGCGATGCTGCATGTGCTGGCCGAACCCGGGCATCATCCGCAGCTGGCGGGCTGGGCCGCGGACGTCTGGGCCGGGCTGCGGCCGGAGCTGGCCGAGCGCCTCCGGGAGGCGGACTTCCTCTGGCGGTCCTCACAGGCGGACTTCCTGATCCCCGCCCGGCCCCGGCCCACCCTCGCCGAGGAGCTGGACGACGTGGACCGGATCGACGACGAACGGTATGTGACCGCCGCGCTCGTCACCACGTGCGGCAGCAGCCGGGTCCACTTCGCCGCCCGGTCGCCGCTCGCCGACCCGGCCGCGCGGCAGCGGGCCCTGGATCTGGCGCAGGCGCGCGGCGCGTCCCAGGAGGCCTTCGCGGAACGGCTGCTCGCGGACCCGGCCGCGGTACGGGCCCGGTTGCGCGACACCCTCGAACAATGTGCCGAGGCGTTCTTCGACACCGCCTGGACGGGTATCGCGGTGCGGCTCGCCGCCGATCTGCGGCTGAAGAACGACGTGCTGAAACACCAGGGTCTCGGCGCGGCGCTCGACTCGGTCTCCGGCGCGGTCACCCTGGCACCGGACGGCGACCGCATCATCGTGGACAAGCTCCAGGACAAGTCGACCACCGCCCACGGCACCGGGGTCACCTTCATCCCGACCGTCTTCGGCCGCCCGCACCTGGTGGCGGTCCACACACCCGGGTGGCAGCCGGTGGTGCAGTACCCCGTGGCCGAGCCCGGCCCGTCGGAGCCGGTGCCGCTGGAGACGGTCACGCTACGGCTGGAGGCACTCGCGCATCCGGTACGGCTGCGGCTGCTGCGCACGCTGGCCCGGGGCCCGCACACCACCCGCGAGCTGGCCCACGCTTGGGAACTCTCGCCGCCCGAGGTCTCCCGCCACCTCGCCGTCCTGCGCCGCGCGGGCCTGCTCACGGCCCGGCGCCACGGCCGGTACGTCCGCTACAGCCTCAGTCTGCCCGACCTGACGGCACTGGGCACCGACCTGCTGGCGGCCGTACTGCGCTGAACGGTCCCGGTCGGGCGTGGCGCGGGGCAGGGTGGGTCAGGAGATCACCGCGGCCGCGCCCCGCAGGGCCTGTACCGCCGCGCGGATCGAGGGGCGGCGGTCGGCGTCGGCCCGCCAGACGGCGTAGACATGGCGGCGTGCCCGCTGCTTCAGCGGCACCATGAGGACGCCCTCCGGCACCGGGTGGCGGCCCAGCAGCGGCGCGATGCAGACCCCCAGCCCAGCGGCGACCAGGTTGAGCTGCGTGTGGGTCTCGGCCGCGCGGTGGCCGATGAGCGGTTCGATGCCGCGGGAGCGCAGCGTGAACATCAGCCACTCGTGGCAGAACTCGCCCTCGCCCCAGGTGATCCACTCGTCGTCGGCGAACTCCCCCAGGTCCACCTCGTCCCGCCCGGCCAGCCGGTGCGCGACCGGCAGGGCCACGTCGGCGGGGTCGTCCAGCAGCGGCGCCTTGACCAGCCCGTCGGGCAGCGGCATCGGCTTGTTGTACCAGTCCAGGACGACGGCGAGGTCGAGGTCGCCGCGCACCACCCCGGCGACGCCGTTCTCCGGTTCCAGTTCGCTGGAGCGCACGCGCAGCGCCGGGTGCTGGGCGCGCAGGGCGGCCAGCGCGGTCGGGAACAGGCCGCGGGCGGCCGTCGGGAACGCCGCCACCGCGAGCTCGCCGACGACCTGACCCCGGTGCGCCTCCAGGTCGGACCGGGCCAGCTCCACCTGGGAGAGGATCCGGGCCGCGTGCTCGGCGAGCAGCCGGCCGGCGTCGGTGAGCCGCACCCCCCGGCCGTTCTTGGCGAGGAGCTGCTGGTCCACCTCCCGTTCCAGCTTGCCCATCTGCTGCGACACCGCCGACGTGGTGACGTGCAGGGCCTCGGCGGCCCCGCTCACCGAGCCGTGCCGGGCGAGGGCGTCGAGGGTGCGCAGGCGCTCCAGGTTCAACATGTAAGCGATTCTAAGAGGTGCCTACCGGGAAATCTCCATGGTGCTACGACGTCGGTTCAGCACCGGCAACGGGACCCCGCCGCCGTGCGGGACCGGTCCCGCCTAGGCCTGGATGCGGCCCCTCGCCGGTGCGACCGCCGCCGCGACGGCCGCCGCCAACGGGCCGGTCTCCTCGGGGGTCAGAGTCGAGACCGTGATCCGGATGCCGGACGGGGAGGCCAGGCGGTACCGCGCCCCCGGGGACACCGCCCACCCCTCGTGCAGCAGACGGGACACCGCGCCCGTCTCGTCCGGGACCGGGACCCAGACGTTCATGCCGCTGCGGCCGTGCGCCTCGATGCCGTGGTCCGCGAGCGCGTCGATCAGCAGCTCACGGCGGGCCCGGTAGGCCGCCGCCACCTGCGGGCCGTGCACCGCGCCGTCCGTCCGCATCCGGACCACCGTGCGCTGGAGCAGGCGGCTCACCCAGCCCGGTCCCAGCCGCTGCCGGCCCCGTACCCGGTCGACGGTGACCTCGTCGCCGGTCATGACGGCCAGCCGCAGGTCGGGGCCGTAGGCCTTGGCGGCCGAGCGGACGAAGGCCCAGTGCCGGGTGGTGCCCACCAGGGGGTGCAGGGGCAGGTCGACGATGCCGTGGCCGTGGTCGTCCTCGATCAGCACGGTGTGCGGGTGGTCGCGCAGCACGGCGCGCAGGGCACGCGCGCGTGCGGCGCTCACCGCGGCGCCGGTGGGGTTGTGCGCCCGGGCGGTGACGATCAGGGCGCGCGCCCCGGACTCCAGCGCCCGGCGCAGGCTGTCGGCGCGCGGTCCGTCGTCGTCGACGGCCACCGGGACGGTACGCAGCCCGAGCGCGGGGACGAGATCGAGGGTGCGACCCCATCCGGGGTCCTCGACGGCGACCGGGTCACCCGGCTTGAGGTGCGCCAGCAGGACCCGCTCGACGGCGTCGAGGGAGCCGGAGGTGACGGTGATCGGCCCGTGGGGCACGCCGTCGGCGGTGAGTTCGGCGCGCGAGATCCGCTCCAGCTCCGGCTCGACGGGGTCGGCGCCGTAGAGGACCGGGGCGCGTTCGCCCTCGTCGGCCGCCAGAGCCGTCAGGATCGGCGCGAGGGCGGGGAGCAGCGCGGGGTCGGGGTTGCCGGAGGACAGGTCGCGGACGTCGGCCGGGACGTCGACCCGGATCTGGTCCCGTCCGGTGGTGGCCGGCTTGGACCGGATACGGCTGCCCCGCCGGCCGGCGGTCTCGATGACCCCGCGCTCGCGCAGGGTGCGGTACGCGGCCGCGACCGTATTGGGATTCACCCCGAGCCGGGCCGCCAACTCCCGCATCGGCGGCAGCAGTTGGCCCGGCTCCAGCTCGCCCGCACCCACCCCGCGCTCGACGCTGGCCGCAATCTCCGCTGCGCCCCGGCCCTCGATCAGATATTCTCCTAGCACAAAGCAGATTATGCACTAGTGCAATGGAGATATGCAATGGAGACCGCCGAGCCCGCCGTACAGGGGACCGTGCCGACACAGCCCGCCGCCTACACCCCGACCGACCGCACCGTCCCGACGCGCTCCGCGCAGCGGGCGTCGTACGACAAGGACGTGGTGCACTCGATCCTCGACGAGGGGTACGTCTGCCACCTCGGCTTCGTGCGCGACGGCGCGCCGGTGGTGCTGCCGACGCTGTTCGCCCGGGTCGGCGAGGTGCTGTACCTGCACGGCTCGACGGGCTCGCGCCCGCTGCGGATGACGGGGCAGGCCGACCCCGGGCTCCCGGTGTGCGTGACGGTCACCCATGTCGACAGCCTGGTGCTGGCCCGCTCCGCCTTCCACCACTCGATCAACTACCGCTCGGTCGTGGTGCACGGCGTCGCCCGCCAGGTCACCGACCCCGAGGAGAAGCGTCTCGCGCTGGACGCCCTGGTCGACCATGTGGTCCCGGGCCGCTCGGCCGACTCCCGTCCGGCCGACAAGAAGGAACTCGCCGCGACGGCGGTGATCCGCCTGGACCTGGCCGAGGTCTCGGCCAAGACCCGCACGGGCGGTGCCAACGACGAGCCCGAGGACCTGGACCTGCCGTTCTGGGCGGGCGTGGTGCCGCTGCGCAAGGGGTACGGCACTCCGATCGCCAACGGCGACCTGGCGGCGGACGTGCCGGTTCCGTCGTACCTCGAGCACGCCTGACGCACGTTCCGGCAAGGGCCCCGCACCCCTTCGGCGGGTGCGCGGGGCCGTGGCGAGGCGAGACCTCCCACGGAGCCCCCGCATCCGCCGCCGGTCCGGTCACCCCGCGGACGTCGAGGCGACCCGCCCCTCCACCGCACTCCGGTCCACCACCGACTCCTTCGCCGGCGTCGAGGACTGCGCGATGAACGCGCCCAGCAGCACGACGGCCCCGCCCAGTATCTGCGGCACCGCCAGCCGCTCCCCCAGCAGCACCCAGGCCAGCACGGTCGCCACGACCGCCTCGAGACAGGCCACCACCCCCGCGACCTGCGGAGACAGCCGCCGCACCGACAGCACACCGGTGACGTAGGCGACGACCGTCGCGACCAGCACGATCCACACCAGCAGGGCGAACGCCGGCACCGTGGACCCGTTCATCCGCGCGGAGCCGGCCAGCACCGACCAGTCCATCGTCCACGGCCGCGCCACGACCGTCAGCACACCCGCCCCCACCAGCAGCCCGTAGGCGATGACCCCCAGGGGATCCACGCCGTCTCCGCCACCGTGATCGGCGAGCACGAAGTACCCCACCTGACAGCACGCCGCCGCCAGGGCCAGCGTCAGTCCCAGCGCGTCGAAGCTCAGCCCCGCCCACACCTCCACGACGCAGGCGAGGCCGCCGGCCGCGAGGGCGACGCCGAGCGCGGCGGCGCGGGTGACCGGCCGGCGCTGCACGAAGCGGACCCAGCCCAGCACCAGCGCGGGGGCGAGGTACTCCACGAGCAGCGCCACCCCCACCGGTATGCGGGAGATCGCGGCGAAGTAGCAGGCCTGGACCCCGGCGACCGCGAGCAGGCCGAACCCGGCGAGCAGCGCGGGCCGGCGGCGCGGCAGGTCACGGTGGCGGACGGCGAGCGGCAGCATCACCAGGGCGGCGCCCGCCACCCGCAGCCACACCACGTGCAGCGGGTCGAGCCCGGCCTCGATCAGCGGCTTGGCCGCGACGCCGGAGCCGCCGAAGGCGAGCGCCGATCCGAGGGCGAGGGAGAGCCCGAGGCCCCTGCCATGACTGCTGTCAGTGATACGCACCGGCACATGATGCCAGGGGACGACATGAGCGTCACGCCCTTTGACCCCTGTCTCAACGGCTGGACGTGCGGCTTTCCGTCTCGGCGTCCCACACTCCGTCGTCCCCGTCGACCCGCACGGCCAGGGCGCGGGAGGCCACTCCGGCCCGCTCCAGCACCTCCACGGCCCGGGACTCCGGGTCCACGACGAGGCCCGCCAGCAGATCGGTGCCGTCGGCCCGGTCGGCGGTGCGGCGCCGGGCGCGGCTGCGGGCGTACTCCAGGGCGGCCGCGGCCACCGGCGACCAGGCCCCGTCCCCCTTCGCCCCGGCCCGCGGAACGGACTGCGGAACGGCCGGCAGCGCGCCGGAGTCCTCGACCCCGCCCTGCCAGCGCAGCCCGTAGCCGATGCTGCGCTGCACGAGATAGCCGAGCAGCCGGGCGAGTTGCGGGGCGTCGCCGATGACGGCGCGGACCTCGGGGTCGGACTCGATCAGCGAGTGCAGCAGATGGGCGGTGTCGACCTGGCGGTCCCCGTCCCGCACCGCCCTCCGGCGGGCACCGGCGACCACCGCTGCCAGCTCGGCGCCGAGCCCGGCATCGTCGTCCGTGTGGATGCCGCCCTGGTCCTGGACGGGCTGGCGGGGAATACGGGGTTGCACATCCCCTACCTCATCAACCGCAAGCGCTTGAGTCATCGCCGAGGGGAAGCATCTTCGCGTCCCACGCAGAGTGGACGGCGACGGCCGGAATCTCCTCCTTACGGATGAGATCAGGCCGATTCCCCCGCACGGGCGCGCGCCGTCTTGCCGTGCGCCCCGTACGCAACCGCCGCGCACCGGCCGTACGTCTCTCGTCGTTGTGGAGAGCGGGTGCGGTTGCTGGCTGGTCGCGCTGCCGGCGGTCGACGGCAGGCTGTACGTGTACCGGGTGTACGCGCCGGAGGACGCGCTGCTCGCGGACCTGTTCTGGGATGCGTGGCACTGCCACGACGAGAGCGCCTTCCCGCGGGCCTGGGACCTGTTCGACGCGGCGGAGATACGGCGGGTGGGCTGAGACTCCGGTCGCGCCCGGGATCCGCACATTTCCTGACGGTTCATCAGTATTGAATGTTCGAGGCCCTGCGGCTACGTTCCGCGACACCGTAGCCCGATACGAAGGGGTGGTCGCATGGCCGAAGTCAGCGCGGAATCACGCATCCAGGCACCGGCCGAGAAGGTGTGGGCACAGCTCACCGACTGGCCGGCGTACGGGCAGTGGAACGCGACCCACACCAGTTTCCCCAAGGGCGGCCCGGAGAACCTGGCGGTGGGCGGGACCTTCCAGGAGAACATGAAGCTGATGGGCTTCCCGGCGGAGGTCGAGTGGACCATCGAGGAGCTGGAGCCGGCGCGGGTGCTGGCGATCCGCGGCAAGGGCCCGATGGCGGTGACCGTCGCGACCCGCTACACGCTGACCCCGGACGGGGACGCGACGGGGGTGCGGATCGACGGCGAGTTCACGGGCGCGGCCGTGTCTCTGATGGCGGGCAAGCTCAAGGACTCGGCGACGGCCGCCCTGAACGAGTCGCTGCGCAAGCTGGCCGGGCTGGTGGCCTGAGCCCCGCCCCGGGCAGACGGAAGGGCGCCCCGCGGATCACTCCACGGGGCGCCCTGTTCGCCGTGACCACGAGGGTCAGTCCTCGTCGGCGAGGATGAGGTACAGCTTCTTGCGGGTCTCGTTGATGACGGCCAGCGCCTTCTCGCGCTGTTCCTTGCTGCCGGTCTTCCAGACCTGCCCGAAGGCCTCCATCAGACCGAAGCCGGCCTGCCGGATCTCGCCGAGTGCCTCGAAGTCGACCCCGCGGGAAGCCTCTTCCCAAGGGGCGTCCGGACCCTCGTCGGCGGCCGTGCGGCCGCTCTCGGTGAGGGAGAACAGCTTCTTGCCGCCCTCGCTCTCGCTGGTGATCAGGCCCTCGTCCTCCAGCAGCTGGAGGGTGGGGTAGACCGAGCCCGGGCTGGGCTTCCACGCACCGCCGCTGCGCTCGGCGATCTCCTGGATCATCTCGTACCCGTGCATCGGGCGGTCCTTCAGCAGGGCCAGGATCGAGGCCCGGACGTCACCGCGCCGCGCCCTTCCCCTGGGACCTCCGCGCCCTCGCGGCCCCCAGTGCCCCGGTCCGAAACCGGGACCGCCGGGGCCGAAGCCGGGGCCGCCCGGACCGAAGGGCCCGAACGCCGCACGGCGTCCCTGTCGCTGTCCATGTCCACGCTCGTGTCCGTGGGAACGCATCAGAATCACTCCATTCGATCGTTGATCTGTCGCGTATCGTTCGCGATGCGTCAACGATATATCGGGAGTGTTCGGATGACAAGCCCCTTCCGACTGCTCGACTGTCCTGTGACAGCGAATCTCGTTCGATTGCCACTGAAGTTTGACCACCGGTACGTTCCTGCCACCGAACTTTGACCGTTGCGGTTGGAGGCGTGGTGGGGGCAGCGGCTCATGCGTACGGTGATCCGGCGTTATTCGCCTTTGAGCTGGACTTTCTTGAGTCCGGTAAGCGTTGTCGCGGACCGTTGGGCCGGTTGTGGGGTACGCGGTTCGAGGGCGTTCAGCCGGTACGTGAGTTCCGGTGGGCGAAGGGCGGGGAGAGCTTCCCGGGCTGGTACTTCGCGGCGACGACCAGCGGGCACGTGGGCTACGAGTCGTGGCTGGAGCGGGACTGCCTGATCTTGCTGGACCGTGATCCGAGGGTGGTCGGGATCGCCTCGCAGCCGTTCTGGTTGCACTGGCAGGACGGTCCGGAACAGCGTCGCCATGCGCCTGACTTCTTCGTACGCCTTGCTGACGGGCGGGCCAGAGTGGTCGATGTCCGTTCCGCGGACCGGCTGGACGAGCGGACCGGGGAGGCGTTCGCGGCGACGCGTCGGGCCTGTGAGGCGGTGGGCTGGGAGTTTGCGTGGATGGGCACGCCCGAGCCGGTGTTCATGGCGAACATACGCTGGCTGGCCCGCTACCGGCGGACCCGCTCGGGGCGCCCGGAGGGGGTGGCGGCCGCGCTGGTGGAGGTCTTCGAGGAACCGCTGCCGTTGTGGTCGGGAGCCGGCCGGGTGGGCGATCGGCTGCAGGTCCTGCCGGTGCTGTTCCATCTGCTGTGGTCCGGGCGGCTGGGCACGGACCTTCAGTCCGCGGTGCTGGGTGCGGACAGTCTCGTCTGGGCCGAGGGGCGGGCGGCATGGGCAGGATGAAGCGGCCGGGGCGGGTCGCGGTCGGTGACCGGGTGCGGTTCGAGGGCCGGATCCGCGGGGTGCTCGCCGTCGCCGCCCAGGCGGTGACGCTGACGGATGGCGAAGAGCCGTATCTGGTCGTGCCGTTGCTCGAGTTGTTCGCGGCGGCCGATTTCGAGGTCATGACCAGCCCGGTCCGGATGCCGTTGCCTGCAACCTCGCTGCTGGAGGCGTTTCCCGCCCGGGAGGTGGACAAGGCTCTGTGGTGGGAGGGCCACATCCTGGAGGTCCTGCACGGGCTGCCGCCCGATGCCGAGCCCGGCACGACGGTCCGGCCTGAGTACGGACCGGAGCGGTCCTTGACCGCCCGGCAGCGGGCAAAGGCCGCTGAGCTCACTGCCGCTGGTCACAAGGTCTCTGCCAGTACGGTCGCCCACCGACGACGTCGCTACCAGGAGCGCGGGGTGCTGGGCCTGGCCGATCACCGACCGGTCCGCAGGACGGCCGAGTTCGGGGAAGTCGACGACGCGGTGGTGGCCGCGATGCGGCAGGCGATCAAGGAAGCCGTGGACGCCTCAACCCGCACGGGGACGTTCATCTTGTGGCGGACCGGCGAGATCCTCAAGGAGACGCCTGACAGGCAGAGAGCTGGGCTCCCCTCACAGCGGACGCTCTACCGGCTGCTGGCGAAGCTGACTTCGGGCACCCACACGACCGGCTCGGCGGTGACCCGCCGGTCCAGGGCCCACGGGGCCACGACGCCGCACGGGGAACTGCCCGTGCTCGCTCCGGGCGAGGTCATGCAGATCGACTCCACGCCGCTGGACGTTCTGGTCCTGCTCGACAACGGCGTCACGGGCAGAGTCGAGCTCACCGCCATGATCGATGTCGCGACCAGGACGCTGACCGCGGCAGTGCTGCGGCCGACCACGAAAGCCGTGGATGCCAGCGTGCTGCTGGCCCGCACCGTCACTCCCGAGCTGATGCGGCCGGGCTGGTCGGACGCGCTCAGGATGTCCCGCTCGGTGCTGCCGCACCGCAGGCTGCTGGCTCTGGACGAGCGTCTGGCCCATGCGGCGGCCCGGCCGGTGATCGTCCCGGAGGTCATCGTCTGTGACCACGGCAAGGCCTTCCTCTCCCGCAACTTCGTCTCCTCCTGCCGGTTCCTGGAGATCGAAGTGCAGCCGGCCCATCAAGGCTCGCCCTTCGAGAAGGGGCACATCGAGAAGATGCTGGGCTCGGTGGCCACGCTGTTCGCGCAGTTCCTGCCCGCCTACACCGGCCGCAGCGTCGAACACCGCGGCCGGCACCTGGAACGCGAACGGGTTTGGTCGCTGCTGGAGTTGCAGGAGCTGCTGGACGAGTGGATCGTCGCGAAGTGGCAGAACCGCAAGCACGACGGTCTGCGCGATCCGGTCCACCCGGGCCGGCTGTTCACGCCGAACGAGAAGTACGCCGCCTTGGTGGAGGCCTGCGGCTACGTCCCGGTCGCACTCAGCGGCGACGACTACGTCGAACTCCTGCCCGCGGAATGGCGGGTGGTCAACGAGTACGGCATCCGGATCAAGAACCGCACCTACGACAGCCGGGCCTTGGGGCCGATGCGCCGCCAGAACTCCGGGGTCCGGGCGAAACGCGGCCTCTGGGAGGTCCACCGCGACCCCTACGACGTCTCCCGGATCTGGGTACGCAACCACCGCGGTGACAACGAGTGGGTCCCGGCCACCTGGAAGCACCTGAACCGGGCACCGGTTCCCTTCGGTGACCTGGCCTGGGACCACGTCAGCCACCAGCTGCCCCGCGCCACCGAGGCGGAGATCGCCGACGCGGTCGCCGCCCTGCTCACCCGGGCCCACGACGGCCCGCAGACCGGACAGGATCCCCAGCCCGGCAAACGTGACCGGCGGGTGGCCGCCCGCACGAAAGCCGCAGGCCCGCTGACTCCTGCGTCCGTTGCCGGTGCGCAGGCAGAGCCCGAGGACGAAGCAGACGAGAGCGAGGAGTCGGTGGCTGAGGTGATCCCGCTCGGACTGTTCGACCCGCTGGAAGACCCCTGGAAGCGCTCATGACGGCATCGTCCGCCCTGCCCCAGGACTCCCAGCGGCACCTGACCACGATCGACGGCTGGCGCCGCTTCGTCGAAGGACCACCGGGGCCGCCGCCCCGGCTGACCGACGCTCAGTACGACGCGCTGGGCAAGGCCGGCCAGGCGGCCTTCGACGAAGCGCGTCTCGATCACCACGGCCGTCTGCTGGTGGTCGCCACCTCCGTCGTCCGTCACACCGTCGCCACCGGCCGCCGCCTGGTCGTGCTGAACCGGCACGCGATCAGCGCCCGCCGGGGCCTGATCGTCTCCGGACCCGCCGGCACCGGGAAGACCATCGCGATCACCCAGCTCGGACTGTCCCACGAACTGCTGGACCGGGCCCGGCACCCCACCGCCACCGACCGCAAGCCGGTCATCTACATCACCGTCCCGCCCGCCGCGACACCCCGCATGATCGCGGCCGAGTTCGCCCGTTTCCTCGGGCTGCCGGTGATGGCCCGCATGAACATCACCGACCTCATCGAGTCCGTCGTCGGTGTCTGCACCGACGCCCGCACCGGCATGATCCTGGTCGACGAGCTCCACAACATCTCGCTCACCACCCAGCACGGCGCCGAAGTCGCCGACACCCTCAAGTACTTCTCCGAGCGGATCCCCGCGACGTTCATCTACGCGGGCATCGACATCGAGCACGGCAGCCTGCTGACCGGCACCCGCGGAGCCCAGATCGCCGGCCGTTTCACCCTGATCCCCACCCACCCCTTCCCCTACAACAGTGAGTGGCGGGGCCTGGTCGCCACCATGGAGAAGACCCTCGCCCTGCGACGGCACCGGCCAAGCACCCTGGCGAGACTGGACCGCTACCTGCACGACCGCACCGGCGGCATGATCGGCGCCCTCTCCCACCAGATCCGCGGAGCCGCGATCGACGCGATCTTCAACGGCACCGAGAAGATCACCAAAGCCGGACTGAAGGCCGTCCCACTGGACGTCGCCGCCGAATCGCCCCACTTCCGCGGACCCAGGTCCTCCCGATGACCCCCGAGAACGTCCGCATCCTGCCCTTCCAGGTCCGGCCCAGGTCCGGCGAAGGCATCCGCTCCTTCATCGTCCGCCTGGCCCACGCCAACCATCTCCCGCCCCGCTACCTGCGGACCTACCTCTGCGAACCGCCCGAGCATCTCGGTCCTCCCAGCTGGACACGGCTGGCCGCCGCGACCGGCCGCGACCCGGAGACGCTGGTGGCCACCCTGGAGACAAGACGCTGCCTGGAGTGCGACGGGGAGATTCCGCCCTCCGACGTCATCGGCCGCCAGGCCCTGCGCTGTTCCCAGGCCTGCCGCGAGAAGGCCTACCGCAAACGACTTCCTCGGGCTCCAGTGCAGATGGCCCCCTGCAGAGAGTGCGGCAAGAACATGAAGATCCAGCCCGGACAGCGCTATCGCCTGTGTTCATCCGCCTGCCGGAGGGCCAACTACCTCAAGCACGAGGAGAAGTGGTTGGCCGAGGCAGACCCGGCTGATCCATCCGGACCACGCGTCTGCCCGGTCTGCGACGGCCCGATGTTCTCAGCAGCACGCCGGACATGCTCGGACCGATGCCGCCAGCGAGCACGTCGCCAACAGCTCAGGCAGCCTCCCCCGGACCCGTCTTCTCCACCGCCGGTGACATCGCCGACACCACAGCCCGCACCACCACCCCAGCCACCCGAGCCAACCCCCGTGGCATCAACCAGACCCTGCGAGACCTGCGGAGGACCACTACCAGCAGGGCCCTGCCAGCAACAACGCCGGACGTGCTCACAGCGCTGCCGCCAGAAGGCATACCGGCAGCGGAAGGCGCAGTTGGCTCCGTCTAGGCTGACGCGGTGACTGATGAGCAGGAGCGGGTGCAGCCGTCGGGAGTGTGGGCCACGGCGGTGGGGGTGGCCAGAGTGCGGGCGCTGGAGACCGAGCGGGAGAACGCGCTGTTCCGCGACCCACTGGCACAGGCCTTCGCCACCGCCGGCGGCCTGTGGCCCTCCTCGCCGCCGCTGCCCGATGACGAGGCCGCGCGCCGCCGCCGACTGGCCGTGTCGTTCTCCATCGTCATCAGGACGAAGTTCCTCGATGACCTGTTGCAGCAGGCCTCCGCGTCCGGGGTCCGGCAGGTCGTGCTGCTCGGCGCCGGCATGGACAGCCGGGCCTTCCGGATCGACTGGCCAGAGGGCACCCGGCTGTTCGAGGTCGACACCGCCGCGCCACTGGACTTCAAGGCTTCGGTGCTGCGCCAGGAGCAGGCCGTCCCACACTGCGAGCGGATCACCGTCGCGGTGGATCTGCGGGAGGACTGGCCAGGCGCGCTGGCCGCCGCAGGGCACGACCCGGCGGTGCCGACCGCGTGGATCGCCGAAGGACTGCTGATCTATCTGCCCGAGGACGCAGTGGAACTGCTGCTGGCCCGGATCAGCGCGCAGTCGGCGGCAGGCAGTCGGATGGGGCTGACACTGGGCTCGCGCGGCGTGATCGAGCGCTTCGGCGCGGACGCCGTGCCGGGATCGGCTGCGTCCATGTGGGTCTCGGAGATGCCCGACGACCCGGTGGGCTGGCTGGCCGGGCACGGCTGGGACGCCGCCAGCCACACCCTGCGCGAGCGCGCTGCCGCCTACGGCCGCCCGATCAGCCCCCCTCCGCAGCGCGAGGAACGGCCCGGCGGACTGATCTCCGCGGTCCGCCGGTAGAGCGCCTCCAGGCGGTCAAACTTCAGTGGCAATCGGTCAAGGTTCACTGTCACAGGACATCGACAGAGCGAGTCGTTCGAGCCGATCGGGCCGATCACCCGCTCAAGACGGCGATGACGATCTCGCGGGACCCTGGGAACGTTGATGTTCGGCCTCGGGACGGCCGTCGAAGCGGTCCACGTCGACGACCGCCTGGGCGAAGGCGGTCGGCGCCTCCTGTGGCATGTTGTGGCCGATGCCCTTGAGTGCGCGGTGGGCGTACGCACCCGTGAACCGATCGCGGTACGACGCCCCGTTGCCGGGCGCGGTGAACGGGTCGAGTTCGGGGTCGATCGTGATCGTCGGCACTCCGATGACAGGGCGCGTGGCGAGTACCTTCTCGTACCCGTCGTACCGGCGCTCGCCGTCGGCCAGCCCCAGCCGCCAGCGGTAGTTGTGGATGACGATCGCCGCGTAGTCGGGATTGTCGAACGCGGTGGCCGTCCGCTCGAACGTGGCGTTGTCGAAGTGCCAGGTGGGAGAGACCTCGACCCAGACGAGCCGGCACAGATCGTGCCGGTATGTCTTGTCCTCCATGGCGAGGCGGCCCCGCTCGGTGCTGAAGTAGTACTGATACCACCAGGTGTGTTCGGCCTTGGGGGGCAGCGGCTTCTTCTGCGCCTCGACGTTGGTGATGAGGTATCCGCTCACGGACACCAGGCCTTTGACACGTTCGGGCCACAGGGCCGCGATGATGTCGGCGGTGCGTGATCCCCAGTCGAAGCCGGCGAGAAGGGCCCGCTGGATCTTCAGAGCATCCATCAGGGCGACGATGTCCAGGGCGATCGCCGACTGCTGGGCGTTGCGGACGGTTTTGGCGGACAGGAAGCGCGTGGTCCCGTGACCGCGCAGGTAAGGGACGATGACCCGGTAGCCCTGCGCCGCGAGCAGCGGGGCGACGTCCACGAAGCTGTGGATGTCGTAGGGCCAGCCGTGCAGGCAGATGACGACGGGGCCGTGCGCGGGGCCCGCCTCGGCGTAGCCGATGTCCAGCACGCCCGCCTTGACGTGCTTCAACCGGCCGAAGGACGTGTGAGTGCCCGGTGTGACCGTGGGCACGGTAGGCGTCGGAGGCACCGTCGGAGTCGGAGTGTCACCCTCCATCTGGTGGGCGGATGCGGCCTTCGCACTTGCCTCTAGTCCGGCCAGCGTGGCCGCGCCCGTGCCGACGGCCTTGTTGAATGTACGCCTGTCGATCATGAGAGACCCCTCCGTCGCATGGATTGGGTGGGGCGGATGTGCCGGTTGCAGGCGCTCCCGTCGGGCAGTTCCGGATCATCGCGGCGCAGATTGCGCGATGACGGCTCCACAGGCGCCATCACCGGCCAGGCAGGTGATCAATTGTCGCTTGTTTCCAGCCGGGCGGCACCTTGGCCGCGTGCCGTGCGATCGGTGCGAGACGCTCGTTCCGGAGCACGACCGTCTCCCCCACGGGTTGAGCAGCGCGTCTCCGCCGACAAGTGCGCCGCGTTCCGCCGAAGCCGTCCGAGCCTTGCGCGACAGCGAGGACGGCTGATACCCACGGGTTAGCACTCTCACATGGAGAGTGCTAATCGATGCGCTGCTGAGCTGCTCGTTTGCGGCAGATGCCGGGGCGCAACAGGGAGGGGCTGCCGTGTTCGACGTCCTGCGAGTGCGCGACTTTCGCCTGGTGGCGGCCGCGGACCTCCTGTCCAGCCTGGGAGATTGGCTGCTGCTGGTCGCCGCGCCCTACTTCGTGCTCCGGCTGACAGGATCAACGCTGGCCACCGGATTGACGCTGGCGGCCGGGACGGTTCCCGCGCTCCTCCTCGGCCCGGTCGCCGGGGTGTTCGCCGACCGCTGGGACCGCCGCCGCACGATGCTTGCCATCGACGTCTTACGGGCCGCGACCGTCGCACTCATGCTCCTCGTCCACCATCCGGGCCAGCTCTGGCTCATCTACGTCGCACTGATCGGCGAGGCCGCCCTCGGCCAGTTCTTCGGCCCCGCCCGGCGGGCCCTCATCCCGGGACTGGTCGGACGCGGTCCGCACCTCGCTGCGGCGAACTCCGTGGCGGCCCTGGCCTCCGGCACCGTCCGGCTCGTCGGCGGCCCCGCCGGAGGCGCCCTCTTCGCGCTGGCCGGCTTCGGCCCTGTCGTGGCTCTCGACGCCGCCAGCTACCTCGCCTCCGCCGTCCTGATCACCGCGATCCACCACCGCCCCGAACCCTCCTCTCCACAACGTCGCGGGGGCACAGTGCTCGGGCGGTTCGCGGACGACCTGCGAGCGGGTGCAAGGCATCTCCGCGCGACCCGGGGCCTGCCCGCCGTGTTCGTCACGGCCTCGGTGTTCTTCCTCGGCAACGCGGCCCTGACGGCGCTGCTGGTGCCCTTCACCGGCACGGTGCTGCATGCCGGAGCCGGGACGTTGGGCCTGCTGTTCGCCGCGCTGGGCGCCGGCTACCTGGCCGGAGCCCCGCTCAGCCGGGCCGCCGCCGCACGCCTCTCCGACCGCGCTGTCATGATCAGCAGCCTGGCCGGGCTGAGCGCGGTCTTCGCCGCCACCTTCAACACCCACGACATCGCCTGGGCCCTCCTGCTGTTCGTCCTCATCGGGCCGCCAGGCGTGTGCTTCCTGGTCACCGTCGACACCTACCTCGCCCGCCGCACCCCCGACGCCCTGCTCGGCCGCGTCGGTTCCGCCTACGGCATGCTCCAGGCAGCAGCCACGCTGGCGGGCATCCTGGGCGGCGCGGCCCTCGGTCAGCAGGTGGGTATCGGCATCACCGCAGACCTCGCCGCCCTCTGCGTCGCCCTTTCGGCGGTTGCCGCACTGCTGATCCCGCGCCACACCACGACCGGAAGCCTCGACGCGGGCAAGCCGTCACCCCTGGCACCGCCGGAACGTTCCGCGGAATGCTGATGCCACCGTCGGCGTCAGGCGGGCCGACCAAGTCGTTCGACCACGGACCGGGGCGGACGTTGCATGACCATGCGTTCTCATGCATACTCTTCCTATGTCCAAGGTCCTCACCTCCCTTCCCGCCGGCGAGCGCGTCGGCATCGCCTTCTCCGGCGGGCTCGACACCTCGGTCGCGGTCGCGTGGATGCGCGACAAGGGCGCCGTCCCGTGCACCTACACCGCCGACATCGGCCAGTACGACGAGCCCGACATCGCCTCGGTGCCCGGCCGCGCGCAGACCTACGGTGCCGAGATCGCGCGCCTGGTCGACTGCAAGGCCGCGCTGGTCGAGGAGGGCCTGGCCGCACTGACCTGCGGCGCGTTCCACATCCGCTCGGGCGGGCGGGCGTACTTCAACACCACCCCGCTGGGCCGTGCCGTCACCGGCACACTGCTGGTGCGGGCCATGCTGGAGGACGACGTCCAGATCTGGGGCGACGGCTCGACCTTCAAGGGCAACGACATCGAGCGGTTCTACCGGTACGGGCTGCTGGCCAACCCGCACCTGCGGATCTACAAGCCCTGGCTGGACGCGGACTTCGTGACCGAGCTCGGCGGCCGCAAGGAGATGTCCGAGTGGCTGCTCGCGCACGGGCTGCCGTACCGGGACAGCACCGAGAAGGCGTACTCCACCGACGCCAACATCTGGGGCGCCACGCACGAGGCGAAGACCCTGGAGCACCTGGACAACGGCATCGAGACCGTCGACCCGATCATGGGCGTGCGGTTCTGGGACCCCGAGGTCGAGATCCTTCCCGAGGACGTGACGATCGGCTTCGACCAGGGCCGGCCGGTGACCGTCAACGGCAAGGAGTTCGGGACCGCCGTCGAACTGGTCATGGAGGCCAACGCGATCGGCGGCCGGCACGGCCTCGGCATGTCCGACCAGATCGAGAACCGGATCATCGAGGCGAAGAGCCGCGGGATCTACGAGGCGCCGGGCATGGCGCTGCTGCACGCGGCGTACGAGCGCCTGGTCAACGCGATCCACAACGAGGACACGGTCGCGCAGTACCACAACGAGGGGCGGCGGCTCGGCCGGCTGATGTACGAGGGCCGGTGGCTGGACCCGCAGGCGCTGATGATCCGCGAGTCGCTGCAGCGGTGGGTCGGCGCGGCCGTCACCGGTGAGGTGACGCTGCGGCTGCGGCGCGGTGAGGACTACTCGATCCTCGACACGACGGGTCCGGCGTTCAGCTACCACCCCGACAAGCTGTCGATGGAGCGGACCGAGGACGCGGCGTTCGGTCCGGTGGACCGGATCGGGCAGCTGACCATGCGCAACCTCGACATCGCCGACTCCCGCGCGAAGCTGGAGCAGTACGCGGGCCTCGGCCTGATCGGCTCCGCCAACCCGGCGATCGGTGCGGCGCAGGCCGCGGCGACGGGGCTGATCGGCAGCATGCCGGAGGGCGGCGCCGAGGCGATCGCGTCCCGCGGCCAGGCTGCGCCGGACGCCGACGAGCTGCTGGACCGGGCGGCGATGGAACTGGGCACGGACTGAGCGTTCCGCTCAGGGGGGCCGACTCGTCACGGGTCGGCCCCTTTTCCTGTGGGGGCGACGGCGGGCACGGGCGCCGTGGAGGCCGGCGCCGCCCGGCCGGTGCGGCGCCGTTGCGCGGTTTCGCGCAGTTCCCCGCGCCCCTGAAAGGCGCGCCGCCGTGGCTCGCGACCGGACAACCGGTGCGGCGCCGTCGTGGTCGCTCGCGCAGTTCCCCGCGCCCCTGAAGGGCGCGCCGTCGTGGTCCTTGGGGGGTGTCCATGGTCGTCGGGGGTGTCGGGGCCAGTGGAGGGAAAACGGGCCGGCGGGGCCGGATTGGCCTTGGGCGGTCGGCTCGTGGAGGGCCTAGCGTCTGGTCCATGCGGATTCGAATCGTCGATGCCTTTGCCGAGCGGGCCTTCGCCGGCAACCCGGCCGGGGTCGTGCTGCTGGACGGCTTTCCCGATGACGGGTGGATGCAGAACGTCGCCATGGAGGTGAACCACGCCGAGACCGCGTTCGCGCACCCCCTGCCCGAGGGAGCGGACGCCGACTGGGCGTTGCGGTGGTTCACCCCGGTCGCGGAGGTCGCGATGTGCGGGCATGCCACGCTCGCCACCGCCCACGTGATCGGTACGACGGGAGCGCAGGCAGGGCCCGTGCGGTTCGCCACCCGCAGCGGAGTGCTGATCGCGACGCCCGGCACGGACGGGGCGATCACCCTCGACTTCCCCACCGCCCCGCTCACCCGCGTCGACACCCCCGCCGGTGTCGCCGACGCGCTCGGCGCCGAACCCGTCGCCGCCTTCGACACCGGGCCGAACGTAGGCGACCTGCTTCTCGAACTCGCCGACGAGAAGACCGTGCTCGGCCTCTCCCCCGACCTCAGGGCCCTCGGCGCCTACTCCGCGCGCGGGATCATCGCCACCGCCCGCGCCGCGGAACCGGCCGAGGACTACGACTACGTCTCCCGCTGCTTCTTCCCGAACGTCGGCATCGACGAGGACCCGGTGACCGGCAGTGCACACACCGCCCTCGCACCGCACTGGTCCGCCCGGCTCGGCAGGCCCGATCTGACCGGCCTCCAGGCCTCCCGCCGTACCGGCTTCGTCCGCACCTCGCTGCGCGGCGACCGCACCCTGCTCACCGGACGGGCCGTCACCGTGATCGACGGGGAACTGCTCACGCCGTAGGCAGCCAGCCCACCTTGCCCGCCAGCAGCGCGTAGCCGACGAAGGCGCCGATGTCGAGCAGGGAGTGCGCCACCACCAGGGGACCGACCCGGCCCCACCGCCGGTACAGGTAGACGAAGACCACGCCCATCACCATGTTGCCGACGAAGCCGCCGATCCCCTGGTAGAGGTGGTACGACCCGCGCAGTACGGAACTGGCCACCAGGGCGGTGCCCGCGCTCCACCCCAACCGGTCCAGGCGGCGCAGCAGATAGCCGACGACGATGACCTCTTCGAGGATCGCGTTCTGCATCGCGGAGAGGATCAGCACGGGGTACTTCCACCACACGTCCGGCAGGGCCTCGGGCACCACCGTGAGGTTGAAGCCGAGGCCGCGTGCGGCCAGGTAGAAGGCGATTCCGGTGCTGCCGATCACCGCCGCGATCCCCGCCCCGCGCCCGAGGTCCGGCCAGGGGCGGGTGCGGTCGAAGCCGAGCGTGCGCAGGCTCGCGCCCTCGCGCAGGAGGAAATGGGCGACCAGGAGGACGGGGACCAGTGCGCTCGCGATGCCGAACAGCTGCCAGGCGAGATCCAGCCATGGGCGGCCCGGCGCGGCGGACGCGTTGAGGGTCGCCGCCTGGTCCTTGAGCCCGCCCGGCTTGGTGACCGATCCGACAAAGCTGATCAGGGCGGACACTCCACTCGCACCGAGCGAAAGCCCCAGAACGAGCAGCGTCTCGTCCCTGAACATCCGCTGCGAGGGCCGCTCCAGTGGGTAAGTACCGGCCACCTGATCCGCCTCCACCTGCACTCCTGCCTCCGGTCGAGCAAGACCGTGCGTGCCGGGCTGTCGGGGGACAGGGAAGGCACCACCGTCATGGGACGTCACAGCTTGCCCGATCAACCCCGGGCGGGCGCGGCCGACCCCCGCCCCCGGACCCGCCGTCGCACGATCACCATGGCGACGGCCACCTTTTGAGCCCAGAGCCCCGGCAGCGCCTCCCGCACAACAACGTTCACGGTAACGCGGTCAGAGGCGCGAGAAACTGCGCGACCAGCCCCGACGGCGCCACGCCCGACACCCCACCGCACCACGCACGACGACTACCCCACGGCACCGCGCACCGCGACGACCCTCACCGCACCACGCACCGCAACACCCCCCACGCCACGCATCGCGACAACCCCCACCACGCCACGCACCGCAACAACCCAACCGCGCCCACCGCGCCCCCCTCGCCCCTCACCCCATCAGCACCGGCTCCAGTAACCCCACCGGCCACGTATGCACCGGCTCGCCCTCATTCATCAGCTCCGCATAGCGCCGCGTCATCGCGGCCAGCGCCTCGTCCCTCGGCAGCCCCCGCTCCACCGCCCGGTGGAACGTCGCCGCCTGCCAGGACGCCCCGTTCACCCGTCGCCGGCACCGCTCCTCGATCACGCCCAGGTAGAAGTCCCGGTCGGCGGCCTCCACCCCCCACGCGTCCAGTCCCGCCGCCGCCAGCGGCAGCAGTTCGTCGCGGACCAGGGTGACCGCGTCCACCTCGGTCGTACCGCCGCCGTACCGGCCCCTCCTCGGCCACACCAGCCGCGCGTCGATGCCATGACGGCACGCCGCGTCGAAGTTCGCCTCGGCCGCGGCGAACGGCAGCCGCGTCCACACCGGTCGTGACTCCTCCGCGAGCGCGCGGACGAGGCCGTAGTAGAACGCCGCGTTGGCGATGACGTCGGTGATGGTCGGCCCGGCCGGCAGGACCCGGTTCTCGACGCGCAGGTGCGGGACACCGTCGGCGACGCCGTACACCGGCCGGTTCCAGCGGTACACCGTCCCGTTGTGCAGGACGAGTTCGGCGAGCTTCGGCACCCCGCCCGCGTCCAGCACGGCCAGCGGGTCCTCCTCGTCGCAGATCGGGAGCAGCGCCGGGAAGAAGCGCAGGTTCTCCTCGAAGAGTTCGTACGCGGAGCTGATCCAGCGCTCGCCGAACCAGATGCGCGGCCGTACGCCCTGCGCCTGGAGCTCCGGCGGCCGGGTGTCCGTGGCCTGGAGGAACAGCGGGGGCCGGGACTCCCGCCACAGTTCACGGCCGAAGAGGAAGGGGGAGTTCGCGCCCACGGCGATCTGCGCGGCGCAGGCCGCCTGCGCCGCGTTCCACACGTCGGCGAAGCGGGCCGGGGTGACCTGGAGGTGCAACTGGACGGAGGTGCAGGCGGCCTCCGGGACGATCGACTTCGACGTGCACCTGAGGTGCTCGACGCCCTCGATGTCGAGCACGAAGTCCTCGCCCCGGGCGGCCACGATCTGGTCGTTGAGCAGGGTGTACCGGTCGACCTCGGAGAGGTTCGCGGAGACCAGGTCGTCCCGCTCCAGCGTGGGCAGAATGCCGATCATCACGATCCCGGCGTCCACCTCGCCCGCCTTGCGGTCGGCGTACGCGAGCGACGTCCGGAGTTCTTCGTCGAGCCGGTCGAATACCCGGCCGGCAAGCCGGTGTGGAGCTATGTTCACTTCCAGATTGAACATGGCGAGTTCTGTTTGGAAATCTCGGCTCGCGATACGTTCGAGAACCTGTCCGTTCAACATTCTCGGCATGCCGTCCGCACCGGCGAGATTCAATTCGATCTCGACGCCCATGAGGTTCTTGGGGCGGTCGAACCGCTTCTCCACCAGCAGTCGCTCCAGCCCCGACAGACAGTCGCGGAGCTTTTCGCGGTAGCGCTGGCGATCGGACAGGTCGAACCGGCCCGCCACGACCTTCTCCCCCATCGAAGCGTCCCTCCTCGAATGGGCGGACCGAGGTTCCGGCCGCCGATGGTCCCGGGTCCAGGTGGGATGATGCCCACCGGAAGCGATCGATAACGTCGCGCGCGGCTCCGGTAGCCGCTAGTCTGTTGGAATGTGTCCTGCGGCACATTCACGGGGCATGGGGCATCATGCAACTTCGGGTTCCCCGATGTCCTCGTGAAAAACGCCGACGACATTCGGCCGACCGCGAGAACCCTGTATTCCGAGGTCAGCACGGTCGCCGTGGGCCGGAAATCGGGAGGATTCCGCACGTATCAACGGCCGAATTGCGCCTTGTTCACTTTTGTGGAACGACCCGGCGAAACACCGTCTGAACAGGCGTCGTATAAACTCCGCGAACAAGGCAGAAGGCTGGCGCCCACGGTCTGGTTCCTGCCCTCTGAATGACGTGCGGCAGACAACGCCCGCACCTCTCTTCACCGAGCCGGGCCCCCGCCTCTCTGACCCCCCTGTGAGCTGACAGCGCCGTCCGCCCCTGCCCTCGCGCCGCCGCGCCTGTCGAATGAGAGGCGACCCACCATGCCGCTGCAATTCCCTCCTGCGCCCGCGCCCGCCCTGCGTTCCGTCCTCACCGCCCTCGGTTCCCCCACCGCGGTCCGCGAGGCCCGTACCCCCTCCCTGCGCACCGCCCAGGGACCCGCGACCCCCGAACTCCCTCTGCCCGTGCACGTCCTGGACCGGATCGCGCCGGAGGGCATGTCCGCCACCCGGCTGGCCGGCTGGCGCTTCCTGATCCGCTGCGGGGACCGCGCGGTGGCCGCGGCCGAGACGATGCTCACCCCGGACGGCTGGGCCTTCTCGCACTTCTTCGAGGGGCCCTACATCTCCTCCACCGAGCGGGCCCTGCACCAGGCCGAGGCCCTGCAACAGACCTACCAGCCACGCCTGTTGTCCCTGCCCGGCCTCTACATGCTCACCCTGTGGCTGCACGGCGACCGCACCGCGGACGGCGCCGAGGGCCACCCGGCCGCCAACGACCTGCTCGTCCCGCTCGCCCCGGCCCCGCCCGGCATCGCGGCCCACCGGCCGCACCCGGTGGCCGAGCTGCTCCCCGTGCTCACCCACCGGATCACCACGGCGCCCCTGCTCATCACACCCGCCTGAGACCGTCACCCGCCGTACCCCGTCACCCTTGAACGAGTGACGGGGTACGTTCATATTTCCACAAGTCAATATCTGGGACACCGGAAGCCGCTCGTACGAGCAATTGGCTGCTCCTAAGAGCCGGATAACCCTTCCCTGTCGACCTGACTAGCTCCATCCGGCCATGCGAAACCATCCGAATTGGCAGCCCGGTCGAGATGAACCGTCCGCGCGAGTGATGCGTCTCCAACCTGTGAGAAGCGGTGCGGCTAAATCCCTGCGGAACATCGCCCGGAGGGCAACACTGGTTTCCGACCGACTCATCACCACGGGGGACCGAGATGACCACCACAGAGCGAGAGACCCCACTCATGTGCCAGCACCAGCCACCGTGCCCGACAGCAGCATCCGCCGACCGGGAGTCCGCCCGCCTGACGGCGCACCACCCGGAGCAGGGATGGAGCCTGCTGTGCAACGGCGTCCTGCTCTTCGAGGACACCGGTGAGCTTCTGCCCGACGGCCAGATCATCGCGCCGCACCGCCCGGTCGGCGCCGGCAGCGTGATGACCGCCGCCTGACAGACAACCGCACCACCCCCCGGGCGGCCCCGCCGCTCCGCCCGGTGACCAGCAGGGGCCGGACGCACACACATGGTGCGCACCGGCCCCGACGCGCGTCCGGGGGTGACTACCCCCTGTAGCCGAGCGCTTGGCGCAGTGCGAAGTAGGCCGGTTTGGGAGCGAGTTGATCGTCCCAGGGCAGGGCCGCGCCCTCGCCCGGGAAGAACGCCGGGATCCACGAGTACTTGTCCGTGTAGTCCCAGACCGTCAGGCCCACGCACCGCCGTACCGCGAGGCACGCCTTGGTCAGATCCGCGTACCAGGTCGCCTGCTCGGCCAGTTTCGCGTCGGTGGCGGGCAGTTGCATCCGGACGTCCACCTCGGTGAGCGCGGTGTCCAGGCCGAGCCGGGAGAAGCGGCGGAGGTTCTCCTCCAGGGTGGCCGGATAGCCGTACTGCAGGGCGAGGTGGGCCTGGAAGCCGATGCCGTCCAGCGGCACGTGTTCCGCCGTCAGCTCCTGGGCGAGCGCGTAGTAGGCGTCGCTCTTCGGGCCGGTCGCCTCGATGTTGTAGTCGTTGAGGTAGAGCCTGGCGTGCGGGTCGGCCTCGTGGGCCCAGCGCAGCGCGTCGGCGATGTAGCCGGGGCCGAGCGTCTTGTACCAGAGGGTCTCGCGGTAGCTGCCGTCCTCGTTGAACGCCTCGTTGACGACGTCCCAGGAGTAGACCTGGCCCCGGTAGTGCCGTACCTCGGTCTGGATGTGCTTCTTCAGCACCGCCCGCAGTTCGGTGGCCGTCCACTCGCGGGAGGTGAGCCAGCCGGGCAGCTGGCTGTGCCAGACCAGGGTGTGGGCGCGGACCCGCTGGTGGTTCCCGCGGGCCAGGCCGACGATCTGGTCGCCGTCGGTCCAGTCGAAGACGCCCTGTTGCGGCTCGGTGGCGTACCACTTCATGCCGTTGCCGGGTGTGATCATGTCGAACTCGCTGCCGAGCAGCTTGGTGTAGGCGGTGTCGGTGAGTTCGGGGTTGTCGGTGGCGCTGCCGAAGTAGCGGCCGTGGCGCTGGGCCAGTTCGGCGAGGGTGGCCGGCCGGCCGTGGGCCTGGGCGGCGGGGCCGGTGGCCACCCCCGCCGCCACCAGCACGGCCGCGAGGGCACCGGCGAGTCTGAGACGTGTGCGGGACATCGTGCGACTCCGATCAGTAGGGAGTGCGGATTCAGCCCTTGGTGGCGCCGGCGGTGAGGCCGCCGACGAGCTGGCGCTCGGCGACCGAGTAGAAGGCCAGGGCCGGGACCATGGCGAGGACCAGATAGGCGAAGACCCGGGCGGTGTCCGCGGAGTACTGGCCCTGGAACTGCTGCACGCCGATCGGGATGGTCCACCAGGTGGAGTCCGTGAAGACCAGCAGCGGCAGCAGGAAGTTGTTCCAGCTGGTGACCACCGCGAGCACGGAGACCGTGCCGAGCGCGGGCCGGGCCATGGGCAGCAGGATCCGCCAGAAGAAGGCGAAGGGCCCGCAGCCGTCCAGGGTGGCCGCCTCCTCCAGCTCGCCGGGGATCTCCCGGAAGAAGCCGCGCAGGATGATGATGGTCATCGGCAGTCCGAACGCGGCCTGCGGGAGGATCACGCCCAGCGGGTTGTCCAGCAGGTTCATCGAGCGCAGCAGCAGGAACAGCGGCAGCGCCGCCACCGCGAACGGGAACATCAGCCCCATCGTGAACACCGTGAACAGCACCTCACGGCCCCGGAACGCGAACCGCGCGAAGGAGAAGGCCGCGAGCGCCGACACCGCGACCACCAGCACGGTCGTGCCCACCGCGATCAGCGTGCTGTTGCCGACCAGCCGCCAGAAAGCGCCGGAGCCGAGGATGTCACCGTAGTTGGAGACGATCCAGGAGCCGGGCAGCCCGACCGGGTTGCGGGACAGCTCGTCGGTGGACTTGAACCCGGACACCACGGCGTACAGCAGGGGTACGACCATCACCGCGCCGACCACGACGAGCACCAGGTGCAGGGGCACGGTCCGTCCGGTCGTCCTACGGCCGCTCATGCGCCGTCTCCCCTCATGTTGGTGGTGGCGCCGGCCAGGTCGCGGCGGAGCACGAACCGCTGGTAGGCGAGGGCGAAGACGAGGCTGATGGCGAACATGACCACGCTGATCGCGCTGGCGTAGCCGACCTGGTAGCGCTTGAAGCCGTACTGGAACATGGTCACGGCCATGGTCTCGGAGTGGTGGTCGGGTCCGCCCGCGGTGATCACCCAGACCAGGTCGAAGAGCTGGATGGAGCCGATGACCGACAGGAAGACGCTGATGCGCAGGGTCGGGGCGAGCAGCGGCAGGGTGACATGGCGGAAGCGCTGCCAGGGGTTCGCGCCGTCGACGGTCGCCGCCTCGGTCAACTCGGCCGGGATGGACTGGAGTCCGGCCAGGTAGAGCATCATGTGGAAGCCGAAGTACTTCCAGGTCATGACCAGGAAGAGGGTGGCCATCACGGTGGACGGGTCGGAGAACCACTCACCGCCGAGGCCGTCGAGCCCGACGGCGCCGAGCACATGGTCGGCGAGCCCCTGGCCGGGCGCGAAGATCATGCCGAACAGCACACCGGTGATCGCCTCGGACAGCACGTAGGGCGCGAAGAACAGCATCCGGTAGACGGCCCGGCCGCGGATCCGCTGGTTGAGCAGGACCGCCATGGCGAGCGCGAACGGCAGTTGCAGCGCCAGCGACAGCAGCACCAGGAGCAGACAGCGCCACAGGTCGCCGAGGAAGACCTCGTCCTGGAAGAGCCGGGTGAAGTTGTCGGTGCCGGTGTAGTCGGACGGCATGCCGAAGCCGCCCCAGCGGAAGAACGAGGCGTAGACCGCGAACAGGATCGGCAGCAGGACGAGGACGCCGAACAGGACCAGGGCGGGCAGCTGGAAGCCCATCGCGGTGAGCCAGTGCAGCAGCCGGCGCCGGGAGCGGGTCCGGCCGGAGGGCGGGGGCGGCTGGGGCGGGGCATCCGGTCCGGACCGCATGCCGGACAGGTAGGTCGAGGTCATCGGCCGGCCTACTGCTCTTCCTTCGCGGTCTTGGTGATCGCCTGGGTGACGTCCTCGGGCGACTTGGACCCGGCGATCAGACCGGCGACGCTGTCGTTGACCTGCTGGCCGACGGCGGGCGCGTACGCCTGGTCGAGGTAGAGCTGGAAGCCGGTGGCGGCCTTCAACTGGGCCTGTACGAGCCGCAGGTTGGCATCGGTCAGCGCGCTCTCGGCGGCCGGGACGACGGGCAGCACGCCGGTCTTCTTCACCAACTCGACGTCCGTGGTCTCGGAGGCGAAGAACTTCAGGAAGTCGACGGCCGCCTGCGGGGCGTCGGCGCGCAGCGCGTGTCCGCCGCCGCCTCCGAACACCTCGGTGATGGTGCCCTTGCCGCCCTCCACCGCCGGGAACGGGAAGAAGCCCAGGTTCGCGCCGACGCCCTTGCCTGCGTCGGCCTCGACGACCGGGGCCCACTGCCCCATCAGCTCCATCGCGGCCTTGCCGTTGCCGACGGTGGCGGCCTGCCCGGTCGGGCTGGAGTAGGCGGCACCCAGGAAGCCCCTCTGGAACGGCTCCAGGGCGACCAGATCCTTCAGATGCTGCCCGGCCTGGACGAACCCGTCGCCGGTGAAGTCCTTGTCGTCGTCGGCCTTCTTGAGGGCGTCGATCCCGGCGGTGCGCATCGCCAGGTACGCCCAGTAGTACATGCCGGTCCAGCTCTCCTTGCCGGCCAGCGCGAGCGGGGTGACCCCGGCGGCCTTCAGCTTCTTCACGGCGTCGAGGAAGGCGCTCCAGGTGGTGGGGGGTGAGCTGACCCCGGCCTGCTTGAAGAGCGCCTTGTTGTACCAGAAGCCGACCATGCCGATGTCGAAGGGGATGCCGTACGTCTTGTTGTCGAGGAGGTACGCCTCCTTGGCGACCGGAAGCAGCCCTTCGGCCCAGGACTTGGTGGGGTCGGTGAGGTCCTTGACGAGCCCGGCGTCGACCTGCTGCTGGAGGACTCCGCCACCCCAGGTGTGGAAGATGTCGGGGAGTTTCCCGGAGGCGGTCAGGGCCGTCATCTTCGACTTGTAGGCGTCGTTCTCCAACTGCACGATCTTTACCTTGACCTTGGGGTTCTGCGCCTCGAACTTCTTGGCGAGGGCGGCCCACACGCCCTTGGTCGGGTTGGTCGTGGAGATGTTCCACCACTCGATGGTGGTGTTTCCCCCCGACGACCCTCCGTCCGAGTCGCCGCCGCAGCCGCTGAGGGCGGTCATGCCCAGTCCGGCGGCCGCGGTGGCCGCCAGGAAACCGCGACGGGACAGTGCCGGGTCGCCCATGATGCGCTCCTTGGGGTACGGGACGACCGACGCCGTCCTGGTTCGGTGGTGCTCTCGGGTCGCCGTTTTCGAAACATTCGGTATTTTCACCGAACGTTCCGAACGGCGACTCTAGAAAGGCGCATCAGGAGCGTCAAGGTGTCGCGCATCAGCTCATGGGCGCGTATGCGAACCAGTCGAAGGCGGCCCGGCCCCGGGTGACGTACATGCCGATGACCCGGCCGGTGAACCCGCCCGCCACCTGTGTGGAGAGATACCGCCCGTCCAGTTCGGCCAGCCGAACGACACCGTCGGGCGTTTCGATCGAGAGGGTCACGGTGTCGGGCCCGCCGCGACTGCCCCCGGTCGTGCCGGTCTCGACGACGAGGGTCACCGGGCCCGGTGGGACCGGGTGTCGGGAGATCGTCTGCCGCAGCGGCCCGATCCGGGCGACCGCGCGCACCGCTCCCCCGCCCACCTCCAGGTCGTAGTGGTGGGCCTCGTCGATACGGACCGAGAGACCGGCGCGTGCCGTGCCCGGGTCGAGCAGCGCGGCGGCACGGCAGTCCGGGTGCTGCTGGCGGCGGCCGACGAAGGTGTGCCCGGCCCGGTCGAGGCTGTCCCCGGTGGCCGTGAGCGTCAGCCACCCGGGCCGTTCGGCCAGCGACCAGGAGCCGTCCGGCCGGCTGCGCGGGGAGATCCAGTGCGGTGCGAGGGCGGTGGCCGTGAAGTCGTCCCGTACGGGCGGCTGTTCGAGCGGATGCCAGGCGGCCGGGGCCTGCTCCCGCTGCCGCACCCGTCCCATGCGCGGCCAGCCGTCCGCCCACTGAACCGGGGCCAGGAAGGTCTCCCGGCCGAGGACGTGGAACTCCGGGAACCAGCCGCGCGGACGGGTGCCCAGCAGCACCGCCCACCACGTGCCGTCGGCCGCCTGGACCAGGTCGGCGTGGCCGGTGCACTGGACCGGCTCCCCGGTGCCCCGGTGGGAGACCAGCGGATTGCCCGGCGCCGGCTCCCAGGGCCCGCGCGGCGAACGGGCGCGGGCCACGGACACCCCGTGCCCGAGCGCGGTGCCGCCCTCGGCGACCAGCAGGTACCACCACTCCCCGACCCGGTACAGGTGCGGCGCCTCGGGGTCGCGCAGCCCGGTCCCGGACCACATCGGCAGCGGCCCCTCCAGCACCTTCCCGGTCCGGGTGTCGATCCGGGCCACCGCCACCCCCGCCACCGCGCACCAGCAGTCGCCGTTCTCGTCCCAGGCGAGATCGGGGTCGATGCCGGGGACGTCGATCCACACCGGGTCGGACCAGGGCCCCTCGGGGCGCTCGGCGGTGACCAGGAGGTTGCCCCCCGCACCGACATTGGTCGTGACGACGTGGAAGAGCCCGTCGTGGTGCCGGATCGTCGGGGCGTACACACCGCCCGAGGCCGGCGTCCCGTCCGGCAGCGCCAACTGGTCCGGCCGGTCGAGCACGTTGCCGAGCTGCCGCCAGTGCACCAGGTCCCGGCTGTGGAAGAGCGGGACACCGGGGAAGTACTCGAAGCTGGAACACACCAGGTAGTAGTCCTCCCCCACCCGGCACACGCTCGGGTCGGGGTGGAAGCCGGGGATGACCGGGTTGTCGTACGTCCGCATGCGCGTGCCCCTCCGCAGCCGTCGCCGAAAGTTTCGGCGAGGTCGGCGAACATTACGAGGCGCACTGTAAGGGGCTGTCCGGGACCCGACAAGGCAGGCGGGCTACAGCTTCAGGCGGTACGGGAGCAGGCAGACCACGACGTCGGTGCGGGCCCGCAGGACGGTGGCGAGGAGCAGACCGCGCTGGTTCTGGAGGATCTCGTAGCGGCGGTGTTTCGGCTCCACCTCGGGGATGAGGACGGCGACCTGGCGGCCGTCCTCCGCCGCCCGCTGCACGTAGTCGACGATGGGCTGCACCAGCGAGTGGTGCGGGCTGTTGACGATGTCGAGGCGCACCCCGGGGTTCCACCGCACCCAGGCCTCCTCCAGCTCACGGGACCTGACCGGGTCGGCGTGCACCGCGACGGCGACCACCTCGTCGCCGAGGGCGAGGGCGGCACCGAGGGCGTGCCGGGCGAGCTTGCTGACCTCGCCGATCGGCACGATCACCAGGCTGCCGGTGTGCCGGGGCGGGGGCTGCGGGGTGCGGCCGAGGCCCAGTTCCTGGCCCACGGCGGTGTAGTAGCGCTGGATGCGGGCGAACAGCAGCATCAGCAGCGGCACGGCGAGCACGACCACCCAGGCACCGCCGAGGAACTTGGTGAACAGCAGGATGACACCGGCGAGGGTGGTGAGCAGGGCGCCGGTGCCGTTGATCAGCGCCCGGCGCTTCCAGCCGGGCGGGCGCTGGGCCGCCCAGTGGCGGACCAGACCGACCTGGCTGAGGGTGAAGCCGATGAAGACGCCGATGGCGAAGAGCGGCAGCAGCCGGTGGGTGTCGGCGTCGGTGGCGATCAGCAGCAGCGTGGCCAGCAGGGCGAGGGCCAGCACGCCGTAGCGGTAGACCGGGCGTTCGGCGCGCAGGCCGAAGAGGTGGGGCAGCCGGTGGTCGCGGGCGAGCAGGCTCATCAGCACCGGCAGCCCGCCGAAGCTGGTGTTGGCGGCCAGGCCGAGGACGAGGGTGACGAGGAGGTTGGTGACGTAGTAGGGCCAGCCGGTGCCGTAGGCGCCCGCGGTGAGCTGGGCGAGGACGGTCACCCCGCCGCGCGGGGCGACATGGTCGCGGTGGATGAGGATCGCCAGGCCGATCAGCATGATCCCGAGCAGCCCGCCCAGCATCAGCTCGGTGCGCTGGGCGCGCCTGACGCTGGGGGGCCGGAAGGTCGGTACGGCGTTGGCGATGGCCTCCACACCGGTCAGGGCCGAACAGCCGGACGAGAACGCCTTGAGGATCACCAGCGCGCCGAGCGCCTCGGTCGCGTGCACGGGCCGGTCGGTGCCGACGACGGCGACCGGGTGCGAGCGCAGCAGACCGAGCAGGATCACGCCGAGGATCGCCACGATGAACAGCAGGGTCGGCAGCATCAGCACCCGGGCGCTCTCGGCGATGCCCCGCAGGTTCACGGCCGTCAGCAGGGCCAGGCCGATCAGGCAGACGAGCAGCTTGTCGCGGCCGAGGGACGGGAAGGCCGAGGCGAGCGCGTCGGCGCCGGCCGCGAGGCTGACGGCGACGGTGAGGACGTAGTCCACGACCAGGCTGGCGGCGGCGAGCAGGCTCGCGGTGCCGCCGAGATCCGCCTTGGCCACGGCGTAGGCGCCGCCGCCGTCCGGGTGAACGGCGATGACCTGGCCGTAGGAGACGACGAGCGCGGCGAGCAGAAAGGTGATCGCCAGGGTGATGGGCAGGGTGGCGGTGAGCGCCCCGGTGCCGGCGACCACCAGGGCCAGCACGATCGCCTCCGGGCCGTAGGCCACCGAGCTGAGCGCGTCCAGGGAGAGCGCGGCCAGCCCCTGCAGGCTGGTCAGACCGTGTTTGCCGCCCTCGCCCGGGCGCAGCGGAACCCTCGGTCTCAGTTCACGACGTGCCAGGCCATACGCCATCGGGACCCCATCACGGCCGGTGGGACGGTCGGCAACAGTGTCCTTCGTGGCCGCCCGGGCCGCCCTGTGAAGGGGCCCGGACGGACCGGCCGGCGTGAGTGAGGGATGGCCGGCCCGTCCGGGAATCTCTACAGGAGCCCCTCCGCCAACGGGCCGAGGGAGAGCGCGGGCAGGAAGTTGAGCAGCGCCAGGATGAGCGCGGCCCCGGTGGCCAGGGCGACGAAGTTGACGCCACGGGCCTGGAGGGTGCCGACGGTGACCACGCCGGGCTGCTGGCGGGCCAGCCGGCCGGCCAGGGCCAGCAGGAACACCATGGGCACATAGCGGCCGACGAGCATCGCCGCCGTCATCAGCAGGTTGTGGAAGTCGGTGGCGCCGTTGAAGCCGGCCATCGCGCTGCCGTTGCTGTTGACGTTGGAGGTGTAGGCGTACACCAGCTCCGTCAGGCCGTGCGGCCCCGGATTGCCCATGGACGACTGCCCGTCGCCGAGCGCGACCGCGAGGGCGGCGCAGCCGAGGACGGCGGTCGGGGCGACCAGCGCGTACAGCACGACGTACCGCATCTCCGGGAACCCGATCCGCTTGCGCAGGTACTCGGGGGTCCGGCCGACCATCAGGCCGCCGACGAAGACGGCGATCAGCACCGCCATGATCAGGCCGTACAGTCCGCTGCCGGTGCCGCCGGGCGCGATCTCGCCGAGCATCATGGCCGACAGGAGCACCCCGCCGCCGAGGCTGGAGAAACTGTCGTACGACGCGTTGGCCGCGCCGTCGGCGGAGCCGGTGGCGGCGACGCCGAAGAGGGTCGAGCCGGGGACGCCGAAGCGGGTCTCGGTGCCCTCGTACGGTCCTCCGACCGCCTCGGTCACCGTGCCGGTGTGGGCGCTCTGGGCGAGGCTGCCGGCCGCCAGCAGCAGGCCGAAGAGGATGCCGACGACCGTGAGCAGGGTCCAGCTCTGCCGCAGGGAGCCGATCATGCGGCCGTAGGTGCGGATGAAGGCGGTCGGGATCAGCAGCATGAGCACGATCTCGATCGCGTTGGTGAGCGCGGACGGGTTCTCGAAGGGGTGGGCGCTGTTGGCGTTGAAGATGCCGCCGCCGTCGCCCGACATCAGCTTGAGCGGCTCCCAGGAGCCGACCGGACCGCCGAGCAGGGTTCCCTGACCGCCCGCCACGGTGGTGACGGTGTGCGGGCTCGCGAGGTTCTGCGGGACGCCGAGCGCGATCAGGATGATCCCGGCGACGATCGACAGGGGCAGCACGATCCGGAAGATCGTACGGATCAGGTCCACCCAGAAGTTGCCCAGCCGGTCGGTGTCCCGGCGGACCAGGCCGCGGATCAGGGCCAGCGCGGCGCAGATGCCGACGGCCGCCGAGGCGAACGCCTGCACGCCCAGGCCCGCCATGACCGCGAGGTGACCGGTGGTGGACTCGCCCGCGTAGTTCTGCCAGCTGGTGTTGGTGGTGAAGCTGACCGCGGTGTGCAGGGCGAGCCGCCAGGGCATGCCCGGGTGGCCGGTGGACCAGGGCAGCCCGCCCTGGAGGGTGAACAGCGCGAACAGCGCGGCGATGCTCATCAGGCTGAAGGCGAGGAGGGCGAACAGGTAGTGCCGCCAGTCCTGTTCGCGGTCCGGGTCGACGCCGCAGACCTTGTAGAGGGCCCGTTCGGCGCGGTGGTGGCGGGCGCCGTCGAGGGCGCGGGCCATGTAGTCGCCGAGCGGGACGTGCAAGCCCACGACGACGGCGAGGACGAGGGTGGCCTGAAGCCAGCCGTACATGGGGTCAGGCCCCCTTCTCGGGATGCGTGCGGTCGAGGGCCGCGTTCAACTGGACGACGTTCACGGCGGGTTCGCCGAGGATGCCGAGGGCCCGGCCGCTGGTGTACTTCTCGACCAGCGTGCGTACGGCGGCCTCGGTCATGCCGCGTTCACGGGCGATACGAGGCGTCTGGAGTCCGGCGTAGGCCGGGCTGATCCCCGGGTCGAGGCCGCTGGCGCTCGCGGTGACCGCGTCGGCCGGGACCTTCGGGTGGGCGGGGGCGTCACCGCGGACGGGGGTGACGACGGCCGCGCCGTAGTCCTCGCCGGGCTTGGCGCACGCCACGGTCAGGCCCTCGTAGGTGGCGAGGAACGGCTTGGCCGGGCAGGCCTGGTCGAGGCTCACGACCCGGGTGGCCTCCCCGGTCGTACCGCCGTCACGGAACACACCGAGGACGGCGCCGACCCCGTCCGGGGTGCAGTACGGCCGGGAGCCGTCGACGTGCTCCAGTTCCCCGACCGCCTTGCTGCGGGCGCAGACCTGGGTCAGCAGGCTCTGCTTGCCGTCCGGGCCGAGGACGTCGACGGTCGACTCCGGGCCGAGGTTGCCGGCGGCGGAGGCCGAGGCGTCGTATCCGGTACCGGCGTTGGAGGGGCGGGGCTGGAAGTAGTACGGGATCGGGTGGCCCTTCTTGTCGAGGAAGGACTGGCCGATCAGGGAGGTACGGCCCGCGGCGTTGTCCCGGAGGCCCGGGACCTGGGCGATGACGGTCATCCCGAGGGGATAGGCGAGGCCCAGGAGGACGGTGAGCACGATGACCACCCGGATCGCCGCCACGTGGTGGCCGATCCAGGAGGGCATCCTGGAGAGGAAGGTCATGAGTCAGAGCCCCGGGATGAACTGGACGACGGCGAAGTCGATGAGCTTGATCGCGAGGAAGGGCAGCACGAGTCCGCCCATGCCGTAGATCCACAGGTTGCGGGTGAGCAGGGCGTCGGCGCTGCTGGGCCGGTAGCGGACACCGCGCAGCGCCAGCGGGATCAGCGCGACGATGATGACCGCGTTGAAGATCACCGCGGACAGGATCGCGGAGGCCGGCGAGTGCAGCCGCATGATGTTGATCGCGTCGAGGGCGGGATAGACCCCGCCGAACATCGCCGGGAGGATCGCGAAGTACTTGGCGATGTCGTTGGCGATCGAGAACGCGGTCAACGCGCCCCGGGTGATGAGGAGTTGCTTGCCGATCTCGACGATGTCGATGATCTTCGTGGGGTCGGAGTCGAGGTCGACCATGTTGCCGGCCTCCTTGGCGGCCGACGTACCCGTGTTCATGGCCACGCCGACGTCCGCCTGCGCGAGCGCCGGCGCGTCGTTCGTACCGTCGCCGGTCATCGCGACCAGTTTGCCGCCCGCCTGCTCCTTCCTGATCAGGGCGAGCTTGTCCTCGGGGGTCGCCTCGGCGAGGAAGTCGTCGACACCCGCCTCCTCCGCGATGACGCGGGCGGTGACCGGGTTGTCGCCGGTGATCATGACCGTGTGGATGCCCATCCGGCGGAGCTCCGTGAAGCGCTCCCGCAGACCGGGCTTGACGACGTCCTTGAGGTGGATGACGCCGAGCATCCGGGCCGGGCCGTCGCCGGAGGCCTCGGCCACCGCGAGCGGGGTGCCGCCGGAGGCCGAGACCTGCTCGACGCAGGCGTCCAGGGCGACCGGTACCGTGCCGCCGTTCTCCGCGACCCAGGCGGCGACCGCGGTGGCCGCGCCCTTGCGCAGCCGTCGGCCGGACGGCAGGTCCACCCCGGACATCCGGGTCACGGCGGAGAAGGCGACCCACTCGGCGCCCTCGGGTTCGGTGGCCGCGATGCCGAACTGTCCCTGCACGTACTCGACGATCGAGCGTCCCTCGGGCGTCTGGTCGGCGAGGCTCGACAACATGGCGGCCTCGGCGAGCTGCCGTCCCAGCACGGAACCGACCGGCAGCAGGGCGCTCGCCCGCCGGTTGCCGTAGGTGATGGTGCCGGTCTTGTCGAGCAGCAGCGTGTTGACGTCACCCGCCGCCTCCACCGCGCGGCCCGACATGGCGAGCACGTTGCGCTGCACCAGCCGGTCCATGCCCGCGATGCCGATCGCGGAGAGCAGTCCGCCGATGGTGGTCGGGATCAGGCAGACCAGCAGGGAGACCAGGACGATGCCGGTGACGCCGTCGGCGGTGAGCGCCTGGGTGTCGGGCGCGGCCGACATGAACTCCTTGGAGAAGATCGCCATCGGCTGGAGCGTGAGGACCGCGACCAGGAAGACGAAGGTCATCATCACGAGCAGCAGGTTGAGGGCGAGCTCGTTCGGGGTCTTCTTCCGGTTGGCGCCCTCGACCAGGGAGATCATCCGGTCCAGGAAGGACTCGCCGGGCTCCTGGGTGATCCGCACGACGATCCGGTCGGACAGCACACGGGTGCCCCCGGTGACGGCGGAGCGGTCGCCGCCCGACTCCCGGATGACCGGCGCGGACTCTCCGGTGATCGCCGACTCGTCGATGCTCGCCACGCCCTCGACGACATCGCCGTCACCGGGAACCAGCTCCCCCGCCTCGACGACCACGAGGTCACCGCGCCGCAACTCGCCCGCGCCGACGCTCTCTTCGCCGAACGAGCCGCTCTGCGGGCCGGTGAGCCGGCGGGCGACGGTCTGGCGGCGCATCCCGCGCAGGGTGTCGGCCTGGGCCCGGCCCCGGCTCTCGGCGACCGCCTCGGCGAGGTTGGCGAAGACGACCGTCAGCCACAGCCAGACGGTGATCAGCCAGCCGAACCCGGACGGGTGGGCGATCGCGAGCCCCGTGGTCAGGGCCGCGCCGATCTCGGTGACGAACATGACCGGGTTGCGGGCCAGGGTCACCGGGTTCAGCTTGCGCAGGGCGGCCGGGAGGGCCCGCCACAGCTGCTGGGGGTCGAGCAGTCCGGCGCCGATCCGGCGCGCGGACTCCGCGTCGGGTGGCCGTACGCTGCCGGCGGGTTTCTCGCGGACGGGTGCGGGCGCGGTCATCAGAAGCGCTCCGGCTTGATCAGGGCCACCACGAGGTAGGCCAGCAGGGCGACCGCGACGATCAGCCCGACGATGTTCTCGATCGTCACAGCGACCTCTTCTTCAACAGCAGGCGTGGTACGGGGACTTGGGATGGGACACCTCCGGGCGAGGGCCGGGCCGTCGCTCGCCCGGAGGTGGATCGGGGGACGGGCCGGACTACAGGCCGACGTCCCGGCGGCGGATGTCCTCCAGGGACTCGCGGCGGACCAGCAGACGGGCGTGGCCGTCCCGGACCGCGGTGACCGGCGGGCGGCCGACCAGGTTGTAGCCGGAGGCCATGGAGAGGTGGTACGCACCGGCCACCGGGACCGCGAGCAGGTCGCCCGGGCGCAGGTCGGAGGGCAGTTCGACGTCCGCGGCCAGGATGTCCCCCGCCTCGCAGTGCCGCCCCACGACGGTCACCGGAGCCGGCGCCGCGCCGCTGGTGCGGCCGACCAGCCGGGGCGCGTACCGGACGCCGTACAGCGCGGGCCGCGGGTTGTCGCTCATCCCGCCGTCGACGGCGACGAAGGTGTGGTCACCGGTCTTCTTGACGGCGAGGACGCGGTACACGGCGATCCCGGCCGGTCCCACGATCGCCCGGCCCGGCTCGATGATCAGGCGGGGCACCGGCAGCCCGGCCGCCGCGCACGCGTCCGACAGCTCGGCGCGTACCTTGCGGGCCAGGGCGGTGAGGTCGAGGGCCTCCTCGCCGGGCCGGTAGGCGATGCCGTGGCCGCCGCCGAGGTCCAGCTCGGGCAGCACCAGTCCGTGCTGCTCGTGCAGGCGGGCCATGAGGCCGACCATCCGGCGCACCGCGGCGAGATACGGCTTGACGCTCGTGATCTGGGAGCCCAGGTGGCAGTGCAGTCCGGTGAGTTCGAGCTGCGGCTGGTCCAGTATCCGGGCGATGGCGTGCTGGGCGTACCCGTCGGAGATGGACAGCCCGAACTTCTGGTCGTCCGTGCCGGTGCGGATCTTCTCGTGGCCGCCCGCGCTGATCCCGGGCACCACCCGGACCATGACCTTCTGGTGTCCGTCGGGTCCGACGGCGGCGGCGAGCCGGGCGATCTCCGAGGGGCTGTCGATCACGATCCGCCCCACGCCCAGCCGCAGCGCGGTCTCCAGGTCCCGCGGGGACTTGGCGTTGCCGTGCAGCACGATCCGCTCCGGCGGGAACCCGGTGGTGACCGCGAGTTCCAGTTCGCCGGCCGAGCAGACGTCCAGGCCGAGACCCTCCTCCTCGGTCCAGTGGACCATGGCCCGGCACAGGAACGCCTTGGCCGCGTAGAGGACTTCGGCGTCCGGGAAGGCGTCCCGGTAGGTGCGGCAGCGCTCGCGGACCTCGTTCTCGTCCAGGACGTAGACGGGCGTGCCGAAGCGGTCGGCGACCTCGGCGAGCGGGACGCCGCCCACGGCGAGGTCGCCGGGCCGCGGCTCCGTGGTGGAGGCGGGCCACACCGACAGGTCGGCCGGCGTGCTGGTGAAGACGGGTTCGTGCAGGGTGGTCATCGACCGCTCCCCTCTCAGACGGTTCAGGCGGTTCGGGCGACCCGCAGGGACACGGCGACCGGCGCGAGCGGTCGTACCGGCGTGGGCGCCGGTGCGGACAGCTGGGGGTCGACCGTGACGGTGGTGACGCCGAGCGGTGCGGTCAGGGCACGCAGCGCGGGTTCGGCGAGCCGGATCCAGGCCTGGTCGGGGCCGAGCGTGGCGGCGAGTCGGCGGGCCGAGGTGAAACCGACGGCGGTGCGCTCGCCCAGGGGAGTGCGGAACAGACGGGCCGCACATCCCGCGGGTCCCGGCCGGACGGGTACGAACAGGGGTCCGGCCGGGAAGCGATCGGAAGGCTCCGGATCGTCACCGCACAAGAGTTCTGGCATGGGATGCCTCCTGGTACAGGTAAGAGCTGGTGCCCCGGACGCGGGGAGGCTGACCGGGGCTCACCCAAGAAGCTATGCCCGCCCCCGGCACTCCTCCGATGCCTCATGACGGGACGCTGACGGTGATCGCGGCGACGTTGACGGGATGCTGACGGAGGGGCCGTCGACGCTGGTAGCAGGCGTCAGAGGCGTGCCAAGAAGCGGCTGCGGGACTGGCCCGCGCCCGGCTCCGGGGAGTGTCATGGAGGCGGTCCGTCCCCGGGACACGCCCGGGGCCGCTGCGGAAGTACGGTGGATACATGTCCGGTTACGACACCTGCACATCCGGTCGGGTCGTCGTCGGTGTGAGCGGTTCGCTGGGCAGCGTCACGGCTCTGTACCGGGCGGCGGCGGAGGCCCGACGCCGGGAAGCCGAGCTGTGGCCGGTGCTGGCCTGGGAGCCGCCCGGCGGCGAGCTGGCGGCGCGCCGCTCCCCCACCCCGCCGGCGCTGGTCGAGGAGTGGCAGCGGCTGGCCCGGGAGCGGCTGCTCGTCGTGCTCGGCGAGGTCTTCGGCGAGGCGGCGCCGGCCGGCGTCCCGCTGCACGGTCTCGTGGTCCGCGCCACCCCCGGCCTGGCCCTGGTGGAGACGGCCGACCGGGACGACGACGTCCTGGTCGTCGGCGCGGGCCGGCGCGGCTGGCACCGGGCCTTCTCGGGTCGCGTCACCCGCTACTGCCTGACCCACGCCCACTGCCCGGTCCTCGCAGTGCCGCCGTCCCCGCTGGAGGACGCGCTGACCTCCGCACACCGCCGCAACACCTGGCATCTGCCGCTGAACGTACGGCAGTTGTCGTCCTGAGGCGTTACGACGTCACCGCGGCCGAGAGATCCGGCCGCTCCGGTCTGCGCCCCGGTGCCAACGGCAGGCTCAGCACCATCGTGAGCCCCCCGCCCGGCGTGTCCTCGGCCGTGAGCGTGCCGCCCATCGCCTCGGTGAAGCCCCGGGCCACGGCCAGCCCCAGGCCGACACCGGCTCCGCGCGGCGAGTCGCCGTAGCGCTGGAAGGGCTCGAAGATGCGTTCCTTGGCCTCGTCCGGGACGCCTGGTCCGCGGTCCACCACCCGGACCTCCACCCGGTCGGCTATGGAACTGGCCTTCACCAGTACGGGGGTGTCCGCCGGGCTGTACTTCACCGCGTTCTCGACCACGTTGGCGACGACCCGCTCCAGCAGCCCCTTGTCGACGTGGACCATGGGCAGCGTCTCCGGGATGTCCAGCCTGACGCTGTCCTCGGGGACCCCGCCGAGTGCCATCGGCACCACCTCGTCCAGGTCGGCCTCGCGCACGATCGGCGTGACGGTGCCGGTCTGCAGGCGGGACATGTCGAGCAGGTTGCCCACCAGGAGGTCCAGCCGGTCGGCGCCGGCCTCTATCGCCTCCAGGAGCTCCGCCCGGTCCCGCTCGGACCACTGCACGTCGTCCGAACGCAGCGACGACACCGAGGCCTTGATGCCGGCCAGCGGGGTGCGCAGATCGTGGCTGACGGCGGCCAGCAGCGCGGTCCTGATCCGGTTGCCCTCCGCCAGCTCCTTCGCCTGGTCGGCCTCCTGCTGGAGCCGCTGCCGGTCGAGCACGACGGCCGCCTGGGCGGCGAACGCGGCCAGCACGCGCCGGTCGGAGGCCGGCAGCACCCGCCCGGACAGGGCGAGCGTCATGTGGTCGCCGACCGGCATGTCGACGTCCGCGTTCTCCGGTGTCCGGCAGGGCTGCGGCCCGACGCTGCCGGCGCAGGTCCACGGTGCCACGTCGTCCGCCCGCTCCAGCAGCGCCACCGACTCCATGCCGAAGGTCTCCCGCACCCGCTCCAGGAGCGCTTCCAGGCTGGTCTCGCCGCGCAGCACGCTGCCCGCCAGGAAGGAGAGGATCTCCGACTCGGCGCGCAGCCGGGTCGCCTGCTGGGTGCGCCGGGCCGCCAGGTCCACCACCGACGCCACCGACACCGCGACCCCGACGAAGATCGCTATGGCGACGATGTTCTTGGGGTCGGCGATCGTGAGGGTGTGCACGGGCGGGGTGAAGAACCAGTTGAGCAGCAGGGATCCGACCACCGCCGAGGTGAGCGCCGGGAGCAGTCCGCCGAGCAGGGCCGCGGCGACCGTCAGGGCGAGGTACAGCAGCATGTCGTTGGCCAGGCCCACCTCCGGTGCGGTACTGGTCAGCAGCCAGGTCAGCAGGACCGGCCCGAGCACACCGGTGAGCCAGCCCCAGATGATCCGGGACCGGCCGAGCCGCGCCGAACGCCCCAGCGGGAGCCGCCCCTTGCCGACCTCGTCGTGCGTGATGAGGTGGACGTCGAGATCGGGCCCCGACTCCCGGGCGACCGTGGCGCCGACGCCCGGCCCGAAGACGTACTGCCAGCTGCGGCGCCGGGAGACACCGAGGACGATCTGGGTGGCGTTGACCCCGCGCGCGAAGTCGAGCAGGGCGACCGAGACGTCTTCGCCGACGACGTGGTGGAAGGTGCCGCCGAGGTCCTCGACGAGGGTGCGCTGGACGGCGAGTTCCTTCGGGGAGGCGGAGGTGAGCCCGTCGCTGCGCGATATGTAGACGGCCAGCACCTCGCCGCCGGCGCCCTTCTCGGCCAGCCGTGCGGCCCGCCGGATGAGGGTGCGCCCCTCGGGCCCGCCGGTCAGGCCGACCACGATGCGCTCCCGCGAACCCCAGATGGTGGAGACCCGGTGCTCGCTGCGGTACTCGTTCAGGTACTCGTCGACCCGGTCCGCCACCCAGAGCAGGGCGAGTTCGCGCAGGGCGGTGAGGTTGCCGGGCCGGAAGTAGTTGGACAGGGCCGCGTCGACCTTGTCCGGCTGGTAGATGTTGCCGTGCGCCATGCGGCGGCGCAGGGCCTGCGGGGACATGTCGACCAGCTCGATCTGGTCGGCGCGGCGCACGACTTCGTCGGGGACGGTCTCCTGCTGCCGTACCCCGGTGATGGCCTCGACGACGTCGCCCAGCGACTCCAGGTGCTGGATGTTGACCGTCGAGACCACGTCGATCCCGGCGGCCAGCAACTCCTCCACGTCCTGCCAGCGCTTGGCGTTGCGGGAGCCCGGGATGTTGGTGTGCGGGAGTTCGTCGACGAGGGCGACCTGAGGACGGCGCGCGAGGACGGCGTCCACGTCCATCTCCGTGAACACCGCGCCCCGGTACTCCAGTTCCTTGCGCGGGATCTCCTCCAGGCCGTGCAGCATCACCTCGGTGCGCGGCCGGTCGTGGTGCTCGACGAACGCGACCACGCAGTCGGTGCCGCGCTCGATCCGGCGGTGGGCCTCGGAGAGCATGGAGTAGGTCTTGCCCACTCCGGGTGCCGCGCCGAGGTAGATCCGAAGCCTGCCGCGTGCCATGTCATCCTTCGAAGCGGTAGCCCATGCCGGGCTCGGTGATCAGATACCGGGGGTGCGCGGGGTCCGCCTCCAGTTTGCGGCGGAGCTGCGCCATGTACACCCGCAGATAGTTGGTCTTGTTGCTCTGCGAGACACCCCACACCTCCTGCAGCAGATGCTTCTGCGTGACGAGCCGGCCGGGGTTGGTGACCAGGATCTCCAGCAGATGCCACTCGGTGGGGGTGAGCCGTACGTCGTGGCCGGCCCGTACGGCCTTCTTGGCGAGCAGGTCGATGGTGAAGTCGGGCGTCTCCACCAGGGTGGTCTCGGGGGCGAGCGGCACGTCCTCGGTACGGCGGACCGCCGCCCGCAGCCGGGCGAGCAGTTCGTCCATGCTGAACGGCTTGGTGATGTAGTCGTCGGCGCCCGCGTCCAGCGCGGCGACCTTCTCGTCGGAGGCCTGCCGTGCCGACAGCACCAGGATCGGTACACGGGTCCAGCCGCGCAGCGCCTTGATGACGTCGACCCCGTCCATGTCGGGCAGTCCGAGGTCGAGCATCACCACGTCCGGCTGACGCGCGGCCGCCAGCCGGAGGGCCGTGGCGCCGTCGGGCGCCGCGTCCACTCCGTACTGGCGTGCCTGCATATTGATCACGAGTGCCCGTACGAGCTGTGGGTCGTCTTCCACGACCAGCACTCGGGTCATCAGCTGCCCTTGATCAGTTCCTTCAGCGCGATGTTGAGTTCGAGGACGTTCACCCGCGGCTCACCGATGAAGCCCAGGGTGCGGCCGTCGGTGTGGTCCTTCACCAGCTTCTCCACCTGGTCGACGGAGAGGTTGTTCTTCGCCGCGACCCGGTGGACCTGGAGCTCGGCGTAGACCGGGGAGATGTCCGGGTCCAGGCCGGAGCCCGAGGAGGTGACGGCGTCGGCCGGCACCTGGGCGGGCGTGACCGTGTAGCCGGGCACCGAGTTGTCCTTGACGACCGCGGCCTTGGCGTCCTTCACCTGCTGGATCAGCACCTTGTTGTCGGCGGCGAGGTTGGTCGCACCCGAAAGGATCAACGTGTACTTGGTGTTGATGCTGTTGCTGCCGAGCCCGTTGGCCGGGCGGCCCTGGAACCACTGCAGGTCCGCAGCCGGGGTCTCCTGACCCTTCTTCAGCGGCAGGTTGTACGACTGGCCGATCAGGGACGAGCCGACGACCTTGCCGTCCGCCTTGACCTCGGAGCCGTTCGCCTTGCTGTGGAACGCGGCCTGGGTGATGCCGGTGACCACCAGCGGGTAGACGACGCCCGTCACCACGGTCAGCACGAGGAGGGCGCGCAGGCCCGCCCAGAGCAGCCGGGCGGTGTTGCTTACGGAGTTGTTCATGGCCTTCAGCCGATTCCGGGGATGAGGGAGATGATCAGGTCGATGATCTTGATGCCGATGAACGGGGCGATCAGACCGCCGAGGCCGTAGATCCCCAGGTTGCGGCGGAGCATCTTGTCGGCGCTGACCGGCTTGTACTGGACGCCTCGCAGCGAGAGCGGCACCAGCGCGATGATGATCAGCGCGTTGAAGATGACCGCGGACAGGATCGCGGAGCTGGGCGAGGACAGGTCCATGATGTTGAGCTTGTCCAGGCCCGGGTAGACCACGGCGAACATGGCCGGGATGATCGCGAAGTACTTCGCGACGTCGTTGGCGATGGAGAACGTGGTCAGCGCACCGCGCGTGATCAGCAACTGCTTGCCGATCTCGACGATCTCGATGAGCTTGGTCGGGTTGGAGTCGAGGTCGACCATGTTGCCGGCCTCCTTCGCGGCCGACGTACCCGTGTTCATCGCCACGCCGACGTCCGCCTGCGCGAGCGCCGGGGCGTCGTTGGTGCCGTCACCGGTCATCGCGACCAGCTTGCCGCCCGCCTGCTCCCGCTTGATGAGGGCCATCTTGTCCTCGGGGGTGGCCTCGGCGAGGAAGTCGTCGACGCCCGCCTCGTCGGCGATCGCCTTGGCGGTCAGCGGGTTGTCACCCGTGATCATGACGGTCTTGATGCCCATGCGGCGCAGTTCCTCGAACCGCTCGCGCATGCCGTCCTTGACGACGTCCTTGAGGTGGATGACACCCAGGATCCGGGCGCCCTCGGCGTCCTCGACCGCGACCAGGAGCGGGGTGCCGCCGGCCTCGGAGATGCGGCCTGCGAGGGTGTCGGCGTCCTCGGCGACGGTGCCGCCCTGCTCGCGGACCCAGGCGATGACCGAACCGGCCGCGCCCTTGCGGATCTTCCTGCCGTCGACGTCCACACCCGACATGCGGGTCTGGGCGGTGAAGGCGATCCACTCGGCGTGCGCCAGCTCGCCCTGGTGCCGCTCGCGCAGCCCGTACTTCTCCTTCGCCAGGACGACGATGGAGCGGCCCTCGGGGGTCTCGTCGGCCAGCGACGACAGCTGGGCGGCGTCGGCGACCTCGGCTTCGGTGGCCCCGCGTACCGGCAGGAACTCGGAGGCCTGGCGGTTGCCGAGGGTGATGGTGCCGGTCTTGTCCAGCAGCAGGGTGGAGACGTCACCCGCGGCCTCGACCGCGCGGCCCGACATGGCGAGCACGTTGCGCTGCACCAGGCGGTCCATACCGGCGATGCCGATCGCGGAGAGCAGCGCGCCGATGGTGGTCGGGATGAGGCAGACGAGGAGGGCGACCAGCACGATCATCGTCAGGTGGGTGCCCGCGTAGTCCGCGAAGGGCGGGAGGGTGGCGACGGCCAGCAGGAAGACGATCGTCAGCGAGGCGAGCAGGATGTTCAGCGCGATCTCGTTCGGCGTCTTCTGCCGGGCCGCGCCCTCGACGAGGCTGATCATCCGGTCGATGAAGGTCTCGCCCGGCTTCGTCGTGATCTTGATGACGATCCGGTCGGACAGCACCTTGGTGCCGCCCGTGACCGCGGACCGGTCGCCGCCGGACTCGCGGATGACCGGAGCCGACTCACCGGTGATCGCCGACTCGTCGACCGACGCGACACCCTCGATGACGTCACCGTCACCCGGGATGATGTCGCCGGCCTCACAGACCACCAGGTCACCGATCTTCAGCTCGGTGCCGGGCACCTGCTCCTCGGTGTCCCCGACCAGTCGCCGGGCGATGGTGTCCGTCTTGGCCTTGCGCAGGGTGTCCGCCTGGGCCTTGCCACGGCCCTCGGCGACCGCCTCCGCGAGGTTGGCGAAGATCACGGTCAGCCACAGCCAGGCACTGATGGTCCAGCCGAACCAGTCGCCCGGGTCCTTGAAGGAGAAGACCGTGGTCAGGATCGAGCCGACCCACACCACGAACATCACGGGCGACTTGATCATGACCCGCGGGTCGAGCTTGCGGCAGGCCTCGGGGAGGGACCTGATCAGCTGCTTGGGGTCGAACAGGCCCGCGCCGACGCGGCCTTCGGCGGGCTTGTGCCCGGTCGGCGCGTCCTGGTGGGGCGCAAGGGTGGGTGTGGACATGGTGTCCTCGTGGGCTTCCGTTCGGGTTTTCACGACGCCAGCCCCTCGGCCAGCGGGCCCAGCGCCAGGGCCGGGAAGTAGGTCAGACCGGTGATGATCAGGATCGCGCCGACGAGCAGGCCGGTGAAGAGCGGCTTCTCGGTACGCAGGGTGCCGGCCGTGGCCGGGACGGGCCGCTGCTCGGCGAGCGAGCCGGCCAGCGCCAGCACGAACACCATCGGAAGGAAGCGGCCGAACAGCATCGCGAGTCCGGTCATGGTGTTGTACCAGTCGGTGTTCGCGTTCAGGCCGGCGAAGGCCGAGCCGTTGTTGTTGGCCGCCGAGGTGAAGGCGTACAGCACTTCGGAGAAGCCGTGCGCTCCCGGGTTGAGCATGGAGTGCGGCGGGGTCGGCAGGGCCATGGAGACCGCGGCGAACACGAGCGCCAGCGCCGGGGTGATCAGGATGTAGATCGCCGACAGCTTGATCTCGCGGGATCCGATCTTCTTGCCCAGGTACTCGGGCGTGCGGCCGACCATCAGACCGGCGATGAACACCGCGATGACCGCCATGATCAGGATGCCGTAGAGACCGGAGCCGGTACCACCGGGGGCGATCTCGCCCAGCATCATGCTGAGCAGGGTGATACCGCCGCCCAGGCCGGTGAACGAGGAGTGGAAGGAGTCCACCGCACCCGTCGAGGTGAGCGTGGTCGCCACGGCGAAGATCGACGAGCCGCCGACGCCGAAGCGGACCTCCTTGCCCTCGTAGGCGCCGCCCGCGAGCTGGAGCGCGGGGCCGTGGTGGGCGAACTCGGTCCACATCATCAGTGCGGTGAAGCCGAGCCAGATGGTGCCCATGGTGGCGAGGATCGCGTAACCCTGCTTGACCGAGCCGACCATCACACCGAAGGTGCGGGTCAGCGCGAACGGGATCAGCAGGATCAGGAAGATCTCGAACAGGTTGGTGAAGGGCGTCGGGTTCTCGAAGGGATGGGCGGAGTTGGCGTTGAAGTAGCCACCACCGTTGGTGCCGATCTCCTTGATGGCCTCCTGGGAGGCGACCGCGCCGCCGTTCCACTGCTGCGAACCGCCCATGAACTGGCCGACCGCGTGGATGCCGGAGAAGTTCTGGATGGCACCGCAGGCGACCAGGATCACCGCGGCGACCGCGGCGACGGGCACCAGGATGCGGATGGTGCCGCGCACCAGGTCGGACCAGAAGTTGCCGATCTCACCGGTGCGCGAGCGCGCGAACCCGCGCACCAGCGCCACGGCGACGGCGATGCCGACGGCCGCGGAGACGAAGTTCTGCACGGCCAGACCGGCGGTCTGCACGACGTGACCCATGGTCTGCTCGCCGTAGTACGACTGCCAGTTCGTGTTGGTCACGAAGGAGACGGCCGTGTTGAACGACTGCGCCGGGTTGACCGAATCGAAGCCGAGCGAGCCGGGCAGGATGCCCTGGAGCCGCTGCAGCAGGTAGAGGAAGATGACGCCGACGAAGGAGAAGGCGAGGACACCGCGCAGATAGGCGGGCCAGCGCATCTCGGTGTCGGGGTTGGCGCCGATGCCCTTGTAGATCCACTTCTCGACACGCCAGTGCTTGTCGGAGGAGTAGACCTTGGCCATGTAGTTGCCGAAGGGGACGTAGCAGAGCGCCAGCGCGCCTATGAGTGCGGCGAGTTGGAGCACGGCGGCGGTTACGGGACCCATGTCTGTCTCAGAACCTCTCCGGGAAGATCAGGGCGAGGACGAGATAGCCCAGCAGGGCGACGGCCACGACGAGGCCGACGATGTTCTCGGCGGTCACAGCTTGGTCACCCCCTTGGCGATGAGGGCCACCAGCGCGAAACCCGCGAGCACGGTGACGACGAAGGCCAGATCGGCCATCGTGAACTCCTGGATGAGGTTCGGGAACGGACTCGGACTGTTAGAGGAAAGCGTCTTTCTGGCCGGATTCAGCCGCCGTTGACGGGTCCCTTACGGCGGTGTTCACGCCTTTGACGGGACTCTTACGCGGCCTCGACCAACCCGCGACCGGACAGCGCCATTCGGCCGCCGAAACCCCCCTGAACTGGGGGAACGCCGGCCTCGGGCGTATCAGGCGCATCAGGACAGGCGGAACCGCAGACGGCAGATCACCGCGTCGGTCTCCCGCCGCACGGCGTGCGCGACGACGGCACCGCGCTGGTTCTGCAGCAGCCGCTGCCAGAGCCGCTCGGGCTCGGTCTCCGGGATCAGCACGGTCACCTGGGTGGCCGGCTCGGCCGCGGTCACCTCACGGACGTACGCGGCGATGGGACGGCCGAGGGTGCGCCGCTCGCAGCTCAGCCTCACCAGCGGCACCCCGGGGTCCCACTCGGCCCAGGCACGCTCCAGGGCGTGCAGCTGGGCCCGGTCCTCGGGGTCGGGGTGGCAGACGGTGACGGCACGGACCTCGTCGCCGAGGGAGGCGGCCGCGGACAGCGCCTGGGAGGTGAGCCGGGACAGGGACGACACCGGCACGATCACGACCGACCGCTCGCGGTACGGTGCCTGCGGGATCCGCCCGAGCCCGAGCCGCTCCCCGATCCGCCGGTAGGCGCGGTGCACGGCGCCGAAGGCGGCGACGAGCAGCGGCAGCATCACGACGACGAGCCAGGCGCCCTCGGCGAACTTGCTGGCGGTGACGACGACGGTCGCGACCCCGGTCAGGACCGCCCCGAAGCCGTTGAGCAGCGCCTTCCCCCGCCAACCGGGCCCGCGCTCCAGCCGCCAGTGCTTCACCATGCCCACCTGGGCGATGGTGAAGCCGACGAAGACACCGATGGCGAACAGCGGCACCAGCGTGTTGGTGTCGCCGCCGGAGAACACCAGCAGCGCCGCCGAGACCAGGGCGAGGGCGAGCACTCCGTGCCGGTGCACCTGGCGGTCGGCCTTCAGCGCGAAGACGTGCGGCAGGTAGTTGTCCCGGGCGAGCAGCTTGAGCAGCACCGGCAGCCCGCCGAACGACGTGTTGGCGGACAGCGCCAGCAGGATCATCGTCGCGAACTGGACGACGTAGAAGCCGCAGTTGTGGCCGAGGGAGGCGTCGGCGAGCTGGGCGAGGACGGTCACGCCCTCGACGGGCTGGAGGTGGAACCGGGAGATCAGCACCGAAAGCCCGATCAGCATCGCTCCCAGCACCGCCCCGAGGGCGACCTCGGCGTGCTGGGCCCGCTTGACGCGCGGCACCCGGAAGGAGGGCACGGCGTTGGCGATGGCCTCGACGCCGGTGAGCGCGGCACAACCGGAGGCGAAAGCTTTCAGCAGGAGCAGGCCGCCGATGGTGGAGGCGTTGTCGGCGAGGACGGAGGCATGCCCGGCGGCGGTGACGGTACTGGCCGGCGACGACCGGAACAGCCCCACGACGATCAGCACGAAGATCGCCCCGACGAACACGACCGTCGGCACGATGAACGCCTTCGCCGATTCGACGATGCCGCGCAGGTTGACGCCCGTGATCAGCACCAGCACCGCCAGGCAGATCCACAGCCGGTGCGGGTAGAGGGCCGGGAAGGCGGACGTGAGCGCGGCGACACCGGCGGTCACGGCGACGGCGACGTTGAGGACGTAGTCGAGCACCAGGGAGGCGGCGGCCACCAGGCTGGTCCGGGCCCCGAGATGCGTCCGGGCCACCGCGTACGACCCTCCCCCGTCCGGGAAGGCCGCGATGACCTGCCGGTACGACGCGACGAGCACCGCCAGCAGGGCCGCGATGGCGAGGGTGACGGGCAGCGTGTAGCCGAGTCCGTGCGCACCGGCGGCGGCCAGCACCAGCACGATGGCCTCCGGTCCGTACGCCACCGACGCCATGGCGTCCAGCGACAGCGCGGCGAGGCCGGTGACGGCGGTGAGCCGGTGCCGCTCACCGGTATCGGGCGGCTCCTCACCGGCGGGCACGGCGCCCGGTTCGGCGGTCAGTACGGACATGGAAGGGTGCTCCTTAACGAACGGGATATGCCTTCGCGCGCGGCAGTACCGCGCGCGATGCGATTAGGTTCTGTCCCGTTCGGGCCAGGTCCGACAATTCCTTGCGCGTTCTTCGCGCGGGAGGGGTCGACTTTGATGCCTTCTTGACAGGGGTGACCACAGCGCGCGACAGGGGCGCGGAGCTGTGGCGATGTGCGGCCACCGCCGCGTGCGCGCGACCGGCCCGCGCAGGCCCAGGACCGTCAGAGTCCCATCAAAGACATGCAGCTCCTGCTGACGCCACGGCCCCCGACTCCCTACGTTCACCCCATGCAGCACGGCGAAGAAGCCCGCCCCGCCGAGGACCAGCGCTGGTCCAAGGACGTCTACGCGTCTGCCCGTTGCGCCGGCGCCCTCCTCGCCCTGCTCCTCCTGATCGACTGGGGGTCGGGGACGGTCACCTGGTGGCGCGGGAGCCTCTGGACCACCCTCGCCCTGCTCCTCTTCGCCGCTCTCTGCCCCGCCAGGGTCCGCGCCGGCGACGGCTGGCTCACCTCCCGTCGGCTGCTGCGCACCCGCAGGCTCCGCACGGACCTCCTGGTCTCCGTCCGCTGCCTCGACGGCATCTCTCCCCGGCTGCTGCTGCGGGACTCGTCCGGCGACCGGCTGCGCATCGACCCACAGGTCCTGATCGACAACCCGAGGCTGTGGCGTCACGTCGACGAAGGCGCCCGCAGGTCGGCCGCGGCCGGCACCCTGCTCTGTGGCGCGACCGCGTTGACCCGCCTCGCCGAACGCGTCGAACACGAGAACGCCCTGGGGGTCTTCAGGGCATCAGGCCTGAAGTAGACCCCGTCGAGGTGCGCTCGTCGGCGAAGCACACGACGACGACCACGACGACCACGACGACCACGGCGGCCGGCTGGGTGAACCGGGTCCGCCCCCAGCGCACCGGCCGGAACCGGCAGGTGCGGTCCGTCCCGGCCCGCGCACCCGGATCAGCCCGCGCTCACCGGCCCCGCCGTGTCCAGCGCGGCCCCGGTCTGGTCGGCCAGTGTCACCGCGACCAGCCGGGCCTGCCGCGGCGGCACCGGCCCCGGACCCGGCGTGAGCATGAACCGGCCGAGGTAGTGCCCGTTGCCGTACGCGCGCAGCTCGATCTCGCCCTCCGGCCAGCCGCGCCTCTCCAGGTCCCAGGGCCGCCGTCCGACGGTGATCCCGCCGTCCTTGCCCAGCCGGGCCGGCTGTCCCAGCAGGGTGCCGTACTCGAAGCGGCAGCCGGACAGGCCGAGCAGACCGGTCAGTTCGCCGCGCACGTGGCCGACGACGGCGTCGGCGGACTTGGCGGACCGGACCAGGTCGGCGGTGGTGTGGATGCGGGCGAGGTAGCCCTCGTCGGTCACCGTGACGACCTCCAGCCTGCGTGCGTAGGCCGCGAGCCGGGCCACGATCAGACCGACGGCGAGCAGCAGCACAGCTGTCTCGATGTCGGCGGTGGCGCTGATGTCGAACGTCTCGTAGGGCCTGGTCAGGAAGAAGTCGAACCAGGCCGCCGCCGAGAGCGCCGCCACCGCTCCGGCGAGGCGGCTGCCCAGCGCGGCCACGGCGACGACCACCACGACCAGGATCAGCGCCGCGTTGGTGTGGGACAGGTCGGTGCGGAAGGGGACCAGGACGAGGGCCACCAGGAAGGGGATTGCGAGGCCCGCGGCGAGCGCGGCCCCGTCCCTGGTGGGCACGGGCACGGGCCACCTGAAGGCCGTGTGTGCCATACCGGCGGGTGTGCTGCTCATGAGGCACCTCCTACGCTCTGCGGCGTCCGGAAGGGTTGGGTCCGATCGGCCAGGGGCAGCGAGACGACCATGGTCAGTCCGCCGCCCGGGGTGTCCTCGGGGGTCAGGGTGCCGTCCATCGCCTCGGTGAGCCCGCGGGCGAGGGCGAGACCGAGGCCGAGGCCGGTGGTGTTGTCGGTGTCGCCGAGCCGCTGGAAGGGCTCGAAGAGGCGGTCGCGGCCGCCCGCAGGCAGGCCCGGGCCCCGGTCGATGATCCGGAGTTCGGCGCGCCCGGCCAGCGCGCTCGCCGTCACCAGCACCCGCTTTCCGGGCGGGCTGTAGCGGGCCGCGTTGCCGACCAGGTTGGCGATCACGCGCTCCAGCAGCGGCGGGTCGGCCAGCAGCGGTGGCATGTTCTCCGGCTCGCCGTGCACGTCGACCGTCGGCGTGTCGGCGAGGGCCGCCGGGAGCACCTCCTCCAGGGCGGTGGCCCGGAGGTTGAGGGTGAGGACGCCGGCCTCCAGGCGGCTGAGGTCGAGGAGGTTGTCGATCAGCCGGCTCAGCCGGGCCATGGACTCCTCGGCGGTGGCGAGGAGTTCGTCGCGGTCCTCCGGGGAGAACTCCACCTCGCGGCTGCGCAGCGAGGTGACCGCCGCCCAGCCGGCCGCGAGCGGGGTGCGCAGGTCGTGGCCCACGGCCCGCAGCAGCGCGGTGCGCATGCGGTCGGCGGCGCGCACCGGTTCGACCTCGGCCGCGGCCTGCGCGAGCCGGGCCCTCTCCACGGCCGAGCCGACGTGCGCGGCGAAGGCGCCGAGCACCCGCCGCTCGGACGCGGAGGGGGTACGACCGCGCAGGACCAGGTAGTTGCCGGGACCGGCCGGCACGGTGGTGACGTCGGCACCGTCGGGCGGCTCGTCGACGAGCACGGCGGAATCCATGCCGAAGGTCTCGCGGGTGCGTTCCAGCAGGGCCGGGATGGTCTGGCCGCCGCGCACGATGCTGCCGGCCAGCGACGACATGGTCTCGGCCTCCGCGGCGGCCCGTGCCGCGCGCCGGGACAGCCGCAGCGAGCGGTCGACGACCCCGGCGACGGTGGCGGCCACGACCGCGAACACCCCGAGCGCCAGCAGGGCGTTGGGATCGTCGAGGGTGAACTGGCCGATGGGCGGTATGAACCAGTAGTTGAGCAGCAGGGACGCGGTGACGGAGGCGATCACCGCGGAGGTGACCCCGCCTATGCAGGCCACGCCGACCACCGCGAGCAGGAAGAGCAGGGCCTCGCTGGTCAGGTTGACGGTGCCGCGGACCTGGGCGAGGGCGACGGTCAGCAGCACCGGGAGCACCAGCCCTGCCACCGGTCCTGCGATCAGGCGGCGCGGGGAGAGGGTGCGGCGTCGGGAGGGCAGCAGCGTGCCGCGGCCGGCGCGCTCATGGGTGACCCGGTGGACGTCGATGTCGCCGGAGAGCGCGGTGACGACCTCCCCCGTCCCCGGTCCGGTGAGGAAGCGTTCGAGGCGGCCCCGGCGGCTGGTGCCGAGGACGAGCTGGGTGGCGTTCTCGGCACGGGCGAACTCGACCAGGGCGGTGGCCACGTCGTCGCCGACGACCGAGTGGTAGCTGCCGCCGAGGTCCTCGACCAGCCGGCGCTGCCGGGCCAGCGACGCATGGGAGACACCGGCGGCCAGTCCGTCGCTGCGGGCCACGTGCACGGCGAGCAGGTCGCCGCCCGCCGACCGGTCGGCGATGCGGGCGGCCCGTCGTACCAGCGTGTCGCCCTCCGGACCGCCGGTCAGCGCGACCACGACCCGCTCCCGGGTCTCCCACACCCCGCCGATGGCGTGCTCGGCGCGGTACGACTGGAGCGCCTCGTCGACCCGGTCGGCGACCCACAGGAGGGCCAGCTGGCGCAGGGCGGTGAGGTTGCCGGGGCGGAAGTAGTTGGCGAGGGCCGCGTCGACCTTCTCGGGCGCGTAGATGTTGCCGTGCGCCATGCGCCGGCGCAGGCCCTCCGGCGGGATGTCCACGAACTCGATCTGCTCGGCCCGCCGGACGACCTCGTCGGGCACCGTCTCGTGCTGCGGCACCCCTGTGATCTTCTCGACGACGTCCTTGAGTGATTCCAGGTGCTGGATGTTGACCGCGGTGATCACGTCTATGCCGGCCGCGAGCAGGTCCTCGACGTCCTGCCAGCGCTTGGGGTGCCGGCCTCCGCCCGGGATGTTGGTGTGCGCGAACTCGTCGACGATCGCCACCTTCGGGCGGCGCGCCAGCACGGCCGCGACGTCCATCTCCTCGAACTCGCCGCCCCGGTAGTCGCAGCGCAGGCGGGCCACGACCTCCAGGCCGTCGATCATGCCCTCGGTCCTGGGACGCCCGTGGCACTCCACGAACCCCACCGCCACGTCCGCGCCCCGGGACGCGCGGCGCTGAGCCTCGTCGAGCATGCGGTAGGTCTTGCCGACCCCTGGGGCGGCACCGAGGTAGACCTTGAGTCGTCCGCGCGGTACGTCGTTCATCACCTCAAAGACAAGCGCGCCGCAAGGCCCGGGGAACGGCCTCTTGACGCGTCTCTGGCGCCACTGACGAGGACGTTGACACTGTCTTGACGGCCATTGGCCGGATAGGGTGAAGGCGGTGTGCCGGGAAGTCTGGTCGGCCGGGAGTCACAGTGGCTCCTGTTGGGCCTGTCTCTCGGATCAGGTCGCAGGACATCGGCGGTGACTCGTCAGCTCCGGTGAGCGGGGCTTGGTGCGTGCAGCTGCAAGGCGGAGGAGGGAGTCGACGCGGAGCGTCGGCGACCGACGACAACGCCGCAGATGTGCGTGCCACGCCCCGCGTCTGCGGCGTGATCCGAGAGACAGGCCCTCAGGCCCCAGGGGGACGGCATGCGCGGCGTGGGTACGGTTCTGGCACTTGTGGTACTGGCCACGGTGGTGGCGACCTTCGCGCGCCGATGGCGGATTCCCGCCCCCTCCCTCCTCGTCGTCGCGGGTCTCGCCGTGGCCCTGCTGCCGGGCACCCCGGAGATCCAGATCAGCCCGGAGGTCATCGGGCTCGTCGTCCTCCCGCCGCTGCTCTACGCCAGCGCCGAGGAACTCTCCTGGCGCGAGCTGCGCGCGGTCTGGAAGCCGGTCGGGGTGCTCGCGGTCGGTCTGGTGCTGGCCTCGGCGGCGGCCGTCGGGGCGGTCGCCTCGATGATCACCCCGCTGTCCTGGCAGATGGCGCTGGTGCTGGGCGCGATCCTGGCCAGCACCGACCCGGTCGCGGTGACCGCGCTCGGCCGCCGGCTCGCGCTGCCGCCGAAGGTGCAGATGCTGGTCCAGGCCGAGAGCCTCTTCAACGACGCGACCTCCCTGGTTCTCTACCGGGTCGCGGTGAGCGTCGCGGTGGCCTCGGCGGCGGCGAGCTGGGGGACGGCGGGCGGCGAGTTCCTGCTGCTCGCGGGGGGCGGCACGCTGATCGGCGCGGTCGTGGCCGGTGTCGTCGCGCTGATCCGGCGGCGCACCGAGGACCCGGTCCTGGAGACGGTGATCGCTCTGGTCACCCCGTACGCGGCCTACGTTCTCGCGGAGGCGGCCCACACCTCCGGTGTCACCTCCGTGGTGGTCGCGGGGGTCGTCCTGGGCGGCCGCGGCGACCGGCTCACCAACGCCCGCATAAGGCTTCAGCTGCACGCCGTCTACGGCACGGTGGTCTTCCTGCTGGAGAGCGTGGTCTTCAGTCTCATAGGGCTCGCCCTGCCCGCCCAGGTGCGGGCACTGTCCGACGGCGACCGGGCGTGGCCGCTGTACGCGCTGGCGGTGGCCGGCACTCTGATCGCGGTACGGCTGCTGTGGCTGGCGCCGCTGTCGGCGGTGGTGCAGCGCAAGGGCGGCATCCAGCGGCCGAACTGGCGGGTGCCGGTGGTGCTGACCTGGGCCGGCACCCGGGGCGTGGTGCCGCTGGCGGCCGCGCTGTCGATCCCGGTGGTGGCGAAGGACGGCTCGGCGCTGACCGAGCGCCCGCTGGTCCTGGTCCTGACCACTTCGGTCGTCGTGGTCACCCTCGTCGTGCAGGGCTTCTCCCTGGCCGCCGTCGTGCGCCGTTCCGGCATAGCCCTGGAGCCCGACCACACCGAGCGCGAGGAGGCCGCCGCCCGCTGCCGGCTGGCCGACGCGGGCATCCGGCGCCTGGAGGAGCTGTCCGAGCTGGAGGCCGTGCCCGAGGTGGTCCTCGACCGGCTCCGGCGCGGTCTCCACGCCCGTCTCGACGACGCCCGCGACCGGCTGACCGACAGCACGGTCGAGTCGGCCGACCTGGTCTACCGGCAGCTGCGCCGCGACCTGATAGGGGTGGAGGCGGCGGAGCTGCGGCGGCTGTACGACGAGCACACGATCAGTGACACGACCCGCAGACGGCTCCAGCGGTCCCTGGACCTGGAGGAGGCTCGGCTGGCGGACGCGTAGCGCTCCGCCGGGGGGACCGTCTTTGTCCGCGGGTGGGTGGGGGCCGGTCGCGCCCCGGCGGCGGAGCCGCATGTCGGTACGGTCCCGCGCCCCGGGGCAGGTGTCAGCGGAACTCCGCCAGTCGGGGCCGTAGGCCCAGGGCGACCAGGACCATGGCCGCGCACAGCAACGCGCACGCCCACGGAAGCAGGCCGCTCAACTCCGAACGGCCCTCGCCGACGGACGAGGTGAAGTGCGCGCGGTTGATGTCGGTCACCTGGTCCAGTGCGGTCATCCACGCGCCGAAGTGCGCGTTGGACGTGCCCGCCTCCCAGCCCATGCAGAACTCCACCGCCTGCTGTTCCTTGCCGGCGGCGAGCAGCGCGCGGATCTTCCGGTCGTCGCGCTCGTAGACGGCGTACGCGTCGACCGTCTTCTCGGCCGCGGCCCGCTCCCCGGGGAAGGTGATGTTGTCCAGCTCGCGCCGGAACTCGCCGGTGAAGCGCAGGTCGGTGGCGTCGGCGTGGTAGTCCTGCCACGTGGCGGCGAGTCGGGCGTCGTACGTCGACAGCGTGGCGCCCTCGATGCCGTACAGCTCCTGGGACTTGGCGAGGAAGGAGTCCGCGTACCGGGTGCGGCGCTGGGGGTCGAGGAGGTAGCGGCTCTCGTCGGCGTTGGCGTCGTAGGCGATCGCGCGGGCGCGGGAGAGGGCGACCACGGAGTCGAAGGCGTCGTGCCGGGCCACCTTCAGGTGCGTGGCCGAGGAGGAGAGGAGTTGGGTGCCGAGGACGACGGCGGCCAGGGCGCACACGGTGGCGGCCAGGACGGCGGGGTTGAGGTTCCGGCGGAAGCGGCGGGCCAGGTACCACTGCACGACGCCGAGGACGGCCAGGAGCAGCAGCCCGAGGACGAGGACCGCGACGCGCTGGGCGGACAGTGCCGAACGGGCCGCCGCGTACCGGGAGTCGAAGGCCGCGTTGTTGGAGGAGACGAGCTTGCGCGCGTCGGGCAGGAGGCTGTCGCGCAGCAGGTCGGTGGCGTGGCGGTAGTCGGCGATCGCGTCCGGTTTGCCGTCGGCCCGGCGGTCGTTCTCCAGGGCCCGGCCGATGAGTTCCTGGTACTCGGCGAAGTCGTCGGTGATCGACTCGACGGTCTTCTCGTCGGTCCGGTCCCCCTGGGCGGCGGCCGAGAGGGTGCGCAGGTCGTGCCCGATCTCGCGGCGGGCCTCGCCGTACAGGGTGACGGCCTTGGCGTGCGGGGTGACCAGCTCGCCCGTCCCGCCGTTCCCGCTGGACAGCAGGATGTTGGCGGCCTGGGCGTCCATGTCGTTGAGGGCCAGGTCGAGGCCGGCCGCGCTGGTGGTGCGGGGGGCGTCGCGGTCGGCCACGGCGTCCCAGGTGCCGTTCGCGGCCACTCCGGCGACGAGGAGCAGGCTCCCCAGGGCGACGGCGAGCAGGACCGTGGCCGCGCGCAGAAGGCGCAGCCGTGCCGGCACGGTCGACCGGAAACGGCGGCGCAGAGCGGCCCGCGCGGCCACGATCCGCTGCCCCGGGCGCCGCTTTGGCGGCCCCGGGGTGGGCACGGGCGGCGGGACGACCGCGGCCTGCCGTGGCTCTTCGACAGCCTCCGCCGGAGGTCTGTGTGCTGTGCCGGCCGTGATGGTCACGGTCCCCTCCCAGGTACCCGCCACGGACGGTCGCCCGTCCCCCGTGCCGAGCAAGTCTGCGACCGGATCCGGCCAGAAGCGGGCGGCCTTGATGCGCTCCTGACGGCCCTTCAGGCAGGTTTGACGGGACCTTGACGGCGTGCTCGCGGCGCCCGTACGGGATCCGTATATTCCGTGCTGAGCAGGTATGTCCGGCACTCGCCGAGGGATAGATTCACGGTCGGCCGCCCGAGGAGCCGCGGGCGTCAGCGGCCTCACGGCCCCGGACCACGGATCCGACGCGGACCGCGGCGGCCGGGGGCCCGTTCCGAGCGACGGGCGCCCGCGCACCACACCCCGACGGCGTCCCGTCGGTATCCGTGCGCCCGCCGTGCGGTGCCGGGGCCCCGGCACCGCACGGTCCTCGCGGCCCACCCCCTCCGCCGTCGTCCCACGAAGGTCCTCATGTTGCGCGCCGCTCCCGAGCAGGCCCCGCCGTCCCGTGCCCCGCGTCCGTCCCGTCCGGAGTCGAAGGGAGGCACGCGGCACCGGACCCCGAGCGGTTTCTTCGAACCCGGCCAGCTCGTCCGCGCCTTCCCCGACGCGCTGCGCAAACTGCATCCGCGGGACCTGGTCCGGAACCCGGTCCTGTTCGTGGTCTCGGTGGGAGCCGCCCTGACCACCTTGTCCGCGCTGCTGCACCCGGCCGTCTTCACCTGGGTGATCAGCTTCTGGCTGTGGCTGACCGTGGTCTTCGCCAACCTGGCCGAGGCGGTCGCCGAGGGCCGCGGCAAGGCCCAGGCCGCGTCCCTGCGCAAGGCCCGCACCGACACGGTGGCACTGCGGCTCCTCGACTGGCGCTACGGCACGGACGCGCGTACCGCCCGCACCGAGGCGGTCGCCGCGACCGAGCTGAAACCGCTGGACTTCGTGGTCGTGGAGGCCGGTGAGCTGATCCCGGCGGACGGCGATGTCGTCGACGGGGTCGCGGCGGTGGACGAGTCGGCGGTGACGGGCGAGTCGGCGCCGGTGATCCGTGAGTCGGGCGGTGACCGCAGCGGGGTCACGGGCGGTACGACCGTCCTGTCGGACCGGATCGTCGTCCGGGTCAGCGCGCGGCCCGGGCACAGCTTCCTGGACCGGATGATCGCCCTGGTCGAGGGCGCCTCCCGGCAGAAGACGCCGAACGAGATCGCCCTGAACATCCTCCTCGCCTCGCTCACGATCATCTTCCTGCTGGTCGTGGTCACCCTCCAGCCGATGGCCGAGTACGCAAACGCGGCCCAGTCGACGACCGTCCTGGTCGCCCTCCTCGTCACCCTCATCCCGACGACGATCGGGGCGCTGCTGTCCGCGATCGGCATCGCGGGCATGGACCGGCTGGTGCAGCGCAACGTCCTCGCCATGTCGGGGCGGGCGGTGGAGGCGGCCGGTGACGTGGGCACGCTCCTGCTGGACAAGACCGGCACCATCACCCTGGGCAACCGCGAGGCCGTCGCCTTCGTACCGCTGCCCGGCGTGGACGAACGGCAGCTCGCGGACGCGGCCCAGCTGTCCTCGCTGGCCGACGAGACGCCCGAGGGCCGCTCCGTCGTCGTCCTCGCCAAGAAGCTGCACGGACTGCGCGCTCCCGCCCAGGACGAGCTGGCGAACGGCCGCTGGGTCGCCTTCAGTGCCCAGACCCGGATGAGCGGCGTCGACCTGCGCTGGGACAACGGCGCGGTCTGCTCGATCCGCAAAGGCGCGGCCGCGCAGGTGATCGCCTGGGTGGAGATGTACGGCGGTCATGTCCCGTCCGAGGCGCGGATGTTCGCCGACACGGTGGCCGCGTCCGGCGGTACCCCGCTGCTGGTGGCGGTGCACGACTGGGACGGCCCGCGCGTGCTCGGCCTGATCCATCTCAAGGACGTCGTGAAGGACGGCATCCGGCAGCGCTTCGCCGAGCTGCGCCGGATGGGCATCCGCACGGTCATGATCACCGGTGACAACCCGGTCACCGCCCGCGCGATCGCCGAGGAGGCCGGCCTCGACGACTTCCTCGCCGAGGCCACGCCCGAGGACAAACTCGCGCTGATCCGGCGGGAGCAGGCGGGCGGCAAGCTGGTCGCGATGACCGGCGACGGCACGAACGACGCGCCCGCGCTGGCCCAGGCCGATGTGGGCGTGGCCATGAACACGGGCACGTCGGCCGCCAAGGAGGCCGGCAACATGGTCGACCTCGACTCCAACCCGACCAAGCTCATCGAGATCGTCGAGATCGGCAAGCAACTCCTCATCACCCGGGGCGCGTTGACCACGTTCTCCATCACCAACGACGTGGCGAAGTACTTCGCGATCATCCCGGCGATGTTCGCGGGCGCCTATCCCGGCCTGAAGTCCCTCAACGTGATGGGCCTGCACAGTCCCACCTCCGCGATCACCTCGGCGATCATCTTCAACGCGCTGATCATCGTGGCGCTGATCCCGCTCGCGCTGCGCGGAGTCCGCTACACGCCCTCGTCGGCGCACGACCTGCTGCGCCGCAACCTGCTCCTGTACGGGCTCGGCGGGCTGGTGCTGCCGTTCGCGGGCATCAAGCTGATCGACCTTGTGATCTCGGCGGTGCCCGGCCTCGGCTGAGCCCCGCCCGTTCGGCCGAACGGTCCGTCAAAGACCCGTATGCGCACGTCAGAAGCGTGTCAGAGAACCGCACTCCGGCTTGTCCGGGGCCTGCGGAACCGCTTCCATGGAACCCGTGAACAGCGCCTGGCTCCTCTTCGACCGGCCGCCGAGTCCCGCTCGGCCGTCCCGTCGTCAGCCGCGCTGTCCGGAAGCCCTCGCGTCCCGCTGACGCGGCTTCCGTGCCCCACGGGGCGCCGGCCCTCGCCCTCTCGCCGAGGGACCTGACCCGGTCCGGCGCCCCTCTTTCTCTCCTTACACCCCGCACGCGCGCCGCCGCCCCCGCCGGGGACCGTGCCGCGTGCCCGCACCCCGGATGGGACCATGCCCGAGTCCACCCTTTCGTCCCGTACCGTCCTGGTCACCGGAGCCACCTCCGGCATCGGCCTGGAGACCGCCCGGCTGCTCGCCGAGCGGGGCGACACCGTGCTGCTGCACGGCCGCAGCGCCGAGGAGGCGCGGGCCGCCGCCGACCGGCTCGTCGCGACCGCCGGGATCGACGCCGACCAACTGTGCACCTACGCCGCCGACTTCGCGCGTCTCGACGAGGTCGAGAGCCTCGCCCACAAGGTGGTCACCGAGCACCCGCACCTGGACGTCCTCGTCAACAACGCGGGCATCGCCGCGCCCGAGCGGCACACGGTGACCGCCGACGGCAACGAGATCGCCTTCCAGGTCAACTTCCTCGCCCACTACCTGCTCACCTGCCTGCTGGAGCCGGCCCTCACCAGCGACCCCGGCGGCCGGGTGGTCAACGTCTCCTCGGCCCTGCACCGCACGGCGTCCATCCAGTGGTCCGACCCGAACCGCGCCCGCCGCTACTCCCGGCTCGCCGCGTACGCCCAGTCGCAGCTGGCGCTCACGGTGTTCGCGGCCGACCCGCGCGTCACCGCCGTCTCCGTGCACCCGGGCGCCTGCGAGACCGCGCTGCTCCCGCTCTACGCGCACGAGGGCGCCTCGGCAGCCGAGGGCGCCGCACACGTGGTCCGGCTCTGCGACCCGGCCTTCGAGATCGTCAACGGCGCCTATTACGACCGGGACGCGCGCGTCGAACCGGCCCCGGCGGCGACGGAGGACCGCGCGGTGAGGCGGCTCAACAGGCTCGCCGACCTGCTGGTCGGCCGCACCGCTTGAACGCCCCACCTGTGGAACGGAGTTGACGGACATGTCCAAACGAACCCGCAAGAAGAAGGCCCGCCGCAAGAGGAAGGCCAATCACGGCTCGAAGGCCGGTCAGCGCTAACGCGCCCGCCGGAAGTTCGACGGGGGGCGGGGCAATGCCCCTGCCCCCCGTTGCCGTCCCTCGGGGCGCTGCCCCGTCGCCCCGCACGCCGGACAAGCTGGAGTGAAGACCCCGTGATCGAGCTCGCGCCCTCGCACCTCGCCCTGACGACCCGCTGGCTGCCCACCGGGACTCCCGGCCCCGCCGCCGTCGGCGAGCACATCGCGGCCACCGGCGTCGGCCGGTGGTGGGCCGACCGCTCCGCGCATCCGCGCGCGATCGCCGCGTCGTGCGCCGGACACGTCGTCCTGCGCGGGGCCGCGGACGCACTGACACCCGAGGCCCTGGCACCGCTGGCCGGCACCCGGATCGACGCTCCCGCCAGCTTCCTGCCCGCACTCGGCGCCGCCTTCGAGCGGCTCACTCCCCGGGAGCGGATGATCTGGACCCTCCAGGCCGAGCCGCAGCGCCCGCAGGTCCCGAGGAACGTGACGATACGGCGCCTGGAACCGGCCGACACGGACTGCGTGCTCGCCCTCGGCTCGGACGCCTCCTGGCTCTCCGCCAGCTGGGGCGGACCGCGGGGCCTGGCCGCCTCCGGGCACGCCTGGGCGGCGGTGAGCCGCACCGGCCGGATCCTGGCGGTCGCCTGCACCTACTTCCGCGGCACCCGCTTCGAGGACCTCGCCGTCTACACGGTCCCCGACCGCCGGCGCCACCACCTCGGCCTGACCTGCGTCACGTCCCTGTGCGCCGACGTGACCGCGCGCGGTCACGTCCCCACCTGGAACTGTCCGGTCCACGACCGCGCCGGCCGTCTGCTGGCCTGGAGCGCGGGGTTCCGCCTGGTCCGCGAGTACGTGCACTACGCGGTCGGCAGCCCGGCCGTACGCGAACGGCTGAGCGCGTGAGACGCGCGGCAGACGTCGGACGGGATAACGCTCGGTGTCCGGTCCCCCGCACCCGCCCGCCGTCCCCCGTACAGCCGAACGCCCCGCTGCGGACCACCGGCACCCTCTTTTTGATGCTGCACCGCCGTCTGTCAGGCGATTCTTAACGCAAGTTTGACGCCCAGGGCCCGCTGATCCATGGGCCCACGCGTCACTCTCTGCATACGCTGGTGCGGCCGTCCGCGTGATGGCCGGAATCGAACTACCCCGCACTCAGCGCGCCGGACACCAGGAGCCCGACCGATGGCCACGACCGAACACCCCCCTCCCAGTCGCCTGCGCGCCTGGATGCTGGAGGGGCTGTCCGACATGGGCAAGAGCGGCGGCCACACCGGGCCCCACGCTCAGCCGGAGGCCGCGCACAAGGGCCAGCGCTGGTGGCGGGTGATGTGCCTGACCGGTGTGGACTACTTCTCGACCCTCGGTTACCAGCCCGGCATCGCGGCCCTCGCGGCCGGCCTGCTGTCGCCGATCGCGACCATCGTGCTGGTCATCGTCACCCTGGCCGGCGCCCTGCCGGTCTACCGGCGCGTCGCCGCGGAGAGCCCGCACGGCGAGGGCTCCATCGCGATGCTGGAGCGGCTGCTCTCCTTCTGGCAGGGCAAGCTCTTCGTGCTCACCCTGCTGGGCTTCGCCGCCACCGACTTCCTCATCACCATCACCCTGTCGGCCGCCGACGCCTCGACCCACCTGGTCGAGAACCCGCATCTGACCGACGCCCTGCAGGGCAAGCAGATGATCATCACGCTGATCCTGGTGGCACTGCTGGGCGCGGTCTTCCTCAAGGGCTTCCTGGAGGCCATCGGCGTAGCGGTCGCCCTGGTCGGCGTCTACCTCGCGCTGAACGTCGTGGTCGTGATCGTCGGCGTCTACCACGTCATCACCGCCGAGCACGTCATCACCGACTGGACCAGCGCCCTGACGACGGAACACGGCAACGTCTTCGTCATGATCGGCGTGGCCCTGATCGTCTTCCCCAAGCTGGCCCTTGGCCTGTCCGGCTTCGAGACCGGCGTCGCGGTCATGCCGCACGTCCAGGGCGACCCGGGCGACACCGAGGAGCGGCCCACCGGCCGGATCCGGGACACCAGGAAGCTGCTCACCACGGCCGCCCTGATCATGAGCTGCTTCCTGATCGCGACCAGCTTCATCACCACGCTGCTGATCCCGGAGCAGGAGTTCAAGTCCGGCGGCGACGCCAACGGCCGCGCGCTCGCCTTCCTCGCGCACGAGTACCTCGGCAACGCCTTCGGCACGGTGTACGACGTCTCGACCATCTGCATCCTGTGGTTCGCCGGCGCCTCCGCGATGGCCGGCCTGCTCAACCTGATGCCGCGCTACCTGCCCCGCTACGGCATGGCCCCGCACTGGGCCCGCGCCGTGCGCCCCATGGTCATCGTCTTCACCCTGATCGCCTTCCTGGTCACCTGGATCTTCGACGCCGACGTCGACGCGCAGGGCGGCGCCTACGCCACCGGTGTACTGGTGCTGATCAGCTCCGCCGCGATCGCGGTGACCATCGCCGCCCGCAAGGCCCAGCAGCGCAACTGGACCATCGCCTTCGCGGTCATCTCGGCGGTGTTCCTCTACACGACGGTCGTGAACGTCATCGAGCGCCCGGACGGTGTGAAGATCGGTGCCTGCTTCATCGTCGGCATCATCCTGGTCTCGCTGCTGTCCCGGCTGGCCCGCGCCTTCGAACTGCGCGTGACGAGCGTGACGCTCGACGACATGGCGGAACGGTTCATCAGGGACATGGCCAGCCGCAAGATGCGGTTCATCGCCAACGAGCCGGACGCCCGCGACAAGGCCGAGTACCGAGACAAGATCGAGCAGATCCGGGCCGACAACGACATGCCCGAGCAGGAGGACTTCGTCTTCGTCGAGGTCACGGTCACCGACCCCTCCGAGTTCGAGGCGGGCCTCAGCGTGCGCGGCGAGGTCCTGCACAACCGCTACCGCGTCCTGACCCTGGAGTCGGCCTCCATCCCCAACGCCCTGGCCGCGCTGCTGCTGCACGTCCGCGACGAGACCGGCTGCATCCCGCACATCTACTTCGAGTGGACCGAGGGCAATCCGTTCGCCAACTTCCTGCGCTTCTTCCTCTTCGGCCAGGGCGAGGTCGCCCCGGTCACCCGGGAGGTCCTGCGCGAGGCGGAACCGGACCGCTCCCGACGGCCACGCGTCCACACGGGCTGAGCACCCGCCCCACGCCCACCCCGTGTCGACCCCCGTCGTAAGAAACCCGTCAATAACCGCTCGGTCCGCATAAGAACCCCGTCAGCCGCCGTTCCCGAGCGCCCCGCGCCCCCTACCGTCGGCCTCATGGAGGACAGAAGACGCGGGGGCCGGGCAGCCGGCGACCGCACCTGGCGCGGCAGCGCACGCCTGGCCGTCGGCTGTGCCGCCGGCTTCGGCGGCGTGACGCTCCTGGTGGACTGGGACGCCGGCACGCTCACCCCGGTCCGCGCCCTGCTCTGGGTCACCCTGTCGGCGGCCATCCTCGTCATGCTGCTGCCGGCCCGGGTCACGGCGGGCCCCGGCTGGCTGGCCGTCCGCGGGCCCCTCCGCGGCCGTACCGTCCGCACCGACTCCCTCGTCTACGTCGGCCAGTACGGCGATGTCTCCGCCCATCTGGTGCTGCGCGACACCGCCGGCAACCGGCTGGAGCTCGACCCGAACGTCCTGCACGCGAATCCGCTGCTCTGGCACGAACTGGACACCGGCGTCCGCCGCTCCCTGGACCGCGGCACCCTGCGCCGGGGCACCGAGGTACTCGCACAGCTCGGCCACGAGATCGACGACACCAACGCGCGCGCGGTCCTCAAGGCGTCCGGCCTGACCTGACCACCACCGGGCGCGGGGGCATCGTCGCGGGTTCCGCGCACCCATCAAGACGGGACCGCTGCCACCCCCTGAGGGGCGCGGCGAACTGCGCGACAAGCCACGACGGCGCCGCACCCTCGTTTCATGGTCACCCGGATCGTCCGAGGGACCGATTCCGGCGTCGCACAGCGGGAACCTCGGGGGGACACCTGGTCCGCAGGCCCCGCCGACCGGCCCTATCGTGACCCCATGCAGTCCTACACGATCGGCCAGGCGGCGCGGCTGCTCGGCGTCAGCCCGGACACCGCCCGCCGCTGGGCCGACGCCGGCCGGGTGACCACCCATCGCGACGAGGGCGGCCGGCGACTCATCGAGGGCAAGGACCTCGCCGCGTTCTCCGTCGAACTGGCCAGGGCCGGCACCGTCGAGGAGGACGCCTCCTACACCTCGGTCCGCAACGCCTTCCCCGGCATCGTCACCGCGATCAAGCTCGGCGACGTCGCCGCCCAGGTCGAGATCCAGGCCGGCCCGCACCGCCTGGTCTCCCTGCTGACCCGCGAGGCCGTCGAGGAACTGGGCCTGGAGGTGGGCATGGAGGCCACCGCCCGGGTGAAGTCGACGAACGTGCACATCGACCGCGTCTGACCCCGCCACCGGCGACCGCGTCCGACGCCGCCACCGGCACGGCGACGCTCTTCGAGAACGTGCGGCTGGACGCGCGTGGCGCGGTCGGGACGGCGGCCTTCCGCCGCTACCGGCTCCCGCAGTACGCGGACGTCCCGCGGACCGAGGTGCACTTCACGGAGTCCGCCCACGCCATCGGCCCGCTGGGCGCCAAGTCGATGAGCGAGAGCCCGTTCAACCCGGCCGCCCCGGCGCCGGCCAACGCGCCGCGGGACGCGACCGGGGTGCGGTTCACGGAGCTGCCGTTGACGCGCGACCGGGTGTGGCGGGCGCCGGCCACCGGCCGCCGTACGCCCCGTCCACCCGGATCGCCGTGATACCGCTGATGTGCCGGGCCCCGCAGCGGTCCTGCGGCAGGACCAGTTGCGGGCCCGCCAGGTCCAGCGGGGTGTCGTCGATGCCGACGGCGAGCAGGACGGGGGCGTGGGCGAAATCCGGGTCGATCTCCGCCCAGGAGAGCAGTGCGTGGTGCCCGTCGGCGCCGGTGACCACGATGAGGAAGCGCAGGCGGTCCTTGCGCCGGGCGGGGTCGAAACCGGGGCCCGCGTCGCTGAGGACGTCGTACAGCAGGGGTCCGGTGAAGCCGTGGTGCTGGACGCCGCTGGTGGCGCACTCGAAGCTGACCCGCACCCGGTGCTGGGGCCAGCGCAGGAGGTCGGACACGGTGAGCCGGGCCGGCCGTGCCAGGTCCCCGGTGAGGTCGAGTTCGGCGAGCGTCATGTGCGGCCACCTCCTGGATGACGGTACCCGCGGCACCCCTCCGTACAAACGCACATGCCAGGTTCAAGCCACAAGCGTGCAGCTCATGCGATGTGACAGAAGACTTACGCCTGGCAGATGCGGCAGTATCATCGCCAGGCGGCCGATATACAGGTCGCGACAGGGCGCGACAGCTTTTTCATCTGGATTCAGAGGAGTTCACTCGTGATGACCCGTTCCGCGCGCCGGACCCGGCGGACGCTCCAGGTGGCCGGTGCCTCGGTCGCGGCCCTGCTGGCCCTGAGCGCCTGCTCCTCCTCGGACGACGACGCGTCCGCGACGACGAAGTCAGACACCTCCTCGTCGGCGTCGCCCAAACTGTCGGGCTCGATCACCGTGTTCGCGGCGGCCTCCCTCAAGGAGAGCTTCACGACCCTGAAGGCCGACTTCGAGAAGGCCCACCCGGGCACCAAGGTCGACTTCAGCTTCGGCGGCAGTGACACCCTCGCCGCGCAGATCACCAGCGGGGCCCCCGCCGACGTCTTCGCCGCCGCCAGCCCCAAGACGATGGCGATCGTGACGGACAAGAAGGACACCGCCACCACGCCGGCCACCTTCGTCCGCAACCAGCTGGAGATCGCCACCCTGCCGGGCAACCCCGACAAGGTCACCTCGCTCAAGGACCTCACCAAGTCTTCGCTGAAGGTGGTCCTCTGCGACAAGACGGTGCCGTGCGGCGCCGCCGCGCAGAAGGCCCTGGACGCCAGCAAGCTCAAGCTGACCCCGGTCTCCTACGAGGAGGACGTGAAGTCCGCCCTCAACAAGGTGGTCCTCAAGGAGGCCGACGCCGCGGTCGTCTACAAGACCGATGTGAAGGCCGCCGGTGACAAGGTGGAGGGCGTGGAGTTCCCCGAGTCCGCCGACGCCATCAACGACTACCCGATCGCTCTGTTGAAGGACGCCCCGAACCCGACGCTGGCCAAGGCGTTCATCGCGCTGGTGCAGTCCGCCGAGGGCCAGCAGGTCCTGAACGAGGCCGGGTTCCTCAAGCCGTGACGAAGATCGACGAGCCGGACGCCGGGACCGTCGCCGTCACGGGCGGCCCACGGCGCCGGCGCGTCCGGTCGGCCGTGCCGCTACCGCTCCTCCTCCCCGGAGCGGTAGCTCTGGTCTTCCTCCTCCTGCCCCTGCTCGCACTGCTCCTGCGCGCCCCCTGGGGCAGCCTCCCGTCGCTGCTGACCAGCACGGAGGTGTGGCAGGCCCTCCAGCTCTCACTGCTCAGCGCGACCGCGGCGACGGCCGTGAGCCTGGTCCTCGGCGTCCCGCTGGCCTGGCTGCTGGCCCGCACGGAGTTCCCCGGCCGGGGCCTGGTACGGGCGCTGGTGACCCTCCCCCTGGTCCTCCCCCCGGTGGTCGGCGGTGTGGCCCTGCTCCTCGCCCTGGGCCGCAACGGGGTCGTCGGGCAGTGGCTGGACTCCTGGTTCGGGATCACGCTCCCGTTCACGACGACCGCGGTGGTGATCGCCGAGTCCTTCGTGGCCATGCCCTTCCTGGTGATCAGCGTCGAGGGCACGCTGCGCGCCGCCGACCCGCGCTACGAGGAGGCGGCGACGACCCTGGGCGCGTCCCGCTTCACGGCGTTCCGCAGGGTCACGCTCCCCCTCATCGCCCCGGGCATCGCGGCCGGCTCGGTACTGGCCTGGGCCCGCGCGCTCGGCGAGTTCGGCGCGACGATCACGTTCGCCGGCAACTTCCCGGGCCGCACCCAGACCATGCCGCTCGCGGTCTACCTGGCCCTCCAGAACGACCCCGACGCGGCGATCGCCCTCAGCCTGGTCCTGCTGACCGTCTCGATCGCGGTACTGGCAGGCCTGCGGGACCGCTGGATGACGGCGTCATGACGCATCCCCGCTCCACAGCGTCCGACGGCCTGGATGCCCGCCTCGTCGTCACCCGCCCCGCCTTCCACCTCGACATCACCCTCACGGCCGCCCCCGGCGAGGTCGTCGCCCTCCTCGGCCCCAACGGCGCCGGCAAGACCACCGCCCTCCGGGCCCTGGCCGGCCTCACCCCCCTCACCGCCGGCCATCTCCGCCTGGACGGCACGGAGTTGGACCGTACGCCCCCCGAATCCCGCCCGGTGGGCGTCGTCTTCCAGGACTACCTCCTCTTCCCCCACCTCACGGCCCTCGACAACGTCGCCTTCGGCCCCCGCTGCCACGGCGCGACCAAGACCGAGGCCCGCGCCCAGGCGGCCGCATGGCTGGACCGCATGGGCCTCGCGGACCACGGCGGCGCCAAACCCCGCCGCCTCTCCGGCGGCCAGGCCCAGCGCGTCGCACTGGCCCGCGCCCTGGCCACCCACCCCCGCCTGCTGCTCCTGGACGAGCCCCTCGCCGCCCTCGACGCCCGCACCCGCCTGGACGTACGTTCCCAACTCCGCCGCCACCTCGCCGAGTTCGAGGCCGTGGCCGTACTGGTCACCCACGACCCGCTGGACGCCATGGTGCTGGCCGACCGCCTGATCGTCATCGAGCACGGCCGGATCGTCCAGCAGGGCACCCCCGCCGACATCGCCCGCCACCCGCGCACCGACTACATCGCCCACCTGGTCGGCCTGAACCTCTACCGCGGGCAGGCCGAGACCGGGGCCGAGGGCCACCTGGTCAGGCTGGACACCGGCCCCGCCGTCGCCACCACGGAGCACCTCACCGGTGACGTGTTCGTCGCGTTCCCGCCGAGCGCCGTCACCCTCTTCCGGGACCGCCCGACCGGCACCAGCGCCCGCAACCTGTGGCGCTGCGAGGTCGCCGGCCTGGAGATCCACGGCGACCGGATCCGCGCCGACCTGACCGGCGAACTCCCCCTCGCCGCCGACCTCACCACGGTCGCCGCCGCCGAACTGGACCTGCACCCGGGCACCCCGGTCTGGGCGACGGTGAAGGCGACGGGGACCCACGCGTACCCGGCGTAGCACCACACGCGAGAGGCCCCGCCGAAGCGGGGCCTCTGCCACATCCGTACTACCGCGGATCAGTCCTCGTACACGTCCAGCGGCGGGCACGAGCACACCAGGTTCCGGTCACCGTAGGCCTGGTCGATCCGGCGCACCGGCGGCCAGTACTTGTCGGCGGCGGACACCCCGGCCGGGAAGACGGCCTCCGCACGCGAGTAGGCGTGCTCCCACTCCCCGCCGAGCGCGGCGGCCGTGTGCGGAGCACCCCGCAGCGGGTTGTCCTCGGCGGGCCACTCCCCCGCCCCGACCTTGTCGATCTCCGCCCGGATGGCGATCATCGCCTCGCAGAACCGGTCCAGCTCACCGAGGTCCTCGGACTCGGTCGGCTCGATCATCAGCGTGCCGGCCACCGGGAAGGACATCGTCGGCGCGTGGAACCCGTAGTCGATGAGCCGCTTGGCGACATCGTCGACGCTCACGCCGGTCGCCTTGGTCAGCGGCCGCAGATCGATGATGCACTCGTGCGCGACCAGCCCGCCGGGACCGGTGTAGAGCACGGGGTAGTGCGGCTCCAGCCGCTTGGCGATGTAGTTGGCGCTGAGCACGGCCACCTGCGTGGCGCGCTTCAGCCCCTCGCCGCCCATCAGCCGGACGTACGCCCACGAGATCGGCAGGATCCCCGCGGAGCCCCACGGCGCGGCCGAGATCGGCCCGACACCGGTCGCCGGGCCGGCGGCCGGCTGGAGCGGGTGGTTCGGCAGGTACGGCGCCAGGTGGGCGCGTACGGCCACCGGACCGACACCCGGCCCGCCGCCGCCGTGCGGGATGCAGAAGGTCTTGTGCAGGTTGAGGTGCGAGACGTCGCCGCCGAAGTGCCCGGGCTTGGCGACCCCGACCAGGGCGTTGAGGTTGGCCCCGTCGACGTACACCTGACCGCCGGCCTCGTGCACCTGACCGCAGATGTCCGCGACGTGCTCCTCGAACACGCCGTGCGTGGACGGGTAGGTGATCATCAGCACGGCGAGCTGGTCGCGGTGCTGCTCGATCTTCGCCCGCAGGTCCTCGACGTCGACCTCGCCGTCCTCGGCGGTCTTCACGACGACGACCTTCATCCCGGCCATGACGGCGCTGGCGGCGTTGGTGCCGTGCGCGGAGGACGGGATCAGGCACACGGTGCGCTGCTCGTCGCCGTTGGCGCGGTGGTAGGCGCGTACGGCGAGCAGCCCGGCCAGCTCGCCCTGCGACCCGGCGTTGGGCTGGAGCGACACCTTGTCGTAGCCCGTGACCTCGGCGAGCCGCTCCTCCAGCTCACGGATGAGCGTCAGATAGCCCTGCGCCTGCTCGGCGGGCGCGAAGGGGTGCAGCTGGCCGAACTCGGGCCAGGTGACCGGCTCCATCTCGGTGGTCGCGTTCAGCTTCATGGTGCAGGAGCCCAGCGGGATCATGCCCCGGTCCAGCGCGTAGTCCCGGTCGGCGAGCCGGCGCAGATAGCGCAGCATCGCGGTCTCGGAGCGGTGCTCGTGGAAGACGGGGTGGCCGAGGTAGCCGTCGCCGCGCAGCAGTGCCTCGGGCAGCGTGTCCTCGGCGACCTCGTCCAGGGTCTCGACGTCGCCCTCGACCCCGAACGCCGTCCACACGGCACCCAGCTGGGCCCGCGCGGTGGTCTCGTCGCAGGCCATGGAGACGTGGTCGGCGTCCACCAGCCGCAGGTTGACGCCGCTCTGCCGGGCGGTGGCGACGATCTCGGCGGCCTTGCCGGGCACGCGCGCGGTGAGGGTGTCGAAGTAGGCGCCGTGCACGAGCTCGACCCCGCCGGCCCTCAGCCCCGCGGCCAGGATCGTGGCGTAGCGGTGGGTCCGCTGAGCGATGGCCCGCAGCCCCTCGGGCCCGTGGTAGACGGCGTACATGCCGGCCATCACGGCGAGCAGCACCTGCGCGGTGCAGATATTGCTGGTGGCCTTCTCACGGCGGATGTGCTGTTCACGGGTCTGCAGCGCAAGCCGGTAGGCCTTGTGCCCGTCGGCGTCCACGGACACGCCCACGAGCCGGCCGGGCAGGCTGCGCGCGAACTTCTCCTTTACCGCCATGTAGCCCGCGTGCGGCCCGCCGAAGCCCATCGGCACACCGAACCGCTGGGTCGTCCCGACGGCGATGTCGGCGCCCAGCTCGCCCGGCGAGGTCAGCAGGGTCAGCGCGAGCAGATCGGCGGCGACGGTGACCAGCGCGCCCAGCTCGTGCGCCTGCTCGACGAGCGGCTTGATGTCGCGTACGGCACCGGAGGCGCCGGGGTACTGGACGAGCACACCGTTGATCTCACGGGCGGCGAGGTCCGCCGGGATCCCGTCGCTCAGGTCCGCGACGACGACCTCGACCCCGGTCGGTTCGGCCCGCGTCCGGATCACGGCGACGGTCTGCGGCAGGGCGTCCGCGTCGATGACGAAGACGCCCTTCTTGTTCTTGCCCATGCGCAGCGACAGGGCCATGGCCTCGGCGGCGGCCGTGCCCTCGTCCAGCAGCGAGGCGCCGGAGGTGGGCAGTCCGGTGAGGTCGGCGACCATGGTCTGGAAGTTCAGCAGGGCTTCCAGCCGCCCCTGGGAGATCTCCGGCTGATACGGCGTGTAGGCCGTGTACCAGGCGGGGTTCTCCATCACGTTGCGCAGGATGACGGGCGGCGTGAAGGTGCCGTAGTAGCCCAGCCCGATCATCGAGTCGAGCACCTGGTTCCGGTCGGCCAGCGACCGCAGCTCGGCCAGCACCTCGGCCTCGGTGCGCGCGCCCGGCAGCTCCAGGGTGTCGGCGTTCTTGATGACGTCCGGCACGGCGGCGGCGGTCAGCTCGTCGAGCGAGCCGTACCCGACCTGGGCGAGCATCTTGGCCCGGGCCTCGTGATCGGGTCCGATATGGCGCTGCTCGAAGGGGATTCCCTGTTCGAGCTCGGTGAGCGGAACACGCTGGGCGGTCATTGCGGAGGCCTCCTGGTCTGACGCGACCTTCGAGGGGTACCCCGGCACGGGCACCCCGACGGCCTCCCCCTCTGTCATCTCAACCTGAGAGCTTCGCCGGATGCCCAGGGGATCCGGCTTTCACCGTCGGTGAGAGCGGACGTCGTCGACGCCCGCTCTGCTTTCCAGAGTGACCTCGTCCGTGCGGTACGTGAGCCTGAGAGATTCCGGGGAGGATTTGCTCCTTCGGCGCCTCCGGTCTGTCCGGAGGACTCTCCCGCACGGGGTCAGCAGCCGCTTGCCAGCCTACCAGCGAGGGCTCCGCGCGGGCCTTCGAGTGGCCGCCTCGTTCAATGTGCTCTTTTGTAGTGCTTACGGATGAGTTGCGACCAAGTGGAGGGCCCGTGCAGACCGACATCGATCCGCGCAACCTGATCGGCCGCAAGGCGTTCGACCGCAAAGGCACGAAGATCGGCACGATCGACGAGGTCTACCTCGACGACGCGACCGGTGTGCCGGAGTGGGCGGCCATACGCACCGGCCTGTTCTCCCGGGACGCCTTCGTGCCCCTGGAGCCGAGCGAGCTGGTCGAGGGCACCCTCCAGGTCCCCTTCGACCGCGCCCTGATCAAGGACGCCCCCGACTTCGGGGTGGGCCGCCACCTGTCCCCGGAGCAGGAACTCCAGCTCTACCACCACTACGGCCTGGACACGACCGCCCCACCCCCCGACCACCCGGACCACGACTTCGGCAAACTGGCGGGAACGGAGGACGCGGGCGCCTGACGGCCGACGGTGCGTGTCCCACTCCGGTCACGCACCCACCCCGTCCACCGGAATCGCCGGCACCAGCGGCAACGGATCCACCGGCTCCAGCTCAGGATCCTCGACCCGGAACGTCCGCACCCGCCCCGGCTCCACCGACCCCGGCGTCTCGAACCGCACCGTCACCCGCCCCAGACCGCTGCCCTGCACCCATCCGTGCCCGTACTCGGCGTGCCGGACGTCGTGCCCCGCGGGCCATCTCCGCTCCACGACCGCCTCCGGCTCGGCGACCGGCTCGGCCGCGTCCTCCTCCGCCAGGATCTCCGCCGCCTCCCCCGCCGCCTGCGCGAACAGATCCTCCTGGGTGTAGTCGGCCAGCCCCGACACCCCCACGCCCAGCAACCGCACACCCCCCGTCGTGTCCACCGAGTCCAGCAACCGCGCGGCCGCCTCCCGCACCACCGCCGGGTCGTCGGTCGGCCCTCTGAGCGTCTCCGACCGGGTGAGCGTCGAGAAGTCGTACCGCCGAACCTTCAGCACGATGGTCCGCCCCGACAGTCCGGCCCCCCGGAGCCTGCGCACACACCGGTCGGCCAGCCGCTGCACCTCCATCCCCACCCGCATCCGGTCATGGATGTCCACGTCGTAGGTGTCCTCGACGGAGACCGACTTGGCCTCCCGCTCGGCGACCACGGCCCGTTCGTCGTGCGCCAGCGCCATCGCGTACAGCGCGTGCCCGTGGGCCTTGCCCAGCAGCCGTACCAGCTCGTCCTCCCCCGCCTCGGCGATCTCGTCGACCGTGGTGATCCCGGCCCGCCGCAGATGGTCCCCCGTCGCCGGCCCCACGCCCGGCAGGGTCCGCACCGGCATCGGCCCGAGCATCGCCCGCTCCGTGCCCGGCTCGATCAGCACCAGCCCGTCCGGCTTGGCCTGCTCGGAGGCGATCTTCGCGAGCATCTTGGAGGCGGCGAGCCCCACCGACCCGGCAAGCCCCGTGGCGGCCCGTATGTCCGCGCGCAGCTTCTCCCCCACCAGACGCGCCGACCCCGCGTCCCACGCCACCTCACCCGCCTCCAGGTCCACGAACGCCTCGTCCAGGCTCAGCGGCTCCACCAGCGGCGACAGCTCGTGCAGCAGCGCCATCACCTGCTCGCTGATCGACCGGTACAGCCCGAAGCGCGGCACCAGATACGCGGCGTTCGGCGCCAGCCTGCGGGCCTGTGCCATCGGCATCGCGGAGTGCACCCCGAACACCCGGGCCTCGTACGAAGCGGTGGCCACCACACCGCGCGGTCCGAGCCCGCCCACGACCACGGCCTTCCCCCGCAGACTCGGCTTGGATGCCTGCTCCACCGAGGCGTAGAAGGCATCCATGTCGAGATGCAGGATCGTGGGCGCGTTTCTCACACCTCCGATGCTGCACCACACCACTGACAATGCCCCGGCACGGAACCGTGCCGGGGCGTCGCGAAGGGCTCAGGAGATTCGAGAGGGTCGGGCCGGGACCTCAGACCGCCCGGTTGCGGCGCCGGGCCAGCTCGTCCGCGGGGTTGGGGCCGATCAGGGTCTCGCCGGTGTCGACCCGCTCGCCGTGCAGCTGGGAGAGCGCGCTCTCCACGTCCCGCCAGACCACGCCGACCGCGATCCCGAAGATGCCCTGGCCGCCCTGGAGCAGGGCATGGACCTCGTCGGGCGAGGTGCACTCGTAGACCGTGGCACCGTCGCTCATGAGGGTCATGCGCTCCAGGTCGCGGAAACCGCGCTCCCTCAGGTGCTGGACGGCGCTGCGAATGTTCTGGAGGGACACCCCGGTGTCCAGGAACCGCTTGACGATCTTCAGGACGACGACGTCCCGGAAGCTGTACAGGCGCTGGGTGCCCGACCCGTAGGCGGGCCGCACGCTGGGCTCGACCAGGCCGGTGCGGGCCCAGTAGTCGAGCTGCCGGTAGGTGATGCCGGCCGCCGCACAGGCCGTGGGCCCCCGGTAGCCGATCTCCTCGGTCGTCATGGACGCCGCCCCTTCGCCGCTCGGCACTGCCGTCGGCCGCTGTGGAGCGTGACCGGCGGTGCTGCCGTGAGGCCGGTACGGACCGCTCTCCCCGAGACCGCGTCCCGGGGCACCCCCAGTCGTACCGTCGCCGCTGCTTCTCACGCCGACCTCCGTCCTTGACCTGCCTTCTCGACGGTAGGCAGTCACCAGGGGCGCGTCAACGATCGCCACACTCGGCACGCCGAGTGATAATCACCCTAGGAGTGGTTTCCCGTGCCCCACCGCGGGGAAAGGCTAGCCGAATGCTCTGGCGGGAAGGCGTAGGACGCTCTCAATGGCCGCTGGCAATTGCCCATGAGTTTCGAGTCCGACCAACCGTGAACCGGCCCGCCACCGGCCCCTGGTGGGCTGATGACGGGCCGCTCGGTCCCTCACTGGCTGCTGGTGCCAAAGTCCTCGGGCGAGATCTGGTCGAGGAACTCGCGGAACTTCTCCACCTCGTCCTCCTGCTCGTCCGGAATCGCGATGCCCGCGTCGTCCAGCACCGTGTCGCTCCCGTAGATCGGCGTCCCGGTGCGCAACGCCAGCGCTATGGCGTCGGACGGACGGGCGCTCACCTCGACACCGCTGGCGAAGACCAGCTCCGCGTAGAAGACGCCCTCACGCAGGTCCGTGATGCGTACTTCGGTGAGCTCCTGGCCGACGGCCTCCAGCACGTCCTTGAACAGGTCGTGGGTCAGCGGCCGCGCAGGGGCCATGCCCTGCTGGGCGAACGCGATCGCCGTCGCCTCCCCCGGCCCGATCCAGATGGGGAGGTAACGGTCGCCTCCCACTTCGCGCAGGAGCACGATCGGTTGGTTGGAGGGCATTTCCACCCGGACACCTACGACATCGAGCTCGTTCACACAGCAACCCTAGGCCGTGCCCGGGACGTTTGGGTAGTCGGGCCCGGAACGCGCGCCCGATCCGGCCTCCGCCCGGGTCCTGTCACGATGGTCACGGCAGCCGCACCCCGAGCGCGGTCTGCACCAGTGCGGAGTGCAGCCTCACCGTGAGCGCCGCCAGCTCCTTCGTACGGGCCTCGGCATGGGCCCTGGTCTGCGGATTGCGGTGCCGCTTGAGCGGGGCCACCACTTGGTCCACCAGACCCGCCTCACGGTCGGCGGCGGCCTTCATCACGCGCAGATGGCGCGGCTCGATCCCGAACCGGCCCAGCTCGGTCACGAGCGCGGCCACGGTGACCGCCTCGGCGTCGTACACGCCGTCCTCCAGGGGAGCGAGCAGCCCGTACGACTCCCACTCCGCCAGGCAGTTCTCGTCGATCTCGGCGGCCGCGAGCAGCTCGTCCCGGCCGATCCGCGCCACCGTGGGCGCCTCGGCAACCATCGGCACCGCCTCGCCGTCCCGCTGCCGTCCCAGCACGGGCAGCTGGACGGCCTCACCGCGCTCCATGGCGTCCAGGTACTCCCGGATGACCTTCAGCGGCAGATAGTGGTCCCGCTGCATCCTCAGGACGTGTCCGAGCCGCTCCACGTCCCCGGCGCTGAACTTGCGGTACCCGGACGGGGTCCGGCGCGGCTCGATCAGCCCCTCCGACTCCAGGAAGCGGATCTTGGAGATGGTGACTTCGGGGAACTCGTCGCGCAGCACGTTCAGCACCGTGCCGATGCTCATCAGCCCGGATTCCGTGGCGGCGGTGCCGTGACCGGTACCGCCGCTCGGTGTGTGCAGCATGGACCTTCTTCCCTGGAGTCCCCGGACGAGGTCCGGAGGGTCAGATGCCCTGCCGGCTCGCGTAGAAGACCAGCCGGTACTTGCCGATCTGGACCTCGTCACCGTTCGACAGAGCGACCTGGTCGATGCGCTCCCGGTTGACGTACGTGCCGTTGAGGCTGCCCACGTCGGCCACCGTGAACGAGCCGTCCGGCTGGCGGCGGAACTCCACGTGGCGGCGCGAGACCGTCACGTCGTCCAGGAAGATGTCGCTCTGCGGGTGACGGCCGGCCGTGGTCAGGTCGCTGTCCAGCAGGAAGCGGCTGCCCGAGTTCGGGCCACGGCGCACGACCAGCAGCGCGGAGCCCAGCGGCAGCGCGTCGACCGCCGCCTGCGCCTCGGGCGAGAGCGCCGGCGCCTGGGTCTGGCCGGTGACCTCGGCGTCGTAGGCCTCCAGGCCGGAGATCGAGATCGTGGACGTCGTCTCCGACGCCCGCTCGGGGACGGCGCCCGCGCGCAACGGGGCACCACAATTGGAACAGAAGCGGGCGTTCTCCGCGTTGCGGTTACCGCACCTCGTACAAACCAGGGCCGACATGGACGGATCCTCCTGCCGCGGCTGCCCCGCCGGGGCGTTGGACGCGTACGGGTCGGAGGTAAACCCTCCACCCGCACCTGAGGTTGACGGTTGCCCGAAACCTATGCCGCCGGACTGCGACGGGTCAACTGACCGCGCGCCCTGACCTCCCGAAATGTCACCCCCCGGACCAGCCACCTGGTCCCGGAACAGCGGACGCTGACCGTCCGCGTCGGGCTGTGCGCGATGACGAGCGGTCGCGTTGTCGCTACCCTCTCGCGTGCTCTTGCCGAACAACTTCGAAAACAACTTCACGGGCGATTCCCCTTGACCGAAACAGACCCGCCCGTGGGGCAGGACGAACCCTGACTGAATAAACCGGCCGACCCGGACAACCACACAACGTCCGTATCCACCAGACAGTTTCCACCACGCACCGGCTCCCCGGTGCGCCGACCCCCCGCATCCTCATGCCCCCGCCGGATGTCCCGCATGCACCGCCGGTTCACTGTGAGGACGACCGAGCGTAGTCAGGCTGCTTCGCCGGTCGCAAGGCATCCACCACGATCTTGGTCGACCGCTCGACGGTCACAGTCGCCTGTTCCTTCTCCAGGGTCTGCACCACGCCTCCGGGGATGTTGAGAGCCGGTTCGAGATCCTGCGGCTTGCCGATCACCTTGAAAACGTAGGGCTGGGTGATCTTGTTCCCGTCGACGCTCACACTCTTCCCGGAGTCGGTGAGGTAGGTGCCGGAGATCACTCGCACGCCGTTGACCTGGATCGCCTCCGCGCCGGCCGCGCGCAGCTCCTGGATCGCGTCGAGCAGCATGTCCGCCTGTACCGTCCCCTTCGGGTCGTCGACCGTCATCGTGATGCCAGGACCCTGCGCTGCCACGGTGCCCGCCAGAATGCCGAGTTGCCTCTCCTTCTCGGCCGTCTGCCTGCGTGCCTCCGCCGCCTGGTCGGAGCTGCTCTGCAACTCCTGGCGCTGTTTCTCAAGTCCTGTCTTCTCGTCTTCAAGACGCTGAGTACGGTCGTCCAGTTCATCGAGGATGCGAACAAGATCCTCCTGGCGGGCCCCGCGCAACGCGCTGTCACTGTCGCTGTTCGACGCCACCTGCACGGCGAGCCCGAAACCGAGCCCGAACAGCAGCACGGCGACGATCAGTTGGGCCCGGCTGACCCGCGGCGGCCACAGCCCCTGGACCAGCCGCCGGCGGCCGGTCAGCCCGGCCTCCGGCTTCGGCTCGGCCGCGGATCCGGCCTCCGGCGCCGCGGCGGGCACCTCGTCCGGCAGTTCTCTGCGCAGCCGGTGCTCCGGCCGCTTCTCGTGTTCGCTCATGCCGCTCACGCCCGGAAGACATGCCGTCGGATCGCCGCGGCGTTGGAGAAGATTCGGATACCGAGGACCACGACGACACCCGTGGACAGCTGCGAGCCCACACCCAACTTGTCGCCCAGGAAGACGATCAGCGCGGCCACCACCACGTTGGACAGGAACGACACCACGAAGACCTTGTCGTCGAAGATCCCGTCGAGCATGGCCCGCAGCCCACCGAAGACGGCGTCGAGCGCCGCGACGACGGCGATCGGCAGATACGGCTCGACGACCGCCGGAACCTCAGGACGGACCAACAGTCCGGCCACGACGCCCACGACGAGGCCAAGTACGGCGATCACGATGTGCCCTTCTCCGTCTTCTCTGTGTACGGCTGGGCCGTACGTACGATCACGCTGGGTGCGGCGGGCAGCCGGACGTCACTCTCCGTGGAGATCGTCGCCCGGATGTCGAAGTTCTCCTCCAGCGCATGCAGATACAGCCCGTCGGGACTGTCCTGGAACCTGGAGCTGAGCCTCTGCCCGTCCCCCACCGCCAGCACCGTGTACGGCGGTACCAGCGGCCTGTTGTCGACCAGTATCGCGTCTCCCGCGGCCCTGATCGCGGACAGGGCGGTGAGCCGCTGCCCGTTGATGGAGATCGCCTCGGCGCCCGAAGCCCACAGCCCGTTCACGACGCGCTGCATGTCGTGGTCACGCACCCGACCGGTGTCGGAGAACCCGGAGGTCTCCCGCGGGTTGCTGCCGTCGCCGCCCGAGGAGGCCGCCTTGGCGTCGTTCACGACCAGCTTCACGCCGGGGCCGTGCACCGCCGTGGCACCCGACAGGATGCCCACCAGGTCCGCCTGACCGCTGCCGCCGCTCTCCTTCAGCGCCGCACGCTGGCGGGCGCTGACGTCGTCGCGCAGCTTGTCGACATTGGTCTCCAGCTTGTCGGCGGCGGACGTCTCACGGTCGATGCGGTCGATCAGCTCCTGGCGCTCCTTGGCCACGACAGGGGCCGTCACGCGCGCCTGAGCCGCTCCCACGGTCACCACCAGGGCCGCGAGCACCAGACCGCCGGCGAGGCCCAGCCTGGCCCGGAGGGTCTTCGGCATGCCGCCGCCCTCCCCCTGCGCCCGCTTACGGGCCGCCGCCTCGGCATACCCGTCGTCGAGGCTGTGATCCATGACGTTGGTGATCAACGACATGGAGGCGTCCGGGCGCTGCGGCCGGGTGGCGCTGCTCCGAACGGGGGGTTGCTGCGGCATGCCGCACATCGTCGCACGTTGCGACCGGTACCTCCGAACGGCCCCACCGGCGTGCCGGACAGGCCCCCTCGGGGACACTTGTCCGGCACGCGCGCGTGCGGCTGATTTACCGTCCGGCGCTGTCCACGATCGCCGACCATTCGTCCAACAGGGCCTGCGCGGAGGCGTCGTCGGGCCCCTCGGCCCACAGATGGGTGACCGCCTCGGCCGGGTCGGGCAGCACCATCACCCAGCGCCCGTCCGTCTCGACCACCCGCACCCCGTCGGTCGTGTCCACGAAGCGATCATCGGCCGCCTCGACGACACGCCGCATGACCAGGCCCTTGACAGCCCACGGGGTCGCCAGGTCCCGCTTGAGGACATGCGCCCGCGGGATCCGGGCGTCGATCTGGCTGAGCGTGAGCTGTGTCCGCGCCACCAGGCCGATCAGGCGCACGAAGGCCGCCGTGCCGTCGTAGACACTGCTGAACTCGGGGACGATGAATCCGCCCTTGCCGTCACCACCGAAGATGGTGCCTTCCTCACGCCCCACGCGCGTGAGGTCGTCGGGCGAGGTGGTCGTCCATTCGACCTGGGTGCCGTGGTACGCGGCCACCTGCTCGGCGATCCGGGTCGTGGTGACCGGAAGCGCCACACGGCCGCTACGCCGCTCGGCGGCCACCAGGTCGAGCATCACCAGGAGCGCGCGGTCGTCCTCGATGATGCGGCCCTTCTCGTCCACCAGGGACAGCCGCTCGCCCACCGGGTCGAACCGCACACCGAACGCGGCCCCGGAGGACGCCACGATCTCGCCGAGGCGCACCAGCCCGGACCGACGCTGATCCGCCGTCTCCGTGGGCCTGGCCTCGTTGAGACCGGGGTTGATGGTCAGCGAGTCCACGCCGAGCTTCCCGAGCAGGCTGGGCAGAACGAGCCCGGCACTGCCGTTGGAGGCGTCCACGACGACCTTCAGGCCGGCCTCGGCGATCCCGGTGATGTCGACGTTCCGCAGCAGCGAACCCGTGTACGAGTCGAAGACGCTGGCCGGGAAGTACAGGTCGCCGATCTCACCGGGGAACGCACGCCGGTACTCCTGGCGGGCGAAGATCCGGTCCAGCTTGCGCTGGCTGGCCTGCGAGAGGTCCGCGCCCTGCCCGTCGAAGAACATGATGTCGACGGAGTCGGGCACCCCGGGCGAGGTCCGGATCATGATGCCGCCGGCGCTGCCGCGCGCGGTCTGCTGCCGTGCCACCGGCAGAGGCACGTTCTCCAGGTCGCGTACGTCGATGGCGCTGGCCTGGAGCGCGGAGATGACCGCCCGCTTGAGCGCACGGGCACCCCGGGAGTGGTCACGGGCCGTAGTGACCGTGGAGCCCTTCTTCAGGGTGGTCGCGTACGCGCCAGCCAGCCGTACGGCCAGCTCCGGCGTGATCTCCACGTTCAGGATTCCGGAGACACCACGGGCACCGAAGAGATGCGCCTGCCCGCGGGACTCCCAGATCACGGACGTGTTGACGAACGCACCGGCCTCGATGGTCTTGAACGGATAGACCCGGACGTTGCCCTGCACGATCGATTCTTCACCGATCAGGCACTCGTCACCGATGACCGCCCCGTCCTCGATCCGGGCGGCCCGCATGATGTCGGTGTTCTTCCCGACGACACAGCCCCGCAGATTGCTGTGCTGCCCGACGTAGACGTTGTCGTGCACCACGGCCCGGTGCAGGAAGGCACCGCTCTTCACGACGACATTGGAGCCCACGACGGTGTGCTCGCGGATTTCCGTGCCGGCCTCGACCTTGGCGTAGTCACCGATGTACAGCGGTCCACGCAGGACGGCATCGGCATGCACCTCGGCGCCCTCGGCCACCCAGACGCCCGGCGATATCTCGAAGCCGTCGATGTCGACGTCGACCTTGCCCTCAAGGACGTCGGCCTGCGCCTTCACGTACGACTCGTGGGTGCCGACGTCCTCCCAGTAACCCTCGGCGACATAGCCGTAGATCGGCTTGCCTTCCTTCATCAATTGCGGGAAGACATCGCCGGACCAGTCGACGGGAACGTCGGCCTCGACATAGTCGAACACCTCGGGCTCCATGACGTAGATGCCCGTGTTCACCGTGTCGGAGAACACCTGCCCCCAGGTCGGCTTCTCGAGGAACCGCTCGACCTTCCCCTCTTCGTCGACGATGGTGATGCCGAATTCCAGCGGATTGGGCACACGGGTCAGGCAGACCGTGACAAGCGCGCCCTTTGCCTTGTGGAAGTTGATCAGCTCGGTGAGGTCGAAGTCGGTCAGCGCATCGCCGGAGATGACGAGGAAAGCATCGTCCTTCAACGCCTCTTCGGCGTTCTTGACGCTTCCGGCGGTACCGAGTGGCTTCTCCTCATTGGCATAGGTGAGCTCCATACCGAGCTCTTCGCCGTCACCGAAGTAGTTCTTGACGAGCGACGCCAGGAACTGCACGGTGACGACGGTCTCGGTGAGCCCATGCCTTTTGAGCAGCCGTAGCACATGCTCCATGATCGGTCGGTTCACCACCGGAAGGAGCGGCTTGGGCATGCTGGAGGTCATGGGGCGAAGGCGTGTGCCTTCACCACCGGCCATCACTACGGCCTTCATGTCGGAAGCGTCCTCCTCTAAGAGACGACGGTCTAGCCGACTTCACCCGTCCAGATTGTCCCGCACTTTTTCGCCGCGGGCCATCGAGAGCCACTACGTCCGGACAATCGCCGAGCTCAATCGGCTGTGGCGTCCGCACGAACCAGACGGCGGACCTGCACCACGTAGAGCACTCCTGCCCACCAGTAGAGCGTTGTACCCCATCCGGCGAACGCCCATCCGAAAATAGCAGCGAGTGACGAGATCCAACCGCTTCCGTCACTGAGCAGCAGGAGCGGGAACGCGTACATCAGATTGAACGTGGCTGCCTTGCCAAGGAAGTTCACCTGCGGCGGCGGATAGCCATGCCGCCGGAGAATCCCCACCATCACCAGCAGCACCAGCTCGCGCAGCAGTAGTACGGCCGTCAACCAGAGCGGCAGGATCTCGCGCCAGGTGAGTCCGACCAGCGTCGACAGGATGTAGAGCCGGTCCGCGGCGGGGTCCAGGAGCCGGCCGAGGTTGCTGATCTGGTTCCAGCGCCGGGCGAGCTTGCCGTCCAGGTAGTCACTGATGCCACTGAAGGCGAGCACCAGCAGCGCCCAGCCGTCGCTCTTGGGCCCGCCGAACTCGGGCCTGAGGATCAACCACAGGAAGACGGGTACGCCGACGAGACGCGCCATGCTGAGGATGTTCGGGATGGTGAGGACCCGGTCCGTCTGGACACGGGTCTCCTGGACCTCCACCCGGGGGCCTCCTGTGATGGGAAACGAGCCAACTTTGCCCCCTGACCTTACCTCAACGCAAAAAAGCTCTGGCCCTTGGGCTTGTCGCCCAAGAGCCAGAGCTCTAAAAGGAGTTCGGCGGTGTCCTACTCTCCCACAGGGTCCCCCCTGCAGTACCATCGGCGCTGTAAGGCTTAGCTTCCGGGTTCGGAATGTAACCGGGCGTTT
>NZ_JBHXSK010000047.1:0-5658 GCF_042716195.1 Streptomyces sp. NPDC058683
TTCCCGAGTTGCGCGTGCCGCCCCACAGCCGGGCTCAGCTCTCTCCAGCGCTGCCGATGCCGAGCACGGACAGCACGGCGGCCTTGGGGTGCTTGTCGTCGGCGGCGAGTTCCCGCTTCGCGAAGAAGACCCTGCCCTGTTCCACCACGATGTCCGACTGCGTCGGGTCGCCGAGTTCGCCCTCCTCGTCGGACGGGAGGCCGAAGAGCAGGTACGGGGTCCGCTTGCCGGTGCGGGGATTCCAGGCCTCCACAGCGGACGGTTCGATGTCGCTGAGGCTGCCGCGGAAGACCAGCAGACGGTCACCGCTCATCCGCAGCGGGACGACGGGTTCCAGGGGCCGTCCGTCGAGTTTGCCCACGGTCTTGCCGGTCGTGCGGTCGAAGGCGACGATCCAGTTCTCCGGCTGGTCGATCTCGGACTGGTCCTTGCTGGTGACGTAGACCTGGTCGGGCCCGACGACCACGCCGTCGCAGTTCTCCAGGTCGCCGAAGAAGCCGAGCGAGAAGTAGCGGTCGCCGCACCGGGGGTCGTAGGCGTCGCCGCCCATGGAGATGGTGGCGAGCTTGCCGCCGTCGTCGCCGTCGAGGGTGATGAGGTCGGTGACCAGGGTGTCGCCCGCCGCGACCGCGAGTACCGGCGGATCGGCGGAGGGCAGATAGACGTCCTGGACACCGGCGGCGACCTTGTAGGTCCAGCGCGGCTTCCCGGTGCGCGGGTCGAGCCGCTGCACCCGGTAGGTGGTGTCGGGTGCCGCTCCGCAGGCCTCCAGGGCGAGCAGCGCGCCTCCGCCGGCGAAGCCCTTGTCCACGCACCTGGCGCCGGTGGTGCTGTTCCAGAGCCGGTCGCCGCTCTTCATGTCGTATGCCACCGAACCGTGCCCCCAGGCCACGGCGACGACGCCCTTGGTCAGCGTGAGGTTCGTGTTGGTGACATAGGCCTCGCGCGCCGAGGGCATCTTGGCGGTCCACAGCTTCTTGCCGTTGTTCAGGTCGACGAAGACGACCTCGTCGCAGATGCCGGCGTCCTTGGTGCCCTTGCGCCTGCTCGGCTGCACCACGACCGCGGTACGGCCGTCGACGGTGACATGGCCGCTGGTGGCGCAGAGGTGACCGTCCAGCTGGAGGGTCCAGGCCGTGTCGTCGACGCCCGCTTCAATCCTGACGCCCACGATCCGGGTACCGATGCCCTTGGCCAGGACCTTGCCGGTGGCCCAGGTGCCCGGCGCGTACCGGGGGCTGGGGTCACTCTCCTTGGGGAGGTCCTCCTCGTAGTGGTCGACCACGACCCGGCCCTCGGGCGAGGCCGGGTTCCGATCGGTGGTCTGCCGTATCGCGTCCGGGGCGGGGGCGGCGGCCTGCCGGGCGGCGGACGACGTGTCGTCGCCCTGGGACATCACCAGCGCGCCGCCCGCGGCCAGCACGACGGCCACGGCGGCCGCCACCGCGCCGAACATGCGCCTGCGCCGCTTCCTGCGCTCGCCGTCGGCGGCGAGTGTGGACTGGGTGTAGATGGATGGAGGTGGGCCGAAGCTCACGCCGAACGTTCCCTTTCTTCCCTTTTCTTCTCTGCTTCGCGCTACGCGTACGGCAGAACTTCCGGGAAGGCTGCGGCATTTGCCGTGCACACCTCGTACTCCCCCGTCCCCCGTGGCGTCCGCGCGCAATACCCCCGACTTCGGGGAGAGTTCATCTGTGCTCACGCGAACACACGCTCACCCTATCCCCTGCGCACCAGGGCATCATGGACATGACCCACACCCCCGGAACGGCCAACTACTGCCCGAACTGACGGTTCTTGCCCGTTTTGTTCATCGATTGTTGGGCAATACGAAAGCTCTGCACAGGAGTTCCGGGCAGGGTGTGACCAGGCGGACGTCCGTATTGAGACGGACGGGCCTGCCGAGGTCCGGCTCCTGGTGATTAGGCTGGGAGGGGGCGCGACGTCAGGACCGTGAACAAGACGTCGGTGCCCCGAGGGGGAGAGCCGGTGGATCGGACTACCTCAAACGAATACGGATGCTGAGAACGACACGACATGGTCGTCGCGCCGGCACGGCATGAGGGTGCTCGACCACACCAGGAGGAACTGTGAGCAGCGATCGGGACGGGATCCGCGGGGGCTGGGCCACACCCGGCGAAGACCAGCCCGACGCGGAGTCCCTCAACGAGATGACGGGCGAGTTCACCATCGACTACGCGCCGCCCGCCTGGTACACGCAGAACGCGGCGGGTGGCCCGGGAGCGGCCGAGGGTCCCGGCGGACCGGGGGCGGCTCCGGGTGCCCCGGGGTCCGGTGACCAGCCGGGCGCGCCCGGCGGACCGGGGGCTCCGGGCTCCGGCTCCGGTACGGCGCCTGCCGCGCAGCCTCGTTCGCCGTTCCCGCCGGGGGCGCCGATCCCCGGCCTGACTCCCCCGCCGCACGCCCAGCAGGGGGGCGGAACGGCGGGTCCCGCCGGTCCGTTCACTCCCGCGCCGACGTCGGCTCCGGGTGCGCCCTTCACCCCGCCGCCGACGGCGACGCCCGGGGCACCGTTCATCCCGCCGGCCGCCTCGACTCCGGGTGCGCCGTTCACCCCGCCGCCCACCACCGCGCCTGGCGCGCCGTTCACCCCGCCGCCCGCCCCGGCGCCGGGTGCTCCGTCGGCGTCCGCGCCTGCTGCGACGCCGGGAGCGCCCTTCACCCCGCCGCCCACGTCAACGCCCGGCGCACCGTTCACGCCCCCGCCCGCGTCAACGCCCGGCGCGCCCTTCACTCCGCCGCCGACAGCGACGCCCGGGGCACCGTTCATCCCGCCGGCCGCCTCGACGCCGGGTGCGCCGTTCACGCCCCCGCCCACCGCCACGCCGGGTGCGCCGTTCACGCCGCCCGCCCCGAGCGCGGACGCGGGGGCGCCGGCCGCTCCGCCGGCGCCGGTCGCCCGGCCCGCCGCGCCGTTCACCCCTGCCGCGCCCCCCGCGGACGGTCCGGCCGCCGTGCCGAAGCTCCCGGTCGGTTTCGAACCGCAGCGGCCCGCCGCCGACGAACCGGCGCCGGAGCCCGAGCCGGAGAACGGCGACCTGGACAGCGGGTCGACGATGCGGTTCTCTCCCGTCGCGCTGAAGCGTGACATCGCCGAGGCAGCCGAGCAGGCAGCCTCGGTCGAGAACGCGGCCGCCGAGCAGAGCCGCGCCGAGGACGAGGCCGAACCCGAAGCCGACGAGGAGGAGCAGCCGGCGGCCGACGTCATCGCGCTGCTGGTCGACTCCGGCACCAGCGGCGCCGCCGAATCGCCCCACGGCCACACCGAGGACGAGGCCCCTCGCGACGACGACGCCGACCCCAGCGGTACGGCCCAGACGGACGAACTCGCCCAGGACGCCGCCCCGGTGGACGACACCGAGGAGGACGAGCCCCAGGACGCGGTCGCCGACACCGACGACGACGAGTACGACGAGACGCACTCCGCGTCCGACGATGCCGCCGACGCCGTAGCCCCCGCGGACACCAGCGAGCCCGAGGACGCGCCCCCCGCGCCCCAGGACGCCCTAGCCGCCGCTCCCGCGCCGCAGGACGCGCCCCCGGCTCCCGAGGCCGCCGTGCCGCCCGCCGCCTGGACTCCCCCGCCGGCGCCGACGACACCGCCGGCGCCGCCGGCCGTGGTGCCGCCCTTGCCGCCGTCCTACCAGCCCGCGGCCCCCGCACCGGCCGCCCACTGGCCGGCCCAGCCGGCGCCGCCCGAGCAGGCGCCCGGTCAGCCGCAGCCCCAGCCGGCGCCCGCGCAGGGGCCCACGGGTGTGCCCGGGCAACAGCCGGGGTTCCACCCGCAGGCACCGCAGCCCGCGCCCGCAGCCTGGCAGCAGCCCCCGGCCCAGCAGCCGGGCGCGCCCGTCCCGCCGCAGGCACCGGACGGCTACGGCTTCCCCCGGCCCGGCGTCCAGCCCCCCGCGCCCCCGGCCGCACAGCCGCAGCCCGCCGCCCCCGACGCACAGGGCGGTTACGGCTACCCCGGTGCCCCCGTGCCCCAGGCGCCCGCACCGGCCGGCTACGGCTTCCCCCAGCCGGCCGCGCAGCCTCCGACGCCGCCGGCTCCCGCGGCCCAGCCCGGCGGCTACGGCTTCCCGCAGCCCGGCCAGCAGCCGCAGGCCCCCCAGGACCCGCGCGCCGCCCAGCCCGTCCAGCCGCCCGCTCCGGCCCCGTACCCCGAGCAGCAGGACCCGCAGGCTCCCCAGCCCCCGGTCGACCCGCGGGCCGGTGCCGCCTGGCCGCAGCCCATGCAGCACGACCAGCGGCAGATGACCAACCCCGGTGCGGCGCCGCTGGGTTACACCGCGGCCGTGGAGCTGTCCTCGGACCGGCTGCTCAACAACAAGAAGCAGAAGGCGAAGAGCGGCCGGCCCGCCGCCGCGTCCTCCCGGTTCAAGATCGGTGGGAAGAAGGAGGAGGCCGAGCGGCAGCGGAAGCTGGACCTGATCCGTACGCCGGTGCTGTCCTGCTACCGGATAGCGGTGATCAGCCTCAAGGGCGGTGTCGGCAAGACCACCACGACCACCGCGCTCGGCTCCACCCTCGCCACCGAGCGCCAGGACAAGATCCTCGCCATCGACGCCAACCCGGACGCCGGCACGCTCGGCCGCCGGGTGCGCCGCGAGACCGGCGCCACCATCCGTGACCTGGTCCAGGCGATCCCGTACCTCAACTCCTACATGGACATCCGGCGGTTCACCTCCCAGGCGCCGTCCGGTCTGGAGATCATCGCCAACGACGTCGACCCGGCCGTCTCGACCACGTTCAACGACGAGGACTACCGGCGCGCGATCGACGTGCTGGGCAAGCAGTACCCGGTCATCCTCACCGACTCCGGAACCGGTCTGCTCTACAGCGCCATGCGCGGTGTGCTCGACCTCGCCGACCAGCTGATCATCATCTCGACGCCGTCGGTGGACGGTGCGAGCAGCGCGAGTACGACGCTGGACTGGCTGTCCGCGCACGGGTACGCCGACCTCGTGTCGCGGTCCATCACGGTCATCTCCGGGGTGCGCGACACCGGCAAGATGATCAAGGTCGAGGACATCGTGGCGCACTTCGAGACGCGCTGCCGGGGTGTCGTGGTCGTCCCCTTCGACGAGCACCTGTCCGCCGGTGCCGAGGTCGACCTCGACATGATGCGGCCGAAGGTGCGCGAGGCGTACTTCAACCTCGCGGCGATGGTCGCCGAGGACTTCGTACGCCACCAGCAGATGCACGGCCTGTGGACCAGCGACGGCAACCCGCCGCCGGTCGCCGCCCCGCCGATGCCGGGCGGGCTGCTGCCCGGCCAGCAGTACGCGCCGCCGCCGGTTCCGGGCCAACAGGAGCCGTACGCGCCGGGACAGCCGTACCCGCAGCAGCCGTATCCGCAGCAGCCGGGACAGCCTCCGCAGCAGGAGTTCTACGGCCGGCCCCAGCCCGGCGCCCAGCCCTACCCGCCGCAGCAGCCGGGCCAGCCGTATCCCCCGCAGGCGCAGGCGCAGCAGCAGCAGCAGCCCGGATACGGCTATCCGCAGCCGGGCGCCCAGCCCCCCGCGCCCCCGGTCCCGCCCGGCGGCTACGGCTTCCCGCAGCAGCCGCAGCCGGGCCAGCAGGCCCAGGAGCCGCCGCAGCCTCCGCAGCAGTAGCGGAAACGCCGAAGGGCTGTCT
>NZ_JBHXSK010000047.1:5668-23672 GCF_042716195.1 Streptomyces sp. NPDC058683
GCTCCCCCCCCCCGCCCCCGCGGGCCCCCCCCCCCCCCGCCCCCCCGCAGCACCCCCACATGAAGGCCAACCCCCGCGGGGCGCCGGGGCACTCACGCACCGGCCGCCCTTCTGTGTGTTCCTGGTCGGACCCTCTGGTCAGGCGTCCTCGGCCGCCAGCAGCTCACGGCACCGTTTGACGTCCTCGGCCATCTGCTCCAGCAGCGCGTCCAGCGAGTCGAACTTGGCCTGGCCGCGGACGTAGGCCAGGAAGTCGACGGCGACATGCAGCCCGTACAGGTCGAGGCCGACGCGGTCGATGGCGTACGCCTCCACCGTGCGCTCGGTGCCGTCGAACTGCGGGTTGGTGCCGACGGAGACCGCCGCCGGCATCACCTCGCCCTGGGCGTGCAGATAGCCGGCGTAGACGCCGTCGGCGGGGATGGCCGTGTGCGGCAGGGTCTCCACGTTGGCGGTGGGGAAGCCGAGCTCACGGCCGCGCTGGGCACCGCGTACGACCACGCCCTCCACCCGGTGCGGGCGGCCCAGGATCTCGCGGGCGCCCGCCATGTCACCCTCGGCGACCAGGCGCCGGGTCAGGGTCGAGGAGAACGGCTCGCCGCCGCCCGCCTCACCGCGCACGTACAGGTCGACGACCTCGACCTCGAAGTCGTAGACCTTGCCCTGCTCGGTGAGGAACTCGACGTTGCCCGCGGCCTTGTGGCCGAAGCGGAAGTTGGGGCCCTCGACGACCGCCTTGGCGCGCAGCTTGTCGACCAGCACCTTGACCACGAACTCGGCCGGCGACAGCCGCGAGAACTCGGTGGTGAAGGGCAGGATCAGCACCGCGTCCACGCCCAGCTCCGCCATCAGCTCGGCGCGGGTGTGGTGCGGGGCGAGCAGCGGCGGGTGGCTGCCGGGGCGGACGACCTCGCTGGGGTGCGGGTCGAAGGTGACGACGACCGCCGGAATGCCCAGCTCATGGGCGCGGTCCACGGCATGCCGGATGATCAGCTGGTGACCGCGGTGCACCCCGTCGTAGGACCCGATGGTGACGACGCTGCGCCCCCAGTCCTCGGGGATGTCCTCCAAGCCACGCCAGCGCTGCACTGTGACCGCTCCTCGAACCTGTGTCCGTTGTCCGTCTTACGCAGGTCTAAGGGTGCCATGTTTGCCGGACCCGTCTCACACCGGCACGGTCGCTGTGACCTGGCGCACGCCCAGACCGTGTCACGCGGGCACCCGGACACCAGCCAGGTTCCCCAGCATCCGCCGGGTGCTGGGCCCCACCACGGCGGCCCATTCCTCGGGGGTGTCGGTGAGCCAGCGGGCCATCTGGGCGGCGAATCCGGGCACGTGCCGGCCCAGGTCGACCAGTCCGCGGTCGAACCGGGTCGCCCCGTCCGGGGTGCGGACCAGCAGCAGCCCGGTGCGCCTGACCAGCTCACGCATCTCGTCGCCGTCGTCCTCGCGCTGCACGGCGGCCGCGTGCAGCAGCGCGTCGAGGACGCCCGGGTCCCGCTCGTGGGCGAGCAGGAACTCCAGCAGTTCGCGGCGCAGCGGGCGCGAGACGGGGGTGCCGGCCGCGCCCAGTACGGTCGCCAGGGCCGCCCGTACCGGCTCGGGGCCGTCGTCGAGCAGCCCGGTGACCAGCGGCAGCAGGACGGCACGGGCGCCGACGCCCTGGTCGAGGCGGCGCTCGACGAACCCGGCCACCTGCCCGGCGGTCTCCGGGCGCAGTTCGACGGCCTCCAGCACCAGCTCGGTGACCCGGTGGGCCAGGGCCGGTGTGGTGACGTCGGCGAGGGCGCGCAGCACCTGTCCGGCGCCGGGCCCGCGCAGCCGGGTGCGGAAGGCCTCCAGGACGTCGTCGGGGTGGGTGGCCAGGGCGGGGACCAGGGCACTCGGCGCGAGCTGCGGGTCGCCGGTGGCGAAGTGCCCCAGCGCCTGCGGAAGATGGCGGGCCCGGGTCCGCGGGTCCCGGACCAGCAGGGCGAGGGCGCCGCCGTGCAGGGTGCAGTCGGCGGGGCGGGCGAGCAGGGCGAGCGCGGCGTAGCGGAGCAACTCGCGGTCGGGCTCGCTGCGGACGTGCGGGGCGGCGCGCAGGCCGTAGGCCACGGCGGCCACCCGGCGGGCCGGGCGCTCGTCGTGCGCCCAGCGGTCGACGGCCCGGCACACCGCGGACGGCTCGTCCTCGGCGAGCACGGCGAGCAGTTCGTCGCCCCGCCGGTGCGCGGCGTCGACCAGGACCTCGGTCAGATCGTCCAGCGCCCGGTGCCGATGGGTGTGCAGCAGAGCCTGCGCCGCGGTCGCCACGGTGGCGTGCGGCATCGCGGGCAACGGCCGCTCGTCGTCGAACCACCGCGTGAGATACGGCTGTACGGCGGTGGGGTCGGCGGCGAGCAGCCGGGCGACGGCGTCCAGGTAGCGCGGGGCCGTGCCCTCGGGCTCCTCCGCCGTGGGCCGGGCCCCGAACCGGCCGACGCCCGCGGTCTCGGGCAGCGGCTCGTCGGCGAGCACCAGCCTCCGCAGCAGATCGAAGCGATCGGCGTCGGGCAGGGCGAGCGCGGTCCAGAAGTCCGGCGCGAACTCGGTGGCTACGGTGCGCTGCCGGCCCACCACCCGGTCGGCGAGCAGCCGCAGCACCCCGGTGTACGGCGTGGCGTCGGGCAGCCGGAGCAGGGTCTGGGTGAGCAGCCGCGCGGCCCACCAGGAGCCCGGGTCGAGATCGAGCGCGTGGGCCAACTCGTTGAGTTGTGGGGCGAGTTGGGCAGGTCCGTACTGGCGGTCGAGGAGCAGCAGCGCCTGCACGACCGGGCCGACCCGGTGGTGCGGGACCGGCAGGGGGTGGGCGCTCTCGGGGGTCCGGGGGCGGTGGACGAGGGCGTGCAGGGCCTCGTCCAGGTCCAGGTGCATGCCCTGGATCCAGTCGGCCAGCTCCTCGTGGGCGAAGCGGTAGCCGCCGCCCGCCGGAACCAGCAGGCCCTCGGTGAGCACGGCGGAGGCCCAGCCGGATCCGCCGCCCAGATGGGCCGGGACGGGTCCCCAGGGGAACACCGCCTCGAACGACTCCCGGTCCAGCTCGCCCTGACCGGGCCCGAGGCTGCGCCGGGCGGCCTCGTGCACCTGGCCGGAGACCCGGGCGGCGAGCCGTCGTACGGCCGTGCCGCGCAGGCCGTTCTCGGCGGCCAGCCGGACCGCGATGCGCAGGCACAGCAGGTCGAGGTGGGCGGCGAAGACGTCGTGCCGGTCGATCGGGCCGTCGGCGGGGGCGTCCGGGAGGGCGGCGCGGACCTCGGAGAGCAGGCGCAGGGCGAGGGGGTGGCGGGCGTCGCGGTCGGTGAGGACGCCGTCGGGCACGCCGTAGCGGGAACGGGCGCGGCGGGCCTCGTCGGGGGTGAGGTCGGTCAGCCGGACGCAGGAGGGGGTACCGGTGCCCCGGTGCAGCAGGTCGGGCGGGAACTCGGCGCCGGCCCGCTCCCAGTACTCCTCGCGGCAGGCGACGAGGAGCCGGGCGCCGGTGTCGCGCAGCCATGCGGTGGTGCCGGCGGTCCAGGCGGAGAGCCGGTGGGCGAGGACCGGTGGCATCTCTTCCGGGCCGTCCAGCAGGAGGAGCAGCGGCCGTCCGGCCCGGGCGGCGACCCGGGCCAGCCGTTCCACGGTGAGTTCGCCCAGGTCGCCCGGGAGTTGGGAGCGGGAGGCGGCGACGATCCGGACGGCGCGCTCCAGCGAGCGGCGGGCCGCGTCGGCGACCGAGTCGTCGGCGTCCTTGAGGTCGGCGCCGCGGAGCCAGAGGGTGGGGGCGGGGTGTGCGCCGCGGTTGCGGCGGGCGGCGAGGGCGGCGAGTTCGGTGGTGCGGCCCGTTCCGGGGGCGCCGACGAGGGCCAGGACGGTGCCGGTGCCTCCGGCGAAGGCCGACAGCTCCGTTGCGGTTGCCGCACGCTCTACGGGCTGAACGGGGTCCGTGTGTTCGCCGGCGAGTGCCGTGAAAGGTGGTGGAGCGTCTGCGGGTGTGTGGGGGCTGGTCGCGCAGTTCCCCGCGCCCCTTTGGGGCGCTCCAGTGCGGCCCACATAACCGGCCAAGGCACCCGGGGGGCCGTCCTGGCCTACCGACGTGGCTGTCAGTTCCAGGATGCCTGCGAGGTTGAGGTCGGTGCCGTAGGCGGGGACCGTCGCGGCGTTGCGGGTGAGGAGGTCGATCAGGGGGGTGCTGTCCGGGTGGTGGAGCGAGACGGCGAAGCCCACGTCTCGCTGGCCGGACTGGAGGGCCGTGCCCAGGACGCCGAGGACCGCGCCGGTCTCCGCGTCGAGGACCGGGCCGCCGGCCGCCCCGCCGCCGAGGCGCAGGGCGTCCCGGCCTGCCGTGCCGATCGCCAGCTCCAGGGCGTCTTGGAGGAGATGGAAGCGGTCGGTGGCGGTGTACGTCACCTGGGTCGCGGCCAGCACCCGGGCCTCGCGCCAGCGGTCGGCGGCGATCCGTACGTACGTTCCGGTCGCGATCCGCTCCCGTACCGTGATCGGCAGCGGGTCCACGCACAGGCCCTCGGTGCGGATCAGGGCCAGGTCGTGGGCGGGCAGCGGGGTGACCGCGTCCGAGTCGACCACGCAGGTACGGTCCCCGGCCGCGTGCAGCACGATCCGGGCGAGTCCGTCGACGGCCTCGTGGCTGGTGACCAGGGTGCCGTGGTGGTCGGCGAGGAAGCCGGTGCCGCGTGGGCGCCCGGCGAGGTCGCGGACCCGGACCAGCCGGTCGTCGAGTACCGGCCAGGTGTCCTGCGGTGCCTCCCGGGTTCGGTCCGCCGTGCGGCGACCGCCCCCGGTCCGCGGGCCCCGTCCCGCCATGATCGAACCTCCCCGCCCGTACATCCGTGCCCTTGTCCGAGACGGTAGGCGCGAAATGATCAGCGGGACAGAGCGGGTGGCGAACGCGCCCCCCTCCGCTCCCCCGGTTCACTCCGAGCGCCTGCTCGGTCGGGTGAATAGCCCGGGGCGGGTGGATACACCCTAGGGGTGGGGGAACCGAGGGGGGACCGTGGAGCGGCGGCGGCGCCAGACCCCGTGGTCGCCGCTCCACGGGCACACCGGGTGGTTCAGCCGAACACGGCGAGGCTCTTGGCCTTGCCCTTCTGCTCCTCGACGAGCACCAGGAAGCGGCCCTCGGGGCCGAACACGGCGACGGGACCGGCGCCGGCGTACTGCTCGGGCATGTCGATCCGCACCCCGTTGGTGAGCAGGCCGGCCCGCCTGGCGTCGACGTCCCAGCGCGGGAACGCGGCCCCGGCCGCCTCGGCGATCGGCATCACGGTCAGCTCCTGCTGGAGCTGGTCGAGGGTGCGTGCGGAGTCCAGCTTGTACGGTCCGACGCGCGTCCGGCGCAGCGCGGTGAGGTGGCCGCCGACGCCCAGGCCGGCGCCCAGGTCGCGGGCGAGGGCGCGGATGTAGGTGCCGGAGGAGCAGACCACCGAGACGACCAGGTCGAGCACGGGGGTGCCGTCCTCGGCGACGGCGTCCCGGACGTCGTAGACCGTGAACGACGAGACGGTCACCGGCCGGGCCGGGATCTCGAAGTCCTCGCCCTCCCGGGCGCGCTTGTACGACCGTACGCCGTCGATCTTGATGGCGCTGACCTTGGACGGCACCTGCATGATGCGGCCGGTCAGCTCGGCGATGCCGGCGTCGACACCCTCGCGGGTGACCTTCGAGGCGTCGGTGGACGAGGTGATCTCGCCCTCGGCGTCGTCGGTGAGGGTGTTCTGCCCGAGGCGGACGGTCCCCAGGTACTCCTTCTCGGTGAGGGCGAGATGCCCGAGGAGCTTGGTCGCCCGCTCGATGCCGAGGACGAGGACGCCGGTGGCCATCGGGTCGAGGGTGCCGGCGTGCCCGACGCGCCGGGTGCGGGCGATGCCCCGCATCTTGGCGACGACGTCGTGCGAGGTGAAGCCCGACGGCTTGTCGACGATGACAAGGCCGTCGGGCGGGGTGGGCTTGCTGGTCATTCGGTGGCGTCGTCCGTCTCGTCGGCGTCGTCCTCGGAACCCGGCTTCTTGTACGGGTCGGCTTCACCGGCGAAGGCGGCGCCCGCGGAGACCTCGCGGACCTTCGCGTCCGAGGCCCGTGCCTTGTCGAGCAGGTCCTCGATGGTCTTCGCGGTGTCCGGGAGGGCGTCCGCGACGAAGGTCAGGGTCGGCGTGAACTTCACGCCCGCCGCCGCGCCGACCGCCGAGCGGAGCACGCCCTTGGCGCTCTCCAGGCCCGCGGCGGCCGCGGCCCGCTCCTCGTCGTCGCCGTACACCGTGTAGAAGACGGTCGCCTCCCTGAGGTCACCCGTGACCCGGGTGTCCGTGATGGTGACGTGGGTGCCGAGCCGCGGGTCCTTGATCCCGCGCTGCAGCTTCTGGGCCACCACCTCTCGGATGAGGTCCGCCAGCCTCTTGGCGCGCGCGTTGTCGGCCACTGGTCCGTCTCCCGTTCTTTCTTCTTTGTCGTTCTCAGGTCTAGTCGTCGTCGCCGTGGACGCGCCGTCGGACGGACAGCAGCTCCACCTCGGGGCGGGCGGCGACCAGCCGTTCGCACCGGTCGAGCACGTCGGTCAGGTGCGCGGCGTCGCCGGAGACCATGGCAAGGCCGATGCCGGCCCTGCGGTGAAGGTCCAGGTGGTCCACCTCGGCCGCGCTCACGGCGAACTTCCGCTGGAGTTCGGCGACGATCGGGCGGACGACGGAGCGCTTCTCCTTCAGCGAATGGATGTCGCCGAGGAGGAGGTCGAAGGACAGAGTCCCCACGTACATGTATGTAACCGGTTCACCCGCCGGTACGGGATCGATGGCCCTGTCAGGAACGGTACCCCGTCCCCGCCTGGGGCTCGACCGACTTTCCCGGCCGTTGGTGGACGGGAAAAGCGCTGGCCGACGGCACCGAAGTCCCGTCGGCCAGCACCAACCGCCGGATTACACCCGCGGCTTCTCGCGCATCTCGTACGTCGCGATGACGTCGTCGATCTTGATGTCGTTGAAGTTTCCGAGGTTGATACCGCCCTCGAAGCCTTCGCGGATCTCGGTGACGTCGTCCTTGAAGCGGCGCAGACCCTCGATGTTGAGGTTCTCCGCGATGAGCTTGCCGTCGCGGACCAGGCGCGCCTTGGTGTTGCGCTTGACCTCGCCGGAGCGGATGAGAACACCCGCGATGTTGCCCAGCTTGGACGACTTGAAGACCTCGCGGATCTCCGCCGTACCGAGCTCGACCTCTTCGTACTCCGGCTTGAGCATGCCCTTGAGGGCCGCCTCGATCTCCTCGATCGCCTGGTAGATGACCGAGTAGTACCGGACGTCCACGCCCTCGCGCTCGGCCATCTGCGCCGCACGGCCTGCCGCGCGGACGTTGAAGCCGATCACGATGGCGTCCGAGCCCATCGCCAGGTCGATGTCCGACTCCGTGACCGCACCGACGCCGCGGTGCAGGACGCGGATGTCGACCTCTTCGCCGACGTCCAGCTGGAGCAGCGAGGACTCGAGAGCCTCGACGGAACCAGACGCGTCACCCTTGATGATCAGGTTCAGCTGCTGGACCTCGCCGGCCTTGAGCACCTTGTCCAGGTCCTCCAGGGACACGCGGCGCGTGCGCTTGGCGAACGCGGCGTTGCGCTCACGGGCGGCGCGCTTCTCGGCGATCTGACGGGCCGTACGGTCCTCGTCGACCACCAGGAAGTTGTCGCCCGCACCCGGGACGTTGGTCAGGCCCAGGACCTGGACCGGCGTCGAGGGTCCGGCCTCGGCGACGTTGTTGCCGTTGTCGTCGAGCATGGCGCGCACGCGACCGTAGGCGTCGCCCACGACCATCGTGTCGCCGACCCGCAGGGTGCCTCGCTGGACGAGGACCGTCGCCACGGCACCGCGGCCGCGGTCGAGACGGGACTCGATCGAGATGCCCTGCGCGTCCTGGTTCGGGTTGGCCCGCAGGTCGAGCGAGGCGTCGGCGGTGAGGACCACGGCCTCCAGCAGGGAGTCGATGTGCAGACCCTGCTTGGCGGAGATGTCGACGAACATGGTGTCGCCGCCGTACTCCTCGGCCACCAGCCCGAACTCGGTGAGCTGACCGCGCACCTTGGTCGGGTCGGCGCCCTCGACGTCGATCTTGTTGACCGCGACGACGATCGGGACGTCGGCCGCCTTGGCGTGGTTGAGCGCCTCGATCGTCTGCGGCATGACGCCGTCGTTGGCCGCGACGACCAGGATCGCGATGTCCGTCGACCGGGCACCACGTGCACGCATGGCGGTGAACGCCTCGTGACCCGGGGTGTCGATGAACGTGATGGCGCGGTCCTCGCCGTTGACCTCGGTCGAGACCTGGTAGGCACCGATGTGCTGGGTGATGCCGCCGGCCTCGCCCGCGATGACGTTCGTCTTGCGGATGGCGTCGAGCAGTCGGGTCTTTCCGTGGTCGACGTGACCCATGACGGTGACGACCGGCGGACGGACCACCAGGTCGTCCTCGCCGCCCTCGTCCTCGCCGAACTCGATGTCGAAGGACTCGAGCAGCTCGCGGTCCTCCTCCTCGGGGCTGACGATCTGGACCGTGTAGTTCATCTCGCCGGCGAGGACCTCGAGGGTCGCGTCGGAGACGGACTGCGTGGCCGTGACCATCTCGCCGAGGTTCATCATCACCGCGACGAGCGACGCCGGGTTGGCGTTGATCTTCTCGGCGAAGTCGGTGAGCGACGCACCGCGCGACAGGCGAACGGTCTCGCCGTTGCCGCGAGGCAGCATCACGCCGCCGACGGACGGGGCCTGCATGGCCTCGTACTCCTGGCGCCTCTGCCGCTTCGACTTGCGACCGCGACGCGCCGGACCGCCGGGACGGCCGAAGGCGCCCTGCGTGCCACCACGGCCGCCGGGACCACCCGGACGACCGCCGAAGCCGGGACGACCGCCACCGCCACCGGCGGGACCGCCGCCGAAGCCGCCGCCACCGCCGCCGGGGCCACCGCCGCCGGGACGACCGGCGAAGCCGCCGCCACCGCCCGGACGGGCGCCGCCACCGCCGCCGCCGGGACGACCGGCGAAGCCGCCGCCCGCGGGACGACCGGCGCCGCCGCCACCACCGGGACGACCCGCACCGCCGGGACCGCGACCGCCGCCACCGGGGCCGGGACGCGGGCCGGCAGCGGGACGCTGCGGCATCATGCCGGGGTTCGGACGCGGACCCGCGGAACCGCCGCCGGGACGCGGACCGCCCTGCGGGCGGGGCATGCCGGACGGGCTCGGACGGGAACCGCCGGGAGCCTGGGGACGCGGACCGCCGCCCTGGGCGCCGGCCGCCTGGGGACGGGGAGCACCGCCGGGACCGCCGGGGCCGGGACGCGCGCCGCCCTGCGGGCGCGGGGCCTGCGGGCGGGCCATGCCGGTGGAGCCACCGGAGGTGAAGGGGTTGTTGCCCGGACGCGGACCGGCCGGACGGGCACCGCCCGGACGGGGGGCGCGGTCACCACCGGGACGCTGGCCGCCCTGGCCCGGACGGGCCTGGCCCTGACCGGGGGCGGGACGACCGCCGGGGCGCGGGGCGCCGCCCTGGCTGGGACGAGGAGCGCCACCGGGACGCTGCCCCTGGCCCTGACCCTGACCCTGGCCCTGACCCTGGCCCTGTGCGGCGGCCGGGCTCTGCGCCGGGGCGGCCGGAGGGGCCGGCGGGGCGGTGAACTCGGGCGCGGCCGGAGCCGGACGCGGGGCGGGCTTCGGGCCCGGGCGCGGGCCGGAGGCGGAGGCGGCCGGCGCCGGGGTGACCGGAGCCGGAGCCGAGGGCGCCGCAGAGGCCGAGGCAGCGGCCGCGGGGGCGGGCGCAGCAGGGGCCGGCGGCTGCGGGGCGGCCGGACGCGGGGCGCCCGGCTTGGGGGCACCACCAGGACGTGCCGCCTGCGCCGGAGAGGGCGCGGCGGGCCTGGGTGCAGCCTTGCGCGGGGCGGGCTTGCCGGCGGACTTGCCGTTGCCACCGCCCTGGAAGGCGTCAGTCAGCTTGCGTACAACGGGCGCCTCGATCGTCGAGGACGCCGAACGGACGAATTCACCGAGTTCCTGGAGCTTGGCCATGACGACCTTGCTCTCAACCCCGAACTCCTTGGCGAGTTCGTATACCCGGACCTTAGCCACTTCGCTCCTTTTAGGTCCGGGTGCGTCCGGACCGTCGCTACTTCATGGGCGTACTCATCGCGTGCTCATCGAGTGCTCATCGCAATCTCGACCTACTTCCAACTCGCGGGGTACCAGAGCCGCACGGACGCTCCGTACGACGCTTCTTACGGTGTTACTGCTCGACGTAGGGGCGCAACGCCTTTACGTCCAGCGGACCCGGGACGCGGAGCGCCCTCGGGAGTGCCCGGCGGCGCACCGCCTGGTCCAGACAGACCTGGGCGGGGTGTACATATGCACCCCGGCCGGGCAGCGTACCGCGAGGATCGGGGACACATTCGTCCTCGACCGCCACGATCCGCAGCAGTTCGGTCTTGGCCGCTCGCTGCCTGCACCCCACACAGGTGCGCTCAGGGCATACGCGGGCACGCGTCCGGCCAGACACCGCTAAGTCTACCTCCCCGTAGCGACCTCACCCCTTCGGGGCAAAGATCGAACGGCTGTTGTCGTAATCCAAGCGACCTGCGGCTTGGAACTATTCCCCCCGTCCGGGTGAACGCCCGGCGGGGGCGAGAGTGATCCGGACGAGGACGAGGGTGATCTACTCGGACACCTGTTCGGTATCCGGCCGGATGTCGATCCGCCAGCCGGTGAGACGGGCGGCGAGACGGGCGTTCTGTCCCTCTTTGCCGATCGCCAGCGACAGCTGGTAGTCGGGCACCGTCACCCGGGCGGACCGGGCCGCGAGGTCCACGACCTCCACCTTGGAGACGCGGGCCGGCGACAGCGCGTTCGCCACCATCTCGGCCGGGTCGTCCGACCAGTCGACGATGTCGATCTTCTCGCCGTTCAGCTCGCCCATGACATTGCGGACCCGGCCGCCCATGGGGCCGATACAGGCGCCCTTGGCGTTCAGGCCCGAACGGGTGGAGCGGACCGCGATCTTCGTCCGGTGACCGGCCTCGCGGGCGATGGCGGCGATCTCGACGGATCCGTCGGCGATCTCCGGCACCTCGAGCGCGAAGAGCTTCTTCACCAGTGCCGGGTGGGTGCGGGACAGCGTCACGGAGGGACCGCGGACACCCTTCGCCACCCGGACGACGTACGACCGCAGCCGCATCCCGTGCGGATACGTCTCGCCGGGAACCTGCTCCTGCACCGGCAGGATGGCCTCCAGCTTGCCGATGTCGACGAGCACGTTCTTCGGGTCGCGGCCCTGCTGGACCACGCCGGTGACGATGTCGCCCTCGCGGCCGGCGTACTCGCCGAGCGTGGCGTCGTCCTCGGCGTCCCGGAGCCGCTGCAGGATGACCTGCTTGGCGGTGGTGGCGGCGATCCGTCCGAAGTCCGACGGGGTGTCGTCGAACTCGCGCGGCGCCTGCCCCTCCTCCAGGTCCTCGGGGTCCTCCTTCGCCCACACGGTCACATGCCCGGTCTCCCGGTTGAGCTCCACGCGCGCGTGTCGGCGGCTTCCCTCGGTGCGGTGGTAGGCGATGAGGAGGGCCGACTCGATCGCTTCGACCAGCAGGTCGAAGGAGATCTCCTTCTCCCGAACCAAGCCCCGCAGGGCACTCATGTCGATGTCCACGGCTACGCCTCCTCTTCTTCCGTCATGTCCTTCTTGTCCTTGCGGTTGAACTCGACCTGCACGCGCGCCTTGTCGACCTCGGCGAAGCCGAGTCTGCGGGTGGTGGCCTTGCGGCCCTTGACGCCGGGCACTTCGAGATCGAGGCCCTCGTCGTCGACGTCCAGGATGCGCGCGACCAGTTCCCCGCCCTCGGCCAGCTGGAACCGCACCAGGCGGTCCACGGCACGCACGTAGTGCCGGTGTTCGGTGAGGGGGCGCTCCGCGCCCGGGGTGCCGACCTCGAGGGTGTACTCGCCCTCGCCCATCGCGTCGCTGGCGTCGAGCTTCGCCGAGAGCTCACGGCTCACATCGGCGATCTGGTCCAGGTCGGCCCCGGTGTCGGAGTCGACGACCACGCGCAGCACCCGCTTGCGTCCGACGGAGTCCACGGCGATCTCTTCGAGATCCAGGCCCTGAGAGGTGACGAGCGGTTCCAGGAGCTCTCGCAGCCTCTCGCTCTGGGTCGTGCTCATCCGGGTGACTCCTCGGCCGCGTGTGCTGTTGTGGGTTGGGTCGCGTGTCTGGTCAAAGGGTATCCGGTCGTGAGGAGTGTTGCCGTCCACCCGGGTACGGACGGTGCCGATGAGTGGCTTCGGACAGGTGCGCGGGTACGGTGATCACGGGCGGGTCCGTCCCGTGTCCCATTCCTTTCGCGTTTCTTCGTTTCCAGCTCCCCGAGGACGTCTGCCGTGCCGTTCCCCCCGCCGCCGCGTACCCCCTGGGGAGTACGCAGAAGGAGCCTGATCGTCTCGGCGGCCTCGGCCGCCGTGCTGGCGGGCTGCTCGGCCGCCCCCGACTCCGCCGACAGCGGCGGCAGCGGCGGCAGTACGTCGGTCTCGGCGCGGGCACGCGCGCGTGCGGCGCGGGACAGCGAGGCGCTGCTCCGGCAGTACGACGCCGTCCTCGCCGCCCACCCCGCGCTCGCGGAGCGGCTGCGGCCGCTGCGGGCCCAGGTGGCGGCCCATGCGGCGGCCTTCACGGAGGGCGCTTCCGAGGGCGGTACGGCGACGGGCTCACCGTCGGCCACGGCGTCCGCGTCGGCCTCCCCCGAGGTCCCGGCCGACGAGAGGTCCGCGCTCGCCGCGCTCGCCGCCGCCGAGCGCAGCCTCGCCGACCGGCGGGCCAGGCAACTGCTGGACGTGCCCGGCGAAGTGGCGCGGCTGCTGGCCGGGGTCGCGGCGGCCGGGTCCGCGCACGGCTACCTGCTGACGGAGGGTGAGAAGTGAGCGACGAGGCGGAGGCCGGGGTGCTGACGGCGCTCCAGGCGGCACTGGCGGCCGAGCACGCGGCGGTCTACGGGTACGGCGTCGTCGGCGGCCGGGTCGGCCGGCAGCGGCTGGCCGAGGCCCGTTCGGCGTACGACGCGCACCGGGCCCGCCGGGACGCGCTGGCCCGTGAGGTGCGGGACCTGGGCGCCGCGCCCGTCGCCGCGAGCGCGGCCTACGCGCTGCCGTTCGCCGTCACCGATGCGGCGACGGCCGTACGGCTCGCCGCCGAGCTGGAGGACCGGGTGGCCGACGTGTACTCCGACCTGGTCCGGGCGTCTTCGGGCGAGCGGCGCGGGTCGGCGGCCGGGGCGCTGCGGGAGGCCGCGGTGCGGGCGGTGCGGTGGAGCGGGAAGAGCGTAGCCTTCCCTGGGCTCGCCGAGCGGGACGCGCCGCTGGGCCGGGCCGGCGGTTCGGCCTCGCCCTCGGCCTCGCCAACTCCCTAGAACATCAGTGCAGGAAAGGAACGACTCGCGTATGGCTTTCGAACCGCCGCGGCGCCTGGTGAAGGCGCTCGGTGAGACGGCGCCGGACGGTGACGAGTGGCTGGAGAAGCTGCCGGGTGCGGTGGAACGGGCCGTCGCGCTACGCGAGTTGACCGTGGAACGGGTCCAGGTACCCGGCGGGCGCAGCAGCGTCGTCCTGCTGGTGCGGCGGGCGGACGGGACACCGGCGGTGCTGAAGCTGGCGCCGCGGCGGGCCCGGCCGGAGAGCGAGGCGGCCGCGCTGGCGCACTGGGCCGGCCTGGGCGCCGTACGGCTGCTGGACGCGGACGCGGCCGACGGGGTGCTGCTCCTGGAGCGGCTGCATCCGGAGGTCTCGGTGCGGTCGCTGCCCGAGGCGAAGGCGTTGCTGGAGGCGGCGGGGACGTTGCGGCGGCTGTGGGTGGAACCGCCGGACGGGCCGGTCTTCGAGACGGTGGCGGAGCGGACCGGGCGGCAGGCCACGGCGATGCGCGCGGCCGCCGACCCGGAGGTGACCCCGCTGGTCGACGCGGCGCTCGTCGCCCGGGACGAGCTGCTGGCCGCGCCGCCTGAGCGGCGATTGCTGCACGGAACGTTCCGCCAGAGCAAGGTGCTGGCCGGGGAGCGGCTGCCGTGGCTGGCGGTGGGGCCGGATCCGGTCGTCGGGGAGTGTGCGTTCGATCTGGCGCGGCTGGTGCGGGACCGGGTGGAGGACCTGATCGCCTCGTCGTCGGGGGCGGCGATCACCCGGCGGCGGATCAAGCGGCTCGCGGAGTCGCTCGAGGTGGATCAGGAGCGGTTGCGGGGGTGGACGTTGTTCCGGGCGGTGGAGTCGGGTGTCCGTGCGCGGAGGGTTGGGCGGCCGGGGGATGCGGAGCTGTTGCTTGAATTCGCGGGGTGGGTCTGACGGGGTCGGGTGCGGGTGGGTGGGGGCTGGTCGCGCAGTTCCCCGCGCCCCTGACGGGGCGCTACGCCTCCGTCAGTTTCAAGGCGAGCACCGGACAGTCCAGCGCTGCCCTCCGGGCTCGCTTTCTTGTGCGGGGTGGGATGGGGCGGCCGTCGACCAACGGGTAGCCCCACTCGTCCAGGGTGATGTGTTCTGGCAGCAGCTCTGCGCAGAGGCCGTGGCCCTGGCAGGACGTCCAGTCGATGTCCAGGTGCTGGTCCATGTCAGGTCCTCTCCGTGGGGACGGGCAGCAGGGGCGTGTGGTCGGTCGCGGTGCACACCCCGTTGGCGTGGGCTTCCACCTCGGCCGCGAACGTCGTCAGCGCGCTGCGGACCAGGCGGATGGTGCCGTCGGGGTGGTGGCAGGCGCCTCTGCCCTCCACCAGGCCCGCCCAACGGGAGAGGTCCGTGCGGGTGGTGCCCTGGGGGCCGGGGGTGGCCAGGGTCTGGAAGGCCGCGGCCATGCGCGGCAGGCCGTTGAGGCAGGGGCCGCACTGGCCCGCCGACTGCAGCGCCAAGTACCGGAGGACTCGCGCGGTTTCGGCCGGGCCGCAGCGGTCGGCGGGCAGGGCGGCCAGTACGCCTGCGCCCAAGTAGGCGGAGGAGAGCGGGACCTCGGCGGCCTCGGCGGCCGGGATCCAGGTGCCGTGGTAGCCGCCGACCAGGGTCGCGGACACGCCTGCCAGAGGGAGCAGACGGCCGATCGGCATGCCGAAGGGGGCCTCCACCACCCGGACTTCACGGCCCGGCACGTGCAGGGTGCACAGGGCGCTGCCGGGTTCGGCGGGGGTGCCCGCCGTGCGGAACCAGTCCGCGCCGTACCGGGCGATCAGCGCCAGGTGGGCCAGGGTCTCGACGTTCTGGACCAGGGTGGGGGCGCGGCGCACCCCGCGTTCGCGGACCGGTGGGACCGGATGGGTGGGGCGGGCCGGGCCGCCGGAGATGTACCGCACCAGGGCCGAGGCCTGCCCGGAGAGGAAGCGGGCGGGCAGCCGTACGACCGTCACGGTCACCGGGTCGTGGCGCTGGGCGAGGGCCGACTCCAGGTAGGACGCGCCGTCTTCCACGGCGAGGTAGGCCTCCCTCGCGCCGATCGCCTGGGCCGCCAACTGCAGCCCGTCCAGGACCAGGTGGGGTGAGAGCCGCAGGAGGGTCTTGTCCTTGTGGGCGGCCGGTTCGCTCTCCGCGCCGTTCGCCACGACGACCGGGGCGCGCTGGGTGCGCCGGGCCGCGTCGGCGACCGCGACGAACTTCCGGTAGGCCGGGAAGCCCGCCCCGCCGCGGCCGGTGAGGCCGGATTCGGCGAGGGTGCGCAGGACGGCGGCCGGGTCGCTGTGGGAGAGCGGGCCGTAGCGCTGCTCGTGCGTGGTGAGGTCGGCCGGGGTGCCGCCGGGGGCCAGCAGCCGGGGCGACATGTAGACGTCGGTGAAGAGCGTGGTCATCGGTGGACCCCTTCGGTGTGCAGAAGCGCGGCGGGGGTCTGACGGGAGGCTCGGACGGCCTGGGCGGTGCGCAGGGCGAAGGCGGTGATCACCGTCGCCGCACAGGCCACCGTCAGCCAGGTCATCCAGTCGGTGCCGGCGTCCGTGCCGATACCGATGCCGTGGACCAGGGCGACGGGCCAGGAGACGTAGGCCAGCCGGTGCACGGCCCGCCAGGTGCGATGGCCGAGGCGGTCACGGAGGAGGCTGGTGACCAGGACCGCGAGCAGGAGGTCGAGGGCGACCGTGCCGAGGCCGAGCCAGAGCGGCTGGTAGTCGGAGACGAAGGGGACGAGGGCGTCCAGGGGGCTGATGGCGACGTAGCCGTCGACCACCGCCGCGGTGATGTGCAGGGCCAGGAAGGCGGTGGCGGAGAGGGAGAGACTGCGGTGGAGGGCGACCGTGCCGAAGCGGGGCAGGCCGGGGAGGCGGGTGCGCAGCCGGACGGCGATGCCGAGCAGGACGACGACCGTGAAGAGGACCAGGCAGACGGCGCCGGTGGCACGGTTGGCGTACCAGAGGGTCTCGGAGGTCACGCGGCGTCCTCCAGTGGCACGGCGGGGGCGGGCCAGCCCGGTGTCGTGACGACCGTGCCCCGGTGGGTCACCAGCCGGGCCGGCAGGCCGAGCCGGGTCAGCCGGCGTTCCGCGCCCGCGCCCTTCACCAGGGCAGCCGTGCTCGCCGCGTTGGCGTCGGCGCAGGTGGCCGCGGCCACCGAGACCGTGCGCCACGGGGAGCGGACCGGCAGTCCGGTGCGCGGGTCGACGATGTGGTGGAGGTCGTAGCCGCCGCGCTGCCAGCGGCGGGCGCCGGTGCCGGAGGTGGCGAGGCCTCCGGACCCCAGGCCGACCATGTCGTACGACCCCTGCGCGGGCCGTTCGCCGACCGGACCGGTGACGTCCTGGACGCGGATCTGCCAGCCGCCCTCCGGGGGTTCACCGGCGACGGCCGTGTCGCCGCCGAGGCTCACCAGGACCCCGCAGCCGGCCGTGTCGGCCAGCACCCGCGCGGCCCGGTCGGCGGCCCAGGCCTTGGCGGTCGCGCCCAGGTCGAGGCGGACGCCCTCGGGGACGGTGACCGTGCCGGTCGCCCGGTCGAGGGTGACCCTGCGCCAGCCCGGGGCGCGCCGCACCCGCAGGGAGACCGGGCGGTCGTCCTCACGGACGAGGGTGAAGTCGCGGTCGTAGCCGATCGCGTCCATCGCCGAGCCGACCGTGGGGTCCACCGCGCCGTCGGTCGCCTCGGCCGCGCGCAGGGCGACGGCGAGGGCCTCGGCGAGCAGCGGGCTGACCCGGACCGGGCGGCCCCGGGCGGTGTCGAGGGCGGCCAGTTCGGAGTCGGTGCGGAACCGGCTGCAGGCCGCGTCCACCTCGGCGAGCTGCCGGGCGAGGAGCAGGTTGCAGGAGTCCAGCAGGGCCGGATCGGTGACGACCAGGCGGACGGTGGTGCCGAGGGCACGCCAGTCGGCGGCGGCCTTCGTCCGCGGGGCGAGGGCGGTCATGACGCCCCCGAGGTGGCGTCGGCGGAGCCGCTGCCGGAGGTGAGGCCGTCGGAGGAGGGCTGGAGGTCCGAGGAGGAGTCCGTGGAGCTCGAGTCGCTCGAAGAGCTGGACGAGTCGGTGGAGTCGGTCGAGTCGGTCGAGTCGGTCGATGAGCTGGACGAGGAACTGTCCTTGCCGGAGCCGGAGCCGGAGCTGGTGCTCGACGTCGTACCCGTGCTGCTGCTCGCCGCCGTGTCGGCGTCCGCCTGCATCGTGCCGACCAGGGCGAACACCCCGGCCGCCGCGGCAAGCGTGACCGCCGCCGCCAGGGCCGCCGTGCGCCGGGCCCCCCGGCGGACCGCCGCGGCCGCCCCCTGCTCCCCCTGCTGCCTGCGCTGCACTCTCTCGGTCATGACCGATCCCCTCCTGCGTGACTCTCTGTCACACATCACGTTCGGGTACCGGCCTGAGAGAAGCCTGTGAGACCCCCATAGGGATCGGAAGAACTGCCTGAGATGTTCCTGAGAACCAGCGGCGGGGGGGGGGGGGGTTCCGGCGCGGCCCGGGGGGGGGGGTTGTGGGTGTGTGGGGGGGCGCGGGGGGCGGGCCGGGGCCCCCGCGCCCAGCGCCGCCGCCCCCCGGGG
>NZ_JBHXSK010000047.1:23682-98071 GCF_042716195.1 Streptomyces sp. NPDC058683
CCTCCGTTACTCTCTGAAACACTTCCCGTTGGGGAACCGGCCTGTATTAAGCTTTTGATACCCCATTAGTGTTGTTAATAAAGGCCTGATATTAACCTGAGAACCAGGGGCGGCCGCGGGTGTTTCACCGGCGGCCGCTGCGAGGGGAGTTGGGTCAGTTCGCGCTCAGGCGGGCGATCGCCTCGTCCACCGTCAGCTCCTCGCGCTCGCCCGTCTTGCGGTCCTTGAGCTCCAGGACGCCCTCGCCGGAGCGGCGGCCCGCGACCAGGATCTGCGGCACGCCGATCAGCTCGGCGTCCGTGAACTTCACGCCCGGGGAGACCCCGGCCCGGTCGTCGACCAGGACGCGCAGCCCGGCCGCCCGCAGCTTCTCGGAGACGTCCAGGGCGAGTTCGATCTGCAGGGCCTTGCCGGCGGCGACGACGTGGACGTCGGCCGGGGCGACCTCACGGGACCAGACCAGGCCGTGCTCGTCGGCGGTCTGCTCGGCGAGGGCGGCGACGGCGCGGGAGACGCCGATGCCGTAGGAGCCCATGGTGACGCGGACCGGCTTGCCGTTCTGGCCGAGGACGTCCAGCTTGAGCGCGTCGGCGTACTTGCGGCCCAGCTGGAAGATGTGGCCGATCTCGATGGCGCGGTCCAGCTTGAGACCGGTGCCGCACTTCGGGCAGGGGTCGCCCTCCAGCACGACGACGACATCGACGTACTCGTCGACCTCGAAGTCACGGCCGGACACCACGTTCTTGGCGTGCGTGCCCGCCTTGTTGGCGCCGGTGATCCAGGAGGTGCCCGGGGACACCCGCGGGTCGGCGATGTACTTCACCTTCTCGCCCAGGCCCTGCGGGCCGACGTAGCCGCGGACCAGGTCGGGACGGCCGGCGAAGTCGGACTCGGTGACCAGCTCGACGGCGGCCGGGGCGAAGTGCTCCTCGACCTTGCCCATGTCGACCTCGCGGTCGCCCGGTACGCCGACGGCCACGATCTCGCCGTCGACCTTCACCAGGAGGTTCTTCAGGGTGGCGGAGGCCGGGACACCGAGGTGGGCGGCGAGGGTCTCGATGGTCGGGGTGTCCGGGGTCGGGATCTCTTCGAGAGCGGGCACGCCGGACGCGTCCACCGGCTTCAACTCGTAGGCGATCGCCTCGGTGTTGGCCGCGAAGTCGCAGTTCGGGCAGTCGGCGAAGGTGTCCTCGCCGGCCTCGGCCGGGGCCAGGAACTCCTCCGACTTCGAGCCGCCCATCGCGCCGGCGGTCGCGGCGACGATGCGGTAGTCGAGGCCGAGGCGCTCGAAGATCCGCTGGTAGGCCTGGCGGTGCAGGGCGTAGGAGTGGGCGAGGCCGTCGTCGTCCAGGTCGAAGGAGTAGGAGTCCTTCATCAGGAACTCGCGGCCGCGCAGGATGCCGGCCCGCGGACGGGCCTCGTCCCGGTACTTGTTCTGGATCTGGTAGAGGATGACCGGCAGGTCCTTGTAGGAGGACGCCTGGTCCTTCACCAGCAGGGTGAAGATCTCCTCGTGGGTCGGGCCGAGGAGGTAGTCGCCGCCCTTGCGGTCCTGGAGGCGGAACAGTTCGGCGCCGTACTCCTCCCAGCGGCCGGTCGCCTCGTACGGCTCCCGGGGCAGGAGGGCCGGGAGCAGCACCTCCTGGGCGCCGATCGCGTCCATCTCCTCGCGGACGACCCGCTCGATGTTGGACAGCACCTTCAGGCCGAGGGGCAGCCAGGACCAGATGCCGGCCGCCGTGCGGCGGACGTAGCCGGCGCGGACGAGGAGCTTGTGGCTGAGGACCTCGGCGTCCGCCGGGTCGTCACGCAGCGTCTTCGCCATCAACTGGGACATGCGTTGGACCGGTGCGTTCGCCATGGTTCTCGTACTCCTGCCGGGAAAGGTTGATGGCTAGGAGGTTAGCCGGGCCTGCTGTGCCGGTGGAAATCCGTTAACGGCTAACGGCGGAGCAGCGGCAGCGGAGCACCCATCACGGCGTACGGCTTGGGGGCGCTCGGGAAGTGGACCTGGCGGGCCAGGTCGGCATACCCGAGGGAGTGGTAGAGGCCGCGGGCCGGGCTGTCGGTGTCGATCGCGGAGAGGATCGAGCGGGACTCGGCGGCGCCGTCCGTGATCGTCGTGATCAGCCGGCGGCCGATGCCGCGGTTCTGGTGGCGGGGATGCACATGCAGCTCGGTGATCACGAAGGAGTCGTCGAGCCAGTCGGCGTGGCCCTGGGCGCGCAGATAGGGCTCGACGACGGTGGACCACCAGTGGGTGCGGCTGTTCGGCATGCCGTAGACGAAGCCGACGAGCAGGCCGTCGGCGGTCGCACCGAGGGCTCTGGCACCCGGGTACTGCATATGGCGGACGACGATCTGGCGGCGTACGGCTACCTCGTCGGGGCCCAGGCCGAAGGCGATCGCTTGGACTGCCAGGGCCTCGTCCACGTGGGAGGAGAGGTCCAGGGAGCCGATCACGAGGTCCATGTGGGGAGGGTACAGGGAGGTTCCGGTTGCTGCGCTGGCGCCTGTCGCCGGAGAACGGTCAGAACAGAACGCTCATGAACGCGCCGACTTCCTGGAAGCCCACCCGCAGATACGTCCTTCTCGCCGCCGTGTTGAAGTCGTTGACGTAGAGGCTGACCATCGGGGCCACGTCGGCCAGGGCGTAGCGCAGCACCGCCGCCATGCCGGGGGCCGCCAGGCCCATGCCCCGGTACTCGGGGGCCACCCACACGCCCTGGATCTGGCAGGCGTCCGGGGTCGCCGCGCCGATCTCCGCCTTGAAGACCACCCTGCCGCTGTCGTCGAGCCGGGCGAACGAGCGGCCGGAGCCGACGAGTTCGGCGACCCTCGCCTGGTAGAGGAGGCCGCCGTCACCGGCCAGCGGGGAGACGCCCACCTCCTCGGTGAACATCGCCACGCACGCCGGCATGATCGCCTCCATCTCGTCCTTGCGGATGCGGCGGACGTACGGATCCGGGGCGATGTCGGCGGGCATCCGGTCGGTGACCATCAGGGGCTGGTGGGCGCGAACGTCGCGGGCGGGGCCCCAGTGCGGCTCCAGGAGGCGCCACAGCTGGGCGGTGGCCTCGCTGGGGCCGACGATGGAGGAGCAGCGGCGGCCGGCCCGGCGGGCGCGGTCGGCGAACGCGCGGACCGCGCGCGGGGTGGCGCAGATCGGGACCAGGTTGGCGCCGGCGTAGCAGAGGGACGTGAGCATGCCGTCCTCGTACCAGCCCCACATCTCGCCGCCGAGACGCCAGGGGTCGAGGCCGGCCACCTGGACGCGTGAGGTCACGAAGGCGTTCGTGACCGGCTCGCGGTCGAGTACGGCGAGCGCGGCGTCCAGGTCACTCGGTTCGAGCACCCGAGAGGTGGTCTGCGTCAACACGTGCGGGGCCTCACACTGACGGGTTCTGCTGATCTCCGCACTGTACCTGCGGAAGCTTGGCCGTGCCGCCCCGTGTGCGGTGAAGCAGTCGCCGGCTGCGGCTCCGCCCCTGGGGACTGCCGCCCCGGCCCCTCCCCGACGCTCCAGCGTCTCGGAGCCCAGGGGCCGTGTGTGGCTGGTCGCGCTCACGCGGCGGTAGCCGCATGTCGATTGCAGCCCCGCACCCCTTTCGGAGCGGAGGACCCGGCGGGGTCGAAGGGGCGCGGCCCCTTCAGGATGGGACAGGTATGGGCGGCGGGGGCGGAGAACCCTCCCCGCCGGCCGAGGGCTTCCTCAGCCCGCCACCGAGATCGAAGGCTCGCCCGACGCCACGCCCTCCGCCTCCATCTGTTCGGCCAGCTTCATGGCCTCCTCGATGAGGGTCTCGACGATCTTGGACTCGGGGACGGTCTTGATGACCTCGCCCTTGACGAAGATCTGGCCCTTGCCGTTGCCGGAGGCGACGCCGAGGTCGGCCTCGCGGGCCTCGCCGGGGCCGTTCACGACGCAGCCCATGACGGCGACGCGCAGCGGGACCTCCATGCCCTCCAGGCCGGCCGTGACCTCCTCGGCCAGCTTGTAGACGTCGACCTGGGCGCGGCCGCAGGACGGGCAGGAGACGATCTCCAGGCCGCGCTGCTTGAGGTTGAGGGACTCCAAAATCTGGTTGCCGACCTTGACCTCCTCGACCGGAGGCGCGGAGAGCGAGACGCGGATCGTGTCGCCGATGCCCTGGGAGAGGAGGGCGCCGAAGGCGACGGCCGACTTGATCGTGCCCTGGAACGCCGGGCCGGCCTCGGTGACACCGAGGTGGAGGGGGTAGTCGCACTGGGCGGCGAGCTGGCGGTAGGCCTCGATCATCACGACCGGGTCGTTGTGCTTGACGGAGATCTTGATGTCCCGGAAGTCGTGCTCCTCGAAGAGGGACGCCTCCCACAGGGCCGACTCGACCAGGGCCTCGGGGGTCGCCTTGCCGTACTTCTGGAGCAGCCGGCGGTCCAGGGAGCCGGCGTTGACGCCGATGCGGATCGGGGTGCCGTGGTCCTTGGCGGCCGCCGCGATCTCCTTGACCTTGTCGTCGAACTGCTTGATGTTGCCGGGGTTGACCCGGACCGCGGCGCAGCCGGCCTCGATGGCCGCGAAGACGTACTTCGGCTGGAAGTGGATGTCCGCGATGACCGGGAGCTGGGACTTCTTCGCGATGGTGGCGAGGGCGTCGGCGTCGTCCTGGGTGGGGCAGGCCACCCGCACGATCTGGCAGCCGGAGGCGGTGAGCTCGGCGATCTGCTGGAGGGTGGCGCCGATGTCCGACGTACGGGTCGTGGTCATCGACTGGACCGAGACCGGGGCGTCTCCGCCGACCGCCACGGAGCCGACCTGGATCTGCCGGCTCTTCCGGCGCTCGGCGAGCTTGGTCGGAACGGACGGCATGCCGAGAGAAATCGCAGTCATCTGCTGTGCAACCCCAAGTCGTGGATCTAGGTCCAGGTCCCGTCGAAAGCGGGTTCCAGACTCCGAGATTACGGCACCGGGCCAGGCGCGAGCACATCCCCTACGGGTAAACCCACTCAATGGAAGCGGCCCGGAACACAGTGTTCCGGGCCGCTTCGAACGTCGTATGGCTACGAGATTTTCACGGGGTTAACCACATCGGCCACCAAGACGAGCAAGGTGAAGCAGATGAACACGCCGGCCACCACATAGGCCACCGGCATCAGCTTCGCCACGTCGAAGGGGCCGGGGTCCGGGCGGCGGAGCACCCTTGCCAGGTTGCGGCGGAGTGACTCCCACAGGGCGCCGGCGATGTGGCCGCCGTCCAGCGGGAGCAGCGGGAGCATGTTGAAGAGGAACAGGGAGAGGTTGAATCCGGCCACCAGCATCAGGGCCATGGCCAGCTGCTGGGTGGGCGGGATGTCGAGGGTGAAGATCTCGCCGCCGACCCGTGCCGCGCCGACCACGCCCATCGGGGAGTCCGGCTGGCGGGGGGCGCCGTCGAAGGCCGCGTCCCACAGCGCCGGGATCTTCCCGGGCAGGCCCGCGATGGAGTCGACGGCCTCGCCGAGGCGGTCGCCCATCCAGGTCACGGACTGGCCGAGGTCCTGGCGGACGATGCCGGTGGCGGCGCTGAAGCCGAGGAAGCCGGCGGTGACGTACTGGCCCTGGACGATCTGGCCGCTGGAGTCCTTCTTGGCGACCTGGTTGGTGGCGATCTTCGCGTGCAGGGTGACGTCCTGGCCCTTGCGGTCGACGACGATGGCGACGTCCTTGCCGGGGGTCGCGCGGATCAGGTCGGAGAGCTGGTTCCAGCTGGTGGTCCGCACCCCGTTGAAGGAGACGATCTTGTCGCCGGCCTTCAGGCCCGCGGCGGCGGCCGGGGAGGCGGCGTCGGTCTTCTTGCAGCTGTCGCGGTTCTGGCTCTGGGCGATCACGCACTGGGAGACCGAGCTGACGGTGGTGGTCTGCTGGGAGATGCCGAAGCCCATCAGGACCGTGAGGAACAGGGCCACCGCGAGGATCAGGTTCATGAAGGGGCCCGCGAACATCACGATCACGCGCTTCCAGGGGGCGCGCGTGTAGAAGAGGCGGGTCTCGTCGCCGGGCTGGAGCTCCTCGAAGGCGGCCGAGCGGGCGTCCTCGATCATGCTGCGCCAGGGGGAGGTCGAGCGTGCGGTGATCCGGCCGTCGGCGCCCGGCGGGAACATGCCGATCATCCGGATGTAGCCGCCGGCCGGGATGGCCTTGAAGCCGTACTCGGTCTCGCCCTTGTGCCGCGACCAGATGGTCGGGCCGAAGCCGACCATGTACTGCGGGACGCGGATGCCGAAGAGCTTGGCGGTGGACAGATGTCCCAGCTCGTGCCAGGCGATCGAGATCAGCAGGCCGATCACGAAGACGACTATGCCGAGGATCATCATCAGGGCTGTCATGCACGCGCCTCCGCGGTCGCCGTCTGTGCTGTCAGTTCCTGGGCCCGGGCCCGGGCCCAGGTCTCCGCTTCGAGTACGTCCGGCACGGTGAGCGAAGTTCCCGTACGAGGAGTTCCGTGTTCCTCGACGACCCGGGTGACGGTCTCCATGATCCCGTTGAAGGGCAGCAGACCGCTCCGGAACGCCTCGACGCATTCCTCGTTGGCCGCATTGAACACCGCCGGGGCGGTCCCCGCGAGCTCACCGACGTGCCGGGCGAGGTTCACGGAGGGGAAGGCCTCGTTGTCCAGTGGGAAGAACTCCCAGGTGGAGGCCTTGCTCCAGTCGAAGGCGGGGGCCGCGTCCGGGACCCGTTCGGGCCAGCCGAGACCGATGGCGATCGGCCCCCGCATGTCGGGGGGCGTCGCCTGCGCGATCGTGGATCCGTCCGTGAACTCGACCATCGAGTGGACATACGACTGCGGGTGCACGACCACCTCAATCCGATCGAAGGGAATGTCGTAGAGGAGGTGCGCCTCGATGACTTCCAGTCCCTTGTTGACCAGGGTGGCCGAGTTGATCGTGATGACCGGCCCCATCGCCCAGGTGGGGTGGGCGAGCGCTTCGTCGACGGTCACCCGGGCCAGGTCGGCCTTGGTGCGGCCCCGGAAGGGCCCCCCGGACGCCGTGACGACGAGCTTGCGGACGTCGGCCCGCGTCCCCGCCGCCAGTGCCTGGAAGAGCGCCGCGTGCTCGGAGTCGACCGGGATGATCTGGCCGGGCTTGGCCAGCGCCTTGACCAGCGGTCCCCCGACGATCAGCGACTCCTTGTTGGCGAGCGCGAGGGTGCGGCCCGCCTCCAGGGCGGCGAGGGTCGGCGCGAGGCCGATGGAGCCGGTGATGCCGTTGAGGACGGTGTGGCAGTCGGAGGCGGCGACGTGGGTGGCCGCGTCGGGTCCTGCGAGGATCTCGGGGAGCGGCTCGCCGGAGCCGTAGAGACCGGTCAGGGCCTCGCGCAGCGCCGGTACGGCGTCCTCGCGGGCGACCGCGACGGTCCGTACCCGCAGCCCGTGCGCCTGCTCGGCGAGGAGGGCGATCCGGCCGCCGTTGGCGGACAGGGCGGTGACCCGGAAGCGGTCGGGGTTGCGCAGGACGAGGTCGATGGCCTGGGTGCCGATGGATCCGGTGGAGCCGAGGATCACCACGTCCTTGGGGCCGTCGCCCGCGAGCGGGTCGTACACGAGGTGCGGGTCGGCGAGGGGGGCCGGACTGGCAGGACTGTCGGTCATCCCCCCATTGTTGCCGCAACCGGCGGCCCGGAGGACAGCGCGTCCCTCACGCGGGTGCCTTATCAGTTCTTGGCGCCGTATGAAGCGTCATTCCCCTTGTGAGGTTCACGTGAAGATCATGTGATAACACTTCTGTCGGGTCGGCGACGGGCCGACCCGACCGGAAGACATCCTGGGGGGATCTCTCCATGCGTACTGTGCGCATACGTGCTGCCCTGCCCGCGCTCGCGGGCGCCGCGCTGCTCACCGGCACCCTGCTCAGCACCCCGGCGCAGGCCGCCGGCGGCGTGACCATCTACCGTGTGTGGTTCGACAGCCCGGGCAGCGACAACCGCTCCAACACGAGCCTCAACGCCGAGTGGGTGCAGATCAAGAACACCGGCGGCTCGGCCGTCTCCATCAAGGGCTGGGTCCTGAAGGACGCCTCGAACCACCGCTACGTCTTCAAGAACATCAAGATCGGCGCCCACAAGACGATGAAGGTGCACACCGGCCGGGGGACGGACACCGCGTCGGACAAGTTCCAGAACCGCCGCGCCTATGTGTGGAACAACACCAGCGACACGGCGACGCTGACCAAGGCGACCGGCACCAAGGTCGACTCCTGCTCCTGGACGACGCGGGACCCGAGCGACAAGTACTGCTGAATCGCTACTTCAGCGGGCGGCGGACGTTCTCACGCTGCGACGGTCCGGGGGTCGCGTCGGCGATCCACGGGCCCTCGCCCGACGGGTCGACGATCCCCCGCTCCAGCCATTCGTAGGAGCCGCCGAGCACACCCTTGACGACCTTGCGGTCCAGGTCGTCGGTGTTCGACCACAGGCGGGTGAACAGCTCGTCGACGCGGACCCGGGCCTGCCGGCAGAACGCGTCGGCGAGCTGGTAGGCCTCGCGGCCGTGGTCGCCCTGGCGGCGCAGCAGTTCGGCGCGCACACAGGCCGCGCTCATCGCGAACAGCTCCGCGCCGATGTCCACGATCCGGCCCAGGAAGCCCTGCTTGGTCTCCATCCGGCCCTGCCAGCGGGACATGGCGTAGAAGGTGGACCGGGCGAGCTTGCGGGCGTGCCGCTCGACGTAGCGCAGATGCGGGGAGAGGTCCACGCCGTGCTTGAAGTCGGCGTAGGACGTCGGGAGTTGCCCCGGACCCGCGACCAGCTTCGGCAGCCACTTGGCGTAGAAGACGCCCGCATTGGCGCCCGCCCTCGCCTTGTCCTGGAGGGACTTGTCGGGGTCGATGAGGTCGCCCGCGACCGAGAGGTGGGCGTCCACGGCCTCGCGCGCGATCAGCAGGTGCATGATCTCCGTGGAGCCCTCGAAGATGCGGTTGATCCGCAGGTCCCGCAGGAGCTGCTCGGCGGGGACGGCGCGTTCCCCGCGCGCCGCGAGGGACTCCGCCGTCTCGAAGCCGCGGCCGCCGCGGATCTGGACCAGCTCGTCCGCCATCAGGCAGCCCATCTCGGAGCCGTAGAGCTTGGCGAGGGCGGCCTCGATGCGGATGTCGTTGCGGTTCTCGTCGGCCATCTGGGAGGACAGGTCGACGACCGCCTCCAGGGCGAAGGTGGTCGCCGCGATGAAGCTGATCTTGGAGCCGACCGCCTCGTGCAGCGCGACCGGCTTGCCCCACTGCTCCCGGACGGCCGACCACTCGCGGGCGATCTTCAGGCACCACTTGCCGGCGCCGACGCACATCGCGGGGAGGGAGAGCCGGCCGGTGTTGAGGGTGGTGAGGGCGATCTTGAGGCCCGCGCCCTCGGGGCCGATGCGGTTGGCGGCCGGGACCCGGACCTGGTGGAAGCGGGTCACGCCGTTCTCGAGGCCGCGCAGGCCCATGAAGGCGTTGCGGTTCTCGACCGTGATGCCCGCGGAGTCCGCCTCGACGACGAAGGCGGTGATACCGCCCTTGCCGTCCTCGGACTTGGGGACGCGGGCCATGACCACGAGGAGGTCGGCGACCACGCCGTTGGTGGTCCACAGCTTCACCCCGTCGAGGACGTAGTCGTCCCCGTCCCGTACGGCGGTGGTGGCCAGACGGGCCGGGTCCGAGCCGACGTCCGGTTCGGTGAGCAGGAACGCGGAGATGTCGGTGCGGGCGCAGCGGGGCAGGAAGGCGTCCTTCTGCTCCTGGGTGCCGAAGATCTTCAGCGGCTGCGGGACGCCGATCGACTGGTGGGCGGAGAGCAGCGCGCCGACCGCCGGGTTCGCGGAACCGGCCAGGGCGAGGGCTTTGTTGTAGTAGACCTGGGTGAGTCCGAGGCCGCCGTACTTGGTGTCGATCTTCATGCCGAGGGCGCCGATCTCCTTGAGGCCGGAGACGACCTCGTCGGGGATGCGTGCCTCGCGCTCGATGCGGGCCGAGTCGATCTTCGTCTCGCAGAACTCGGACAGCCGGGCGAGGAACTCCTCGCCGCGGCGCACGTCCTCGTCCGCGGGGAGCGGATGCGGGTGGATGAGGTCGAGCCGGAAGCGCCCGAGGAACAGTTCCTTGGCGAAGCTGGGCTTGCGCCAGTCCTGTTCCCGGGCGGCCTCCGCCACCTGACGGGCTTCCCGCTCGGTGACGGTGGGTTTCTTGGTGGTGGGGGCGGACATTGGGGCTCACCTCGCCGCAAAAGGGAGTGTTGTGGACCGTTCGGTACCGACCAGTGCTACTGGATCGTTGGTACCCGAAACGGGCCGCCCCCACCAGTCCTCGCGGTCCGATCGGGTCACCCGGGCCGGCCGTCCCCCGAGGGGGTCTCAGCCGATGTCGACGGAGTACGCCGTGGTGTCCAGACGGCCCGAGCCCTTGAAGACCTCGCTGCCCTACTTGCCGAGCGTGACGGTGTCGAAGGCGGTGCACTTCCTGCTCGACTCGCCGGCCTGCGCCACGGTGACACCCGCGGCGGCCGCAAGCGCGACCGAGGCGGCCGGCAGCGACTTCGCCGTAGTGGACAGGCGCGGTCTGCGGTGTTGCATCGAGGGGTCCTTCCGGGGGACGGTTCGGGGTACGACCCGTCTGACGGCCGTACGACCTCTCTGTGGCCGCCGCCCCTCCGAAAGGTTGCCGAGGGCGTGTCGTCAATTAGCTGTCGAAGCGCTTCGACAGCCTATGGACACCCACCCCCACTGAAGCTACTGTCGAACCACCCTCACCCACCCTTGTCAGCAACGCGCACTGTCGAAGCGCTTCACAAAACTTGGAGAGCTGGATGGTCACCCTCGCCGAGGTCGCCCAGCACGCCGGAGTCTCGGCGAGCACGGTGAGCTATGTCCTCAGCGGCAAGCGGTCCATCTCCACCACCACCCGGCAGCGGGTCGAGCAGAGCATCCGGGAGCTGGGCTACCACCCGAACGCCGGCGCCCGTGCCCTGGCCAGCAGCCGCTCGAACATCATCGCGCTGATGATCCCGCTGCGTACGGACATGTACGTGCCGGTGATGATGGAGATCGCGATCGCCGTGGCCACCACGGCCCGCACGCACGGCTACGACGTCCTGCTGCTCACCGGCGAGGAGGGGCCGGACGCGGTGCGCCGGGTCACCGGCAGCGGGCTGGCGGACGCGATGATCCTGATGGACGTGGAGCTGGAGGACGAACGGCTGCCGCTGCTCCGGGGGACCGACCAGCCCTCCGTGCTCATCGGTCTGCCCGCCTCCACCACCGGGCTGACCTGCGTCGATCTCGACTTCGGGGCGACCGGCGCGCTGTGCGTGGAGCACCTCGCGAAGCTCGGCCACCACGACATCGCTGTCATCGGCGAGGCGCCGGCGGTCTACGAGCGGCACACCGGCTTCGCCGAACGCACCCTCGACGGACTGCGGTCCCGGGCCCGGGAGCTGGGGCTTCGGGTGCTGCACCGGCCGTGCGAGGGCGGGTACGACGCGATGACCGTCACCCTCGCCCGGATCTTCGACGAACGCCCGGGCACCACGGGCTTCGTCGTCCAGAACGAGTCCGCGGTCGAGCCGCTGCTCGCGCTGCTGCGCCAGCAGGGCCGGGCCGTGCCCGAGGACGTGTCCGTGGTCGCGATCTGCCCGGACCAGGTCGCCGTCCAGGCCTCGGTGCGGCTGACGTCGGTCGCCATCCCCGCCCAGGAGATGGGCCGGTACGCCGTGGAGCACCTGGTCGCCAAGCTGGACGGCCGGGGCGGTGACGACGTCGTGCTGATCGCGCCCGAGTTGACGGTGCGGGCGAGCACGGGCCCGGCGCCGGCCGGGTCCTGACCCACCCCGCTCTTCCGCACTGCCCCGCACCGCCCTGCCGGGGCACCCCCATGTCTGCACTCATTCAGGAGCACGCCTCGTGAATCAGCCTGCCGAAATCCAGTCCGCCGTGGCACCGCCCAAGGTGAGCCTCGCGCAGTCCTCCCCCACCGTCGGCACGTTCCGTGAGCGGGACGGTGCCCTGGAGTGGAGCGGACGTCAGGAGACGCTGCGGATCGAGCCGTGGGGGCCGGACGCGGTCCGGGTGCGTGCCCGGCTCGGCGGGCCGGTCCTCGACGGCCTGCCGGGCGCCCTGCTCGACGAGCCGCCGGCCACCGGATCGACGGTAAAGATCGCCGACGGTGAAGGACGGCTGACGGTCGGCGGCCTGACCGTCGAGGTGTCCGCCGAGGGCCTGGTCCGGTTCCTGCGCACCGACGACCTCTCGGAGATCCTGGCCGAGGAGCGCGCCCACTTCTGGTGGCCCGGCTCGCGCCTCTACACCGCCGTCGGCAACGGCCACCACCGGCTGGAGCAGCGGTTCGCCGCCTACGAGGGCGAGCGGCTGTACGGCCTGGGCCAGCACCAGCACGGCCGCCTCGACCAGAAGGGCCTGGTCCTCGACCTGGTCCAGCGCAACGCCGAGGTCACGGTCCCGGTCCTGGTCTCCAGCCGCGGATACACCCTCCTGTGGAACAACCCCGCGATCGGCCGCGTCGAACTGGCCGGCAACGGCACCCGCTGGGTGGCCGACTCGGCCCGCCAGCTCGACTACTGGATCACCGCCGGCGATCCGGCCGACGGTCAGCGCAACTACAGCGCGGTGACCGGCCGTTCGCCGATGCTGCCGGAGTGGGCGGCGGGCTTTTGGCAGTGCAAGCTGCGCTACCGCACCCAGGACGAACTCCTCGCCGTGGCCCGGGAGTACAAGCGGCGCTCGCTGCCCCTCTCGGCGATCGTCTGCGACTTCTTCCACTGGACCCATCTCGGCGACTGGAAGTTCGACCCGAAGGAATGGCCCGACCCGGCCGCGATGGTCCGGGAACTGGCCGAGCTGGGCGTCAAGCTGGTGGTGAGCGTGTGGCCGTCGGTGTCCCCGCTGTCCGAGAACCACCCGGTGATGGAGCAGCACGGCTACTTCATCGGCACCCAGTACGGCCCGATGGCGCACGCCGACTGGCCGGACAAGGAGGTGGCGTCGACCGTCCAGGTCGCCTTCTACGACGCCACCAACCCCGAGGCCCGCGCCTTCGTGTGGTCGCGGGTGAAGGAGAACTACCTCGATCCGTACGGCATCACGGCGTTCTGGCTGGACGCCTGCGAACCCGAGCTGAAGCCCGGCTTCCAGGAGAACCTGCGCTACTGGACGGGCCCGGGCCTGGAGGTCGGCAACAGCTACCCCGCCGAGAACTCCCGCACCTTCCACGAGGGCCTGCGGGCAGAGGGCGAGGAGGTCCTCACCCTCAACCGTTCGGCGTGGGCCGGCAGCCAGCGCTACGGCGCCGCGCTGTGGTCCGGAGACATCGGCACCGACTTCGCGACCCTGCGCCGGCAGATCGCGGCCGGCCTCAACACGGCGCTGTCCGGTATCCCCTGGTGGAACACGGACATCGGCGGCTTCCACGGCGGCGACCCGGACGACCCGGCCTACCGCGAGGTGCTGGTCCGCTGGTTCCAGTTCGGCGCGCTGTCCCCGCTGATGCGCCTGCACGGCTTCCGCGACCCGGGCATGGAGCTGGGCCCCGACATGACCGGCGGTCCCAACGAGGTGTGGTCCTACGGCGCGGAGGCCGGCGCGATCCTGGAGAAGTACCTGCGGCTGCGCGAGCGCCTGCGGCCGTATGTCCTCCAGGTCATGCGGGAGGCCCACGAGGAGGGTCTGCCGGTGATGCGGCCGCTGTTCCTGGAGTTCCCGCAGGACCAGGCTGCCTGGACGGTCGACGACACGTATCTGTTCGGCCGGGACCTCCTGGTGGCGCCGGTGCTGACGGCGGGCGCCACGGCCCGGACGGCGTATCTGCCGGCGGGCGCCTGGTGGACGGACGCGTGGACCGGTGAGTCGTACGAGGGCGGTACGGCGGTGACGGTGGACGCGCCGCTGGACCGTATCCCGCTGTTCCTGCGGGACGGGGCGGAACTGCCGGTCGCGGAGTAGCACCGGCAGACTGCGGTTACCGGCCGGTTAATGTCTCAACTCAGCGGTGTGGTGGGGCAGTTGGAGGGGGTAGTAGGTATCCCCTCTCCCTGTCCCCCACGAAGGGTCCCGTTGCCGTGTCCTTAGGACCGCTCCCCCTCGCGCTCGCCAATCTGCTGCTCAGACCCTCCTACCGCGCCCGCCGGACACCGGACCGGGCCTTCGAGCGGCTGCTCGACGCGGCCGGCCCGGCGGCGGGCGACGAGCCGTTCGCCGACGACTTCCGTCACCTGCTGCGATGTTGGTCCGGCGCCGAGCGCCTCACCCCCGTCGGCTGGCTGTCGGCGCGCGCCCACATCGGCCGCCACCTCGCCAACCGGGCCCGGGTCCGCCGGCTGCTCGCCGAGCACCCCGGGATCGAGCGGGAGCCGGTCGACCGGCCGGTGTTCGTGGTGGGCCTGCCCCGCACCGCCACCACGCTCACCCACAGCGTGCTGTCCCTCTCCGCCGACCACCGCTGCCCGCTGCTCTGGGAGTTGCTCACCCCCGGCCTCGACATCGACCCCGCGGAACGGGAGAAGGCCATCACGACCGCCCGCCACCTGGTCGGCGGGATCAACCTCTTCGCCCCGGGCTTCCGCCACATCCACAACCTGCGTCCGGAGGGGCCGGAGGAGTGCACCTTCGCACTGCCGCACACCGTGATGCCGCTGTCCCAGGCCGTGATCCCGGAGTACCTGCCCTGGCACGAGAGCCATGACTTCGGGCCCGACTACCGGTACCTCAAGCAGATCTACCAGGTGCTCCAGTACGGCCGCCCGCGCCGCCGCTGGGTGCTGAAGTCCCCGCTGCACCTGGAGAACCTGGACGCGCTGCGCGCGGTCTTCCCGGACGCCACGATCGTGTGGACGCACCGCGATCCGGCCACCGCCGTGGCCTCGTTCTGCAGCCTGGTCGAGCACGGTATGGCGGTCAACACCCGCCCGATCGACCTGAGTTGGATCGGCGCCACCTGGCTGGAGCTGCTCAGCCGCTCGGCCGCCCGTGGCCTGGCCGCCCGTGCGCGCATCCCTCGCGAGGCACTGGTGGACGTGCCGTACACCTGGCTGGGCGCCGACCCGGCCGCGGGCGCCCCGAAGCTCTACGCGGCCGTCGGCGCCCGCTGGACCGAGGCCGACGCGGCCCGCCTCCCCGCGGTCGCCGCCCGCCCCAGGGGCACCCGCGTGCACAGCTACGACCTGGCCCGCTACGGCCTCGGCCGCGCGGACGTCGACAGTGCCTTCGCCGACTACAACGCGCTGCGCGCGGAGGTCGACCGGGCGTGACCGCGCGGGAGCCGGCCCCGCGACGCGCGCGGGGCCGGCCCGTCCGGCTCAGCTGCTGCTGACGGTGAGGCTGTTGGTGGTGAAGTTCAGCCCACCGGACGAACTGGTGATCTCGTAGCCGAACTGCACGTCACCGATGGTCACGTTGCCGAACCAGCCCTTGGTGTCCTTGATCCACTTCAGGATCGGCAGGATGTCGATCGTGCCGGAGGTGGAGTTGGAGCTCCGGATGAACGAATAGACGTTGTTCGCGCCGTTGTTGCCCTTGTAGACGGTCCAGGTGTTGCTGCCCAGGGTGAGCGAGCCCTGCGAGGTGCCGAGCGGGCCGACTGCGCCGGTCTTGTTGACCCAGAGCATGATCTCGTTGGCGTATCCGGTGTCCCAGATGTCGTAGGACGTGTTGTACGCGCCGGACGAGGGGACGGTCACGTTGTAGCTGCTGGTCAGCGAGGTGAGCGAGGTGATCGTCTTGTTGATCACCTTCTTGGAGTTGGGGTACGACTTGATGCCGCCGGTGTTGGGGTGGTTGGCGGTGACGCCCCAGTTGGTGCCGGAGTTGGCCCAGATGCACTGGGTGCCGGCGCCGGAGCCCCAGATGTTGTTGTAGAGGGTGTAGCCGTTCAGCGTGGTGTTGCCCCACTGGTCGCAGGAGCTCCAGACGGCGGCCGAGGCCGGCGCCGAGGCTAGGCCGACGGTGGCGCCGAGGGCGAGCGCGGGGGCGATCAGGGCCGTGGCGGCCCTGCGATACGTGCGTGATGCCATGGTGTCCCTTCCATGGGTGGGGGGAGGTGCGGGTGGCTACCACGTCCCCAGGGTGAGGACGTGGTCTTCTCCGGCGACGAGGTCGAGCGGCTGGGTGCCGGAGGAAGTCCACAGGCCGATACGGAGCGTCCGGTGCGGCTTCAGGACGGCTCGCGCACCGCCGGGGGTCCAGGAGAGGTCGAGTTCGGCTCCGAACCGGGTGCGGATTCCGGTCAGCCGGCCCCGGCCGAGGGCGGCCGGGGGTGCGGGGAGCAGGACCAGCCGGTCCGGGGTCGACTGGACGAGGGCCTCGATCAGTACGGCGGGCAGGGTGTGCGCGGCATCGGCGTTGTAGACGTCGCGGTTCGGGTAGTGGGCGCTCATCAGGGAGGCGTGGAAGAAGTCGCCGTCCAGGACCTGGCCGAGGGCGGCGGCGACCCGTTCGCCGTCCCGCAGCCGGGCGGCGACCAGCGCGTGGTGGAGGTGTCCGTGCGCCGAGTCGTTCTCGGCTCCGCGCAGTTCGAGCGCACGACGGGCGGCGGCGGCCAGCTCCGGGGTGTCGTAGGGCGTGATCTCGTCGAGCGGCCAGACGCCGTAGAGGTGGCTGAGGTGGCGGTGGTCGTAGGTGTCCTGGAGGCCGGGCCAGGCCCATTCGGCGAGGGCGCCGTCGGCGTTGATCCGGTGCGGGAGCAGCCGGTCCGCGAGGGCGCGCCAGCGGTCGGCGGCCGGGCCCGGGTGGTAGTCGGCGGCCGTGCGCAGGGCGTGCCGGGCGGCCGAGAGGTCCATCGCCGCGTCGACCGCACCCCAGCTGCCGTTGGCCGGCCGGTTCTCGGGTGAGTAGGACGGCACGATCACCAGGCGGCCGTCGGCGTCGGTCCGGGTGAGGAAGTCCTCGTAGAACGTGGCGACCTGGGCGAGCAGTGCGGCCGTACGCGGATCGCGCGCGCCGCGGATCTCGTCGTGGTCGACGAGCGGCTTGAGCAGCCAGTCGGCGCCTGCCGTCCACAGGTGCAGCGGGTACTCACGGCTGAAGTGGTACGAGAGCCCGGACTCGCCGTCGGTGTGCGCGGGGGCGACCATGCCCCGGGCGCCGAAGACCGTACGGGCGTTCTCCTGCCAGTCGCCCTGCTGACGCTGGATCAGAGAAGCCAGGGCGTCGGTGACTTCGGGGAGTGCGGCGGCGGGCGCGGAGGCCGTCTGGAGGTTGAGGTTGGCGTCGTTCGTGAAGGCGCCGGACCAGGCGGTGTTCCACTCGCCGGTCCACAGTCCGGTCAGGCGGGGCGGGTTGAGGCCGGAGGAGGAGAGCAGGTGGTAGCGGCCGGCGGCGAAGAGCCGCTCCAGGAGGGCGGTGCCGCGGGTGCGCTTCAGCAACTCGGAGCCAGGCAGGCCGCGTTCGGCGGGATCGGCGGCCAGGTCGAGGGTGACGCGGGTGTAGGCGGTGCGGTGGAGGTCGAGGTGCCGGGCGAGCAGGGCGTCGTACGACAGCCCGTCGTCGAGCAGCGTGCGCAGCTCGCGCGCCTCGGCGGTCACGTCGAGTTCGCCGGTGTGGCGGCGGACCCGGGTGAGGAGGAGGACGGAGTCGGCGCCGGTGACGCGGACGCCGGGCGGGACGAGTTCGGTACTGCCGCCGGTGACGGCGACCAGGGTGACACCGGTGTAGGCGCGGTCGCTGTCGGGGTAGCGGGCGCGGAGGCTGAGCAGGGCGCCCTCGGGGGTGCGGAGAGCGCCGTGTCCGATGCCCAGGCCGGGCGGGGCGCCCGGGAGCCGGTGGTCGAGGGCGATGTCGAGGTGGCCGGTGCCGACCTGCTGCACGATCACGTCGTCGGCGCGGGAGACGAAGAGGCGGCTGGTCCGGTCGGCGGTGGTGGCGACGACCTCGCCGGTGCTGAAGTCGACGGTCCGGCGATAGCCGTCCGTCCGGCCCTCCGGCCTGCGCAGCCGTATCCGGAAGGCCGGATGGAAGGGCTGGACCCACTGCAGAGCGCGGCCGTCGGTGAAGCTCTCGGCGGCCTGGAGGTCGCCCGCGAGCAACCGGTCCTGCACGGTGGCGAGTTCGGCGGCCAGGCGGGGCGGACGGGCGTGTTCGCCGCCGTTCGGGCGGACGAGGGTGTGCTGGGTGACGATGACATGGTCGTCGTTCGGATCACCGAACACCAGGGCGCCGTGGTGGCCGTTGCCGCTCAGGAAGGCGTCCTCCCAGCGGGCGGCCGGGGCGGGCTCCCAGGTTCCGTGCACGGGTCCGGTGGTGGTCATGGCTTGAGCACCGCCACTCCGTAGCGGTCGAGGGTGACCGCGCCGGTGACGGCCGAACCGGTCAGCACGTCCCGGTGCGGCCCCGGGACCTGCACCTTCACGGCCTCGCGCCCGTGGTTGAACAGGAACAGCAGCTCACCCCTGCGCACCGCCTCGACCCCCGTCGGCAGCCCGTCGAGCACCGGACGGACTCCCGCCCCCGCGGCGATCCCGCCGAGCAGCTCCCGCAGCGCCTCCGGTTCGGGGAGCGTGGAGAGGTACCAGGCGCGCCCGTTGCGCAGCACCGCGGGCAGCCCGTCGAGTTCCCCGCCCCGGTACGGCACGGTCTCGGAGACCCCGGGAGCGGCCTCGATCTCCTCCGACCACAGGGTCCCCCGGAAGCCCTCGCACCCGACGCTCTCCCCCGCGTCCAGCGGCCACCACTCGTGCAGGGTGCGGATGCCGAACAGGTCGCGCAGCCGGGCGTCCATGCCGCCGGGGCGGATCCGGTCGTCCTCGTCGGCGACGCCGGTCAGGAAGCCGCTGACCAGGGTGCCACCGCCCTGGACGTAGCCGAGGAGGTTGCGGACGGCGGTGTCGGTGAGGAGGTACAGCTGGGGCACGACCACCACCTTGTACGCGGACAGGTCGTGTTCGGGGTGGGCGAAGTCGGTGGTGAGGTTCGCCTCCCAGAGGGCGCGGTGCCAGGCGTGCAGCACGTCGGGGAGGTCCACCTCGGTGGAGAGCCGGCCTTCGTGGGCGCCGGCCCACCAGGAGTGCCAGTCGTGGAGGACGGCGATGTCCGAGGTGATCTGACTTCCGATCACTTCATCGCCGATCGCGGCGAGTTCGGCGCCGAGGCGCTTGACCTCCTGGTACGTACGGCCCTCCGCCCCCGCATGGCTCACCATCGCGGAGTGGAACTTCTCCGCGCCCTGCCGGGACTGCCGCCACTGGAAGTAGCAGACGGCGTCCGCGCCCCGGGCGACGGCCTGAAGGGACCACTGACGGTTGAGGCCACGGGGTTTGGGGTGGTTCACCCCGCGCCAGTTGACCGGCCCGGCGGCCTGCTCCATCAGCATCCAGGAACCGCGCGCCTGGGAGCGGGTGAGGTCGTGGACGAGCGCGCCGTGCTGCGCTCCCAGCGGATCGCGCGGGTCGGGATAGAGGTCGACGGAGACGACGTCCTCCTCCGCCGCCCACCGCCAGGCGTCCTGGCCGATCCACAGCGGCATGAAGTTGGTGGTCACCGGGATGTGCGGGGTGTGCCGGGCGACGATGTCGCGTTCGGCCGCGTAGCACTCCAGGAGCATGTCGGAGGTGAACCGGCGGAAGTCCAGCACCTGGGTGGGGTTCTTCATGTAGTGGGCGTGGCGCGGCGGCAGGATGCCGTCCCAGGTGTCGTATCCCTGGCTCCAGAAGGCGGTGCCCCAGGCGGAGTTGAGGGCGTCGAGGGTGCCGTAGCGCTCGCGCAGCCAGCGGCGGAAGGCGGCGGCCGCCTCGTCGCCGTAGTCGAAGGTGCAGTACTCGTTGTTGATGTGCCACAGGGTGAGGGCCGGGTGGCCGCCGTAGCGGGCGGCGAGGTCCTCGGTGATGGCGGCGGCGTAGCGGCGGTAGGTGGCGCTGGAGTGCGAGAAGTGCTGGCGGCCGCCCCACCACTCGGTGCGGCCGTCCGCGTCCCGGGGCAGGGTGTCCGGGTGCAGCCGGCCCAGCCACGGCGGCGGCGCGGAGGTCGGGGTGGCGAGGACGACCCCGATGCCGTTGCCGTGCATCAGGTCCATGAGCCGGTCCAGCCAGCCGAAGTCGCGCTCCCCCGGCTGGGGTTCGAGCTTCGCCCAGGAGAAGACGCCCGCGGTCACGGAGTTGACGCCGGCGGCCTTCATCAGCCGGACGTCCTCGTGCCAGGTCTCCTCGGGCCACTGCTCGGGGTTGTAGTCGCCGCCGAAGAGGATGCGGCCGCGGGTGGCGTCGGCGAGGTTCGGCATCAGACGGGTTCCCCGTACTGGATGCCGCGCCCGTTGGTGGCGAGGTAGACCCGGCCGTACACGCGCGGGTCGCCGGTGATCGCCTGCCCGGTCCAGCCCCACTGGTGCCGGTCGTCGTTGATGCGGGTCCAGGTCCCGGCCTCGTCGTCGGAGCGGTGGACGGCGGTGACGGTCTCCGTGGAGCCGACGAGGTAGACCGCCGGGTAGCCGGCGCCGTCGGCGGCCTTGCCGAAGCCGAGAGTGTAGGCGGCCCAGCAGCTGGCCACCTTGGTGAAGCTCACACCCCCGTCGATGGACCGGTACAACCCGTTCCACTTCACGCTAAGCCACAGGTCACCTGATCTGCCGGGGGCCGCGACCAGCTGGAACTGGCTGTCCCCGGCGGGCAGTCCGGTGGCACGCGCCGTGAACGTCCGGCCACTGTCAGTGCTGGCTTGTAGCGTTCCTGTGTCGGTGTCGTATGCGTAGAAGAGCGTCGGGTCGGCCGGGTCGGCGACCGGCGTGGCGCCCTTCGGGAAGGAGGGGATCTCGGTCCAGGTGGCGCCGTTGTCGTCCGACCGGTGGGCGGGGTACTTCGTCCCGTCCCAGTGCACGAAGGACCACAGCAGCACGCCGCCGTCGGCGTTGGCGGCGATCGGCCCCGGTGCGTCGTGGGCGAGGGAGGGCTGGGCGGCGAAGGGCGCCCAGGTCCGGCCCCCGTCGTTCGAGAAGGCACCGTTGCCGTGGTCGCCCCAGCCGGTACGGACCACGTACGCCGGCCTGCCCGCGGCCTGCGCGAGTCCCGTCGCCGACCCGAACACGGGGTTCGTGGCCATACCGCGGGACGGAGACGCGGTGAGCCGCTCGTGGTACAGGACGCCGATGTCCCCCGAGCCGCTCAGCAGGTGCGCCTCCCCGACCGGGGGCGACACCAGCTGCAGTACGGACGTCTCCTCCAGACCGCGGATCCGCGGGGACCAGTGGACGAGGTCGCGGGTGCCGTAGAGGGTGGCGCCGGTGCCGTAGACGACGTGCTTCGAGTCGTGCGGGTCGACGGCCACGGCCTGGATCCACCACCCGAACTTGGGCTGATCGCCGCCCCACTTCAGGAAGGGAGTCTCCGACACGTCGAAGACAGCGGCGTCCTTCAGGGACGTCCAGGTACGGCCGCCGTCGGTGGTCCGGTAGAGGGTGTCCACGGCCGTCCACCGGTTGTTCGTCGAGACGACGACGGTGCCGGGCCGGCGGGCGTCGACGGCGACCCCGCCGTAGCCGAAGGTGTCGCCGCCGCCGGGGCGGACGGGGGTGACCTCGGTCCAGCGGCCGGTGACGGTCGAGAGCTTGTGCACGCTGCCGTCGGCCTGGCCGTTGGGACCGGGAGCGTCGGCGTAGGTCACGTACAGCTCGCGCGCGTGCCGGTCGTGGGCGGCGCGGACCGGGATCCTGGCGGAGGTGCCGGCGGGTTGGCCGGGGACGGCTTCCCAGGTGGTCCCGTCGGTGGTGCGGTACAGGTTGACGGCGGTGGCGCTGCCGTCGGCGTCGCCCCAGCCGGCGTAGACGGCGCGGCCGACGGCGACGAGGAGGGTGACGCCCTGGCCGGAGGCGGCGGGGGTGGGCGGGAAGCCGGTGACGGCCGCCCACGTGGCGCCGCGGTCGGTCGACCTGAGCAGTCCGTCGTGCCTCGTCCCCAGCCAGAGGGTGTCGCTGTCACGCGGGTCGACGAGAAGGCGCTCGCCCATGCCCCGGCCGTCCTCGTTGGCGCCGAGCTTGACGGTGAGGTCGGTACGGGTCCAGGTGGTGCCGCGGTCGTCGGAGCGGAGGACCGCGCCGTTGCCGGCCCAGGACTGGGCGTAGGTGCCGAGGGCGAGGTAGAGCCGGTCCGGGTGGGCGGGGTCCACGGCGAGGGCCTCGACACCGAGGAGGTTCCAGTCGTCCCAGCCGAGGTGATCGGTGAGGGGGGTCCAGCGGGCGGTGCGGGTGTCCCAGCGGTAGGCGCCGCCGATGTCGGTACGGGCGTAGGCGAGGCCGGGGGTGGTGGGGTGGAAGAGGACACCGGTGACGAAACCGGTGCCGCCGATCACCGCGTTGCGCCAGCGGTACGCCTGCGGGCGGGGCTCGGCCGCGAGGGCGTCGGGGATCGGGAGCGCGGTGAGAGCAGTTGCAGCGGCGGTGCCGGCGAGGACGGTTCTGCGGCTCAGGGTGGGCATGGGGAACCTCGTGGTGGCGTGGGTTGGATTGGTGGGCTGGAGCCGGGGGGGACGCTTACCGGCGCTGGCAGGGTGCCGCCCGCGCCCACCCGTGCCGCCCAGCGGCACGACTGCCCGCAGGCTGGGTGAGCTCAAAAGGCGCCGACCGCGGTGGCGCCCCGTCAGGGGCGCGGGGCTGTATCGATGTGCGGCTCCGCCGCGTGGGCGCGATCGGCCACGAACCACCCGCAGCCGCCGACGCTCCCCCGCCACCCCCGTCAGAAGGCGTCGGCTACCCCTTCACCGCCCCCGTCAGCATCCCCTTCTTGAAGTGCTTCTGGACGAACGGCGATAGCACCGCCACGGGCAGCAGCGCCATCACCATCACCGCCATCTGCACCGCGAGCCCCGACAGCTGCCCCGTCTTGATCGCCTGTCCCAGCCCCACCGGGGCTTCCTGCTTCTGCACCAGCTGGATCATGACGTTCTGCAGCGGCATCTTGTCCTGGTTGTTGAGATACAGGGACGCGTTGAACCACGCGCTCCAGTACCCGACCGCGTAGAAGAGGGTGATCACGGCGAGCACCGCACGCGACAGCGGCATGACGATCTGCCACAGGATCCGGAAGTCGCCGGCGCCGTCGATGTGCGCGCTGTCGATCAGCTCCTGCGAGATGCCCATGAAGAACCCGCGCAGGACGAGGATGTTGAAGACGCTCACCGCGCTCGGCAGGATCAGGGCGAGATAGCTGTCGGTCAGGCCCAGGGACTGGACCAGGAGGTACGTCGGGATCAGGCCCGCGCTGAAGAACATGGTCGCCAGCAGCAGCATCAGGAACCAGCGGTGGCCGAGCGAGCCGATGCGTGAGAGGCCGTACGCGCACAGCACCGACACGGCCATCGAGAACAGCGTGCCGACGACGGTGATCAGGATGCTGATGACCGTGGCCCGGGTGACCTGGCCGCCGCTCAGCAGCTCTTTGTACGCGATGAAGGTGATGCCCTTGGGCACCATCACCAGCCCGCCGGCCTCGTCGATCGTCTTCCGTGAGGAGAGGCTGGTCACGACGATGATCCAGAGGGGGAAGAGGATGGCCAGGCAGGCGAGGGCGAGCACGAGACCCTTGCCGGCCAGGCCAGCCCTGCCGGGCTCCTCCTCCCATGCCGGACGGGGTGGGGCGGCCCATCGGGAAGGTTCCCGTACGGGAGGCTTGTCGATGACGGCGGTCACTTCTTGTACACCCCCTGCTCGCCCATGAGATGGGCCACTTTGTTCGCGGCGAGGACCAGGCCGAGGCTGACCACGCCCTTGATCAGACCGGCGGCGGCCGCGTAGCCGAAGTCCTGGTTGCGGACGCCGTTCCACCAGACGAAGGTGTCGAGGACTTCGGCGGCTCCCGGGCCGACCGCGTCGCGTTGGAGCAGGATCTGTTCGAAGCCGACGGTCAGCGCGTCGCCCACGCGCAGCACCAGCAGCAGGGCGATCACCGGCCGCAGGGCGGGCAGCGTGACATGCCAGATGCGGCGCCAGCGGCCGGCCCCGTCCATCGCCGCCGCCTCGTAGAGGTCCGGGCTCACGGAAGCCAGCGCGGCCAGGAAGACGATGATCCCCCAGCCCGCGTCCTTCCAGACGCCCTCCGCCGTGACCAGGAACTTGAAGGTCGACGGGTCGGTCATGATGTCGAGGCCGTCGTAGCCGTGCTGCCTCAGCAGCTGCGACAGCAGACCCGCGCCACCGAAGATCTGCTGGAAGACGGAGATGACCAGCACCCAGGAGAAGAAGTGCGGGAGGTACAGGACCGCCTGGGAGATCGCCCGTATCCGGGGCCGGACCACGCTGTTGATGAGCAGCGCGAGTGCGATCGGGATCGGGAAGAACAGCACGAGTTGCAGGAAGAACAGCACCAGTGTGTTCTTCACCGCGTCCCAGAACGCCGAGTCGGCGAAGATCCGCTGGAAGTTCTCGAAGCCCACCCAGGGGCTGTGCAGCATGGAGACGATGCCGTTGTCGCTGACGTACGGGTCGTAGTCCTGGAAGGCGACGATGTTGCCGAGGATCGGCAGGTAGTTGAAGACCAGGATCAGCAGGACCGCCGGCAGCGTCATCAGGATCAGCGCGCGGTCGCGTCTGAATCTGAGGCGCAGGCTCAGCTTCCCGGTCCCCTTCTTGCCGCGGGTGCCGGTGGCGCCGCCGGACGCCACCGGAGTCCGCCCCGCGCTGTCGTCTGCCTCGGCCCTGCTGCGAGGCACCGTGCTGTGGGACACGGCCGTTCTCCTTGCCTCGGTGCCGGGTCAGCTCGCCGACGAGCCGTTGTCGTCGAGCAGCTTCTTGTACCAGTCGCGCAGCTGGTCGCCGCCCTTGCTCTTCCAGTCGGAGACGGCCTGCTGCATGTCGCTGATCTTCTTGCGGCCGCGGGTGATGTCGTCCTCCAACGTCTCGAAGTCGTTCATGAGGTTGGTGTAGCGGGACGGCTCGGTGATCATCTGGCCGAAGAAGCTGGACTTCCTGGTGAAGGAGCCCATCCGCTGCTGCCACTCGACCTGCGCCTTGGCGACGTCGGGGAAGTCGGGGTGGGCGATGGTGGCGGCGGGGCTCGCGACCATGACGTAGGCGTTGAGGACCTCGTTGTTGCCCTGGGTGGTCTTGGTGGGCACGCCGTCCTTGACGGTGTAGTGGGTGCCCTCGACGCCGTAGTTGGTGGCCATGTACTCCTTGGTGCCGTACGGCGCGGCGGTGACGTTGGCGACGGCCAGCACGTCGTGGATGACGGACTCCGAGGCCTTCTTGTTGACGAAGGCGAAGATGCCGGCCGGCTGTTCGGCCCAGACCTGCGGGTCGCCGCCGTCGTGGGCGTAGACGTCCATGCCCCAGATCTTGTAGTCCGGGTTCTGGGTGGCCTGTTCGGCGGTGCGGCTCCACCACTGGCTGATGTCCTGGGCGTAGATCAGGAACTCGCCGGCCGCGAACTTGGGGCCCGGGTCGGGGGCGTTCTTGCCCAGCTTGGCGTCGGGGTGCACGACCCCGGCGGCGAAGAGCTTGCGGGTCCACTCCAGGGCTTCGAGGTACTCGTCGGTCTCGATGCGGTTGATCAGCTTGCCGTCGACGAGGTTCCAGCCGAGCGGCTTCTCGCTGCCGGACAGGACGCCGAACATCTGCCAGGCGGTCCACTTCATGTCCATGCAGGCCCAGCGCTTGGCCTTGGCGTCGGTGATCTCCTTCGCCAGGGAGAGGAACTCGTCCGCGGAGCGCGGGACCTCGTAGCCCTCCTTGTCGAAGACGTCCTTGCGGTAGAGGGGCACGATGTTGGTCACGTACGAGGACGGCATCGGCAGTCCGCGCAGCTTGCCGCCGAAGATGCAGCGCCGCCAGGCGTCGGTCGGGATGGCGGCGAGGTTCGGGTAGTCCTTGACCTTGTCGCCCGACAGATACGGGCCCAGGTCGGCGAACTTGCTGATGATGGCGGTGGGTATCTTGCCGCCCATGTTCCAGTTCGGGACGACCACGACGTCCGGTACGTCGCTGGAGGCGAGCACCGCGCCGAGCTTCTGGTCGTAGGTGTTGCCGTCCTGGTTCTGCCACTCGACGTCGACGCCGATCAGGGCGTTCATCGCCTGGTAGTAGGCGTTGTCCTGCTTGGGCGGGGAGCCCCAGAACGGCGACATGACGGTGACCTTGCCGCCCTTGCCGAGCTTCTTCGGGACCGAGGTCTTCAGGGTCGCCAGGTCGAGTTTGCTGGTGAAGCCGATCGCCGAGCCGTTCTTCGCCGGGATGTCCGGGGCCACCACGTTGTTGGCGACGTAGGACGGCAGCAGCTTCTTGGTGTCCTTGCCCGAGGAGGAGCCCCCGCCCGAACCGCTGTCCGACGCCCCGCAGGCGGCGAGCAACGGCGTGCCCCCCGCCACCGCTGCGGCGGCGACCGCCGTGGAGGCGAGGAAGCTTCTCCGGCTCGGACCGGAAGGACCAGAGGAGGGGGAAGCGGCGTTCGGCGTCATTGCGTCAACCCTTCATGGCGCACCAGGACACCCGGCGGTGGCCGTCGGCTGCGGTGTCTCGAGTGGAACTGGCTGAGCTGAAGCGGTCCCCCGACCACGGTCGACCGCTGTCATGTGTCCCTGGGGGCGGACCCGTGAGTCGGCTGGTCGGCTAGTCGAAGCGCTTCGATGTTGCTGCGAGGTTAAGTGAACACCCGGGGGTGCACAAGGGTCGCTCCCAAGATTCCTCCGAGGTGACAGGGATGACCTCTCCGTATGCGCCGCTTGAAATTTCGGTGAGCGTCTCTTGACACCCGACGGTGCGTCGAATGAGCATCGAAGCGCTTCGAAAGCTCCTCGTCGCTCCATCGCAAGGGGAACCGCACGTGACCGATCGAACGCCGCCTACGCCGCCTTTCCGCGATCCGCACCTGCCGTTCGCGAAGCGCATCGACGACCTGCTGGCGCGGCTCACCCTGGACGAGAAGGTCTCCTTCCTGCACCAGTTCGCACCCGCCGTGGCGCGCCTGGGCATCGCCGCCTTCCGCACCGGCCAGGAGGCCCTGCACGGGGTCGCCTGGATGGGCCCGGCCACGGTGTTCCCCCAGGCGGTCGGCCTCGGTGCGACCTGGAACACCGATCTCGTACGCCGGGTCGGCGAGGCCGTGTCCCGGGAGGTCCGGGCGATGCGCGCCCGCGACGACCGCGTGGGCCTCAACGTCTGGGCGCCGACGGTGAATCTGCTGCGCCACCCGCTCTGGGGCCGCAACGAGGAGGGCTACTCCGAGGACCCGAAGCTCACCTCCGCCATCGCCACCGCCTACACCCGCGGCCTGCGCGGCGACCACCCGGTGTACTGGCGCACCGCGCCCGTCCTCAAGCACTGGCTCGCCCACAACAACGAGACGGACCGCGCCACTTCCTCCTCCTCGGTCCGCCCGCGGGTGCTGCACGAGTACGACCTGCGCGCCTTCGAGGAGACCGTGCGGGCGGGCGCGGTGGCCGGGGTGATGCCGGCGTACAACCTGGTCAACGGCCGCCCCAACCACGTCTCCCCCTACCTGCGCGAGCAGTTGCGCGGCTGGACGGCGGAGGATCTGCTGGTCTGCTCGGACGCCGGCGCGCCCAGCAACCTGGTCGATCACGAGCACTACTTCGACACGCATGAGGAGGCCACCGCGGCCGCCCTGCTCGCTGGTGTCGACAGCTTCACCGACCACGGCACGGACGGTTCGCAGATCGTCGCGCGGTTCAACGGGGCTTTGGCGCAGGGCCTGGTGACGGAGGCCGACATCGACACGGCGGTGCGCCGCCAGCTCTCGGTCCGCTTCCGCCTCGGCGAGTTCGACCCGCACGACGACCCGTATGCGCACACGTCCGACTTCGACACCCCCGCGCACCGCGCCCTCGCCCAGGAGGCGGCGGAACAGGCCGTCGTCCTCCTCAAGAACGACGGCGACCTGCTGCCGCTCGCGCCCGACACCCGGATCGCGGTGGTCGGTCTGCTCGCCGACGAGTGCAAGCTCGACTGGTACAGCGGGACGCTGCTGCACCGCTCCACCCCGCTGGAGGGCCTGTACGAACGGTTCGGCGCGGAGCGTGTGGAGTTCGCGGAGGGCGTGGACCGGGTCCGGCTCAGGCTCGCGGACGGCACCTTCCTGCACGTACCGCCCGCTCCCGAGGCCGCCGAGGAGACGCGCGGCGCGACGGGCGCCCTGGACCCGGCGCTGCTGGCGGGCCGCACCGACCTGCCCCCGCTGGCCACCGACGCGACGGGCACCGAACTCGCCCTCGTCGACTGGGGCGAAGGCGTGCTGACGCTCCGCGCCCCCGACGGCCGCTACCTCTCGGTCGCCGACGACGGGCGCCTCCGCGCCTCCGCGGACCAGCCCGGCGGCTGGGTCGTCCAGGAGACATTCCGCCTGGAACCCCATGAGAACGGTCACCTCCTCCGGCATCTCGGCACGGGTCGCCATGTCTCTGTCGCCGCCGACGGCGTGCAGGTTGCCGCCGAGAACGCGTCGATCTTCGAGTTGATCATCGTCGAGCGGGGTACGGAGGCCGTCGCCAGGGTGGCCGCCGCGGCCGACGCGGTCCTGGTCGTCGCGGGCAACGACCCGCACATCAACGGCCGTGAGACCGAGGACCGTACGACCCTGGCCCTGCCCCCGCACCAGGAGCGCCTGCTGCGTGCGGCCCGGTCCGTGAACCCGCGGACGGTCCTGGCCCTGACGTCGGCCTACCCCTACGCGGTGGACGTGGCCCGCCTCCCGGCGGTCCTGTGGACGGCGCACGGCGGCCAGGCGGCCGGCACCGCGCTCGCCCGGGTGCTGGCCGGTGACGTCTCCCCCGCGGGCCGCCTCCCGCAGACCTGGTACGCCTCCGACGCCGACCTTCCCGACCTGCTCGACTACGACGTGCTGGGCGCCCGCCAGACGTACCTCTACTTCGAGGGCGCCCCGCTCTTCCCGTTCGGCCACGGCCTGTCGTACGCGTCCTTCTCCTATGCCGACCTGGTCACCGAGGTGGCGGACGGGACACTCAGCGCGTCGTTCACGGTCACCAACACCGGTGACGTGACGGCGGACGAGGTGGCCCAGCTCTACTCCCGGGCGGTCGAGCCCTCGTCGGTGCGCCCGCGCCGCGAACTCCTGGCCCACCGCAGGATCACCCTCGCCCCCGGCGCACGGACCGGGCTGACCTTCGAAGTCCCGCTCTCCGCCTTCGCGTTCTGGGACGTGGCGCGCGGCGGACGGCGCATGGAGCCCGGTCCGTACGACCTGCTGGTCGGCGCGTCCAGCGAGGACATCCGGCTGCGGACGACGCTGGTCCTGGAGGGCGAAGCGGCCGCGCCGCGGCCGGTCGCCGCACGCGGTCTGCCGGCTGCCGACTTCGACGAGCAGTCGGGCATCGCGATCGTCGACCGGACCAGGTCGGAGGGTGACGCGGTCACGCCGAAGGGCGACGGCCTCGGTGAACTCGTCTACCGGGACTGCGACTTCGGCCGGGGGGTGACCGAGGTGACCGCGCGGGTGTCGGGCGCCGGCTCGCTGGAACTGTCCCTGGACGGCGGCCCGCCGCTGGCGGTGCTGACGCTCGCCGAGCCGACACCGGGCCCGTACGCGTACACCTCGCTCACCGCCGGCATCGTCGCCGAGGGCGTGCACGACGTCCGCATCGGACTGCGCGGCCCGCTGCGGCTCGCGCACGTCGGCTTCTCCGGTTGAGGGTCCGGAGCGGCCGGCACCGAGAAGGGGCCCGGCACCGGAAGGCATCGGTGCCGGGCCCCTTCGAGGGGACGACGACGAGCGTCACGGAAACCGTATCTGAAAATGGTTCCCATTGACAAGAAGACGGTCCCGGCGACCGGGTCCCAGCACACCGACGGCCGGAGCCCCCGCACAGCGGGCTCCGGCCGTGGTGTCGTGTCCGGGGCAGGTCAGAGGGCGAGGCCGGTGAGGACCAGGACCCGCTCGTAGGTGTAGTCGTCCATCGCGAACTTGACGCCCTCGCGGCCGACGCCGGACTGCTTGGCGCCCCCGTACGGCATCTGGTCGGCGCGGTAGGACGGGACGTCGCCGACGACGACACCGCCGACCTCGAGCGCGCGGTGGGCGCGGAAGGCGGTCTGGAGGTCGTGGGTGAAGACGCCCGCCTGGAGGCCGTACTTGGAGTCGTTGGCGGCGGCGAAGGCCTCGGCCTCGCCGTACACCTTCTGCACGGTGAGGACGGGTCCGAAGACCTCCTCGCAGGAGATGGTGGTGTCCGCCGGGACCTCGGTGAGGACGGTCGGCGCGAAGCTGGCGCCGTCGCGGTCGCCGCCGGTGACCAGCGTGGCGCCGGCCTCCACGGCCTCCTTCACCCACGCCTCGACGCGCTCCGCGGCGGCCTCGCTGACCAGCGGGCCGACGTCGGTCCTGGCGTCGGCGGGGTCACCGGTGACCTGGGCCTCGACGGCGGCGACGATGCGCGGGAGCAGCCGGTCGTAGACGGACGCGTCGGCGATGACCCGCTGCACGGAGATGCAGGACTGGCCGCCCTGGTAGTTGGAGAAGGTGGCGATGCGGGTGGCGGCCCAGTCGAGGTCGGCGTCGCTCGCGTAGTCGCCGAGGACGACGGCCGCGCCGTTGCCGCCCAGCTCCAGGGTGCAGTGCTTGCGCGGGACCGAGTCCATGATCGAGTAGCCGACCTTCTCGGAACCGGTGAACGAGATGACCGGGAGGCGCTCGTCCTGGACGAGGGCCGCCATCTTGTCGTTGGCGACCGTGAGGATCGACCAGGAGCCGGCCGGGAGGCCCTCGGTCTCGGCGAGCAGGTCGCCGATGATCAGGCCGGACAGGGGGGTGGCGGGCGCCGGCTTGAGGATGATCGGCACGCCGGCGGCGATGGCCGGGGCGATCTTGTGGGCGCAGAGGTTGAGCGGGAAGTTGAAGGGCGCGATGCCGAGGACGACGCCCTTCGGGAAACGGCGGGTCAGCGCGAGCCGGCCCTGGCCGCCGAGGTCGGTGTCGAGCCGCTGGGCCTCACCGCCGTTGAAGCGCCGGGCCTCCTCGGCGGCGAACCGGAACACGGAGACGGCACGGCCGACCTCGCCGCGCGCCCACTTGATGGGCTTGCCGTTCTCGGCGGAGATCAGCTGGGCTATCTCCTCGGTGCGCTCGACGAGGCGCCGGCTGACGTGGTCGAGGGCGGCGGCGCGTATGTGGGCCGGGGTGGCGGCGAACTCGTCCCGTACGGCGTACGCGGCGGCGACGGCTTCCTCGACCTGCGCGTCGGTCGGCACGCCGACCTTGCCGACGAGGCGCCCGTCCCAGGGGCTGGTGACGTCGAAGGTGTCCTCGCCGGTGACCTGACGGCCGGCGAGCCAGAAGGCGTGGGTGGCGGTCATGAGAGTCCCGGCCCTTCCGCGTGTGGGGATTTCTTGGCTTCCAAGGTCCACCGTAGGCGCGGGAGGGAGAAGCGGCGCTTGTCCGGGGTGTAGTGGTGGCGAGCGGGGGTGCGCCTCTTTGGCAGAGGCATACAGGCCGTGTTCTCCGGGCTCTCCGGCGGCGGTCAGTCCGCCGAGGTCGCCTTCAGCGCCAGCCACAGCTCCATCCGGGCGTCCGGGTCGTCCAGGGAACGGCCCAGGATCTCCTCGACCCTGCGCATCCGGTACCTCAGCGTATGCCGGTGCACGCCCAGGTCGGCAGCCGCCGCGTCCCACTGGCCGTGCCGGGACAGCCAGGCCCGCAGGGAGGCCACCAGGTCACCGCGGCCCGTCGCGTCATGCTCGTACAGCGCCCGCAGCAGACCGTCCGCGAACGCCTTCACCGCGTCGTCGGCCAGCAGGGGCAGGACCGAACCGGCGGCCAGCTGCTCGTGCTCGACCAGCACCCGGCCCCGCCGCCGGGCCACCGACAGGGCCTGCTCGGCCTGTTTGTAGGCGGCCGCCGCACCGATCGGGCCGGACGGGGCCGACATGCCCACGACCAGGTCGTCCTCGCCGGTGCCGTCCTTCTCCGGTGCGGCCCGGGCGGCCTCGCGCGCCGCCGCGTGGTCGGCGCACGCGCCCACCGCCGCACCTCCGTCGGCGGCCAGCACCACCAGCCGCTCCCCCTCCGGCACCACCAGCACCGCCTCCCCGGCACGCGCCGCGGCCGACTCGACCGCCTCCGTGAGACCGGCGAGCAGCTCGGCGCCCGCATCGGCGACGATCATCCGGAAGGGGGCGTCGAGAAGCCCGCCGTACAGATCCCCGGCGACCCCCCGGGCGTGGTCCGGCTGCCCGGCGAGCAGCATGCGCAGTACCGCCGCGCCCACCCGCTGCTCGGCCGCGTGCAGCGAACGGGAGCGTTCCGTCGTGAGCGTGAGCAGGGCGATGGCCGAGTGGACGGCGTACCGCTCGGCGGTGCCGAGGGCCGCCGCGGTGCCGACCGCGAGGGCCGCCCGGGACCTGCGGCCGGTGCCGAGGGAGTGCAGCTCCACCCGGTCCTCGTTGTCCGGGCCGCCCACCACCGACGAGGCCGGCGCCGGGCGCTCCCGCAGCCGTTCCACCTCGGCCGTCAGCCGGGCCGCCCGGCGGCCCGCCCACTCCGGTGCCGTGGCGACGACCGCGCCCGAGGCGTCGTACAGCGCCGCCCAGCCGTTGACCTGCGCGGCGAGTGCGGCCAGCAGGCCCTCGGGCCCGGCGTTCAGGGCCTGCCTGGTCAGTTCGCGCTGGGCGGCGAAGCCCGCCGTGACCGCCCGATACTGGTCGGCCGCGATCGCCGCCGACACGGCCTTGCTGATGGCGAGGAACGGGGTGCGGCGCGGCACCTCCAGCAGGGGCAGGTCCTCCTGCTCGGCCGCGTCGACCAGGGCCTTGGGGATCTCCTCGTAGTTGACCCCGACGGCGAAGCCGAGACCCACCACACCCGCTCCCACCAGGCGTTTCACATACCGTCGCATCGCCTGAGGATCGTCGGCGTCCAGCTTCAGCGCGGTGATCAGGAGGAGCTCCCCGCCCTCCATGTACGGCACGGGGTCGGCGAGTTCGCTGACATGGGCCCAGCGCACGGGCACGTCGAGGCGGTCCTCGCCCGCGCGCACCGTCAGTTTGAGCGCGGAATGGTGGACGAGCGAGGCGAGCGTCGGTGGCATCGGGCCGTCAGATCTTCTCTTCGGTCGGGAACACGTGAAGACGTGCACAGAGGGCAGTGGGCCTTTGGCCGTCTCGTATGAACGGCCACTGTCGATTCTGCCTCACTGTACGGTCGCGCGTGACTCCCTGTTCAAACCCGGCCGGCACCGCCCCTGAGGTCCACCAGCAGGGGCGGCGCGTGCTCGCCCTTGACGGTCGTCAGGGAGAGGACGGCATGGCCCGCCGGCACGCCGTGGGCGAGCTCGGAGGCCGACCAGCGCTCGCGCTCCACCTGCCGGACGGTGACCGCGCGGGCCGTGGGCGCCTTGCCGGTGATGACCCGCCGTACGACGTGCAGCGCCTTGCCCGCCGGGGTCTCCGCGATGATCTGGCGGTCGGTGACGTCCCGGGCCTCGGTCCACTCCTTGCCCCAGACCTCGGCGAAGTCCTGACCGTCCCAGGGGGTGAGTCCGGCGAAGGCCATACGGCAGCCGGTGGCCCCCAGCAGCGGCCCACGCAGGGGGCGGGGTACGTCGTCCAGGGTGCGCAGGGTCAGCGCGACGCCGGCGTTGGCCGACCGCAGGCGCTGGACGGCGCGTACCGCCTCCGGCGTCACCACACCCGTGGCGTCGTCCAGGAGCAGGCAGGCGAAGAGCGAACGGTCGTCCCGTACCGTCACGCTCGCCGTGAACTGGGCGAGCACCAGCCGGGCCAGGATGCGGGAGGCGTCCGCGTGGCCGCGCTCGGGCAGGTCGATACGGACCCGGACCGGGTGGTCGAGGGCCTTGAGGGAGAAGGGGCGGGACTGGCCGGAGGTGTCGAAGAACCCGGCGAAGGCCGGACGGTCCAGGAGAGCGATGCGGTCGGCGAGCACCGCGCCCACGTCTCCCGGTTGCCCCATCTGCCGTTCCCGGGCGTCGAGTTCGCGCAGCAGCGACTCGTGTCCCGTGGCCGTCAGCGCCTTGCGGAGCGCGGCCACCGGGCCGGGGGCGCCGTCCAGGAGCTGGCGGAGTTCGGGTACGGAGGGGAAGCGGCCGTGGACCGCCTTGAACGGGCCGAGCAGTTGGGCGAGGACGGTGGTGGAGCGGCGGCTGTCGCTGCCGGGGTGCGGGTCGGCGAGGTCGCCGACGAGGGCCTCGGCGATTATGGCGGCGGCTTCGTCGGGGTCGGTGGTGCCGCCGTACAGGTCGAGGTCGTAGACGGACTCGGGGTGGGCGATGCGGACGACGACGTCGTAGGAGTCGGCGGGTCCGAGTCCGGCGCCGGCAGCGCCGACGACGACCACGGAGGCGCGGCCGGCGAGCGCGTGCAGGCAGAGCGACTCGGCGAGCGGGCGTACCAGCGCGCCGGTCTTGCCGGAGCCGGCCGGGCCGACGGCGAGCAGGGAGGTGCCGAGCAGCTCGGGGCCGACGGCGAGGCCGGTGCCGCGGTAGAGGTAGGGGTTGCGGGGGTCGTCGGCCGTCGTGCCGAGCCGCACCTGGCCGGTGACCAGGTCGTGCCGGGCGTGCCGGGCGGGCAGGTCGCGTTCCCCGGAGGGGTGCAGGCAGGCGGCGGCGCCGTCCTTGACCACGGCGGCGGAGAACGACGCCATGCTGTGCCGGCCGCTGCGCACGCCCTGCCAGGCCCGGGCGATCCGGGCCTGGTCCACGTCCCCCATCAGCCCGGCCCGCGCCTCGGCAGCGAGCCGGTCAGCGGCGTCATGCGCCCCGGCGTCGCGGAGGTGGGGCCACTGGGCGGGGTCTTCCTCCGCGGTGCGGGGCTCCTGCCGGGACACCGGAGCCTTGAACCGAGGAGCGACAAACCGCCGCCACACCTCTCCCCATCGGCCCAGCCTGCCCACCACGATCAGGATGGTGAGGCCTACGAGGTAGGTGTATCCCCGATAGATGAACTGCGCCGTGGTCTTCCCGATCGTGCCGTTCTCGCCCTGCCAAGAGTCAGGGAGGAACAGTCGGAGCGGCAGGCCCCACCACGCACCCAGGTAGCCGTGCGTCAGCAGGGACCAGACCAGCCACCCCACCAGGAAGGCGATCAGCGCCCCGCTCAGCAGTTGCCTTGCCGGGACCTGGTCGGGCTCTTCCGCGGGCCGGGACCGGTATCCGAACCGCCATACCCCCGGCGGCGCCTCCGGCCTGGACGCCCGCAGCCAGCTCAGAAAGGCCGAGCCGTCGGGCATCGGAGGCGCCCCGGGCGGCAGGTTCGGCGCCCCGGGCGGCAGGTTCGGCCGCGGCGGCACGGCGGCGGCCTCGGCCGGCGTCCTGCCCGCGTCCTGCGGCCCCGCCGGACGCGGTACAGGATTCGTGTGGGTGTCCTGTGTGTCCCGCGTCCTGTCGCTGTCCATCGCCCTTTCCCCCTGACCAGCCGTTCCGTCCACCGTCAGCGAGTCAATCTAACGCCCTCCCCAGGGGAGTTCACCGCTTACGCGGCCGAGGAACCGTCAGCCGGGTCCCGCCGCCGCCCGGCACAGTATGTCCACCACGGACAACGCCACCCCCGGACAACACCCACATGGAGCATGCCCACCTCCCACAGCCGGACCTAGCCTGCGAAGAAAGAAGGAGAGCGTCCGGATACGCACCGCCGGAGCCGCCCCGGGGCCGCCGGACACGCACAGCGCCCCGGAACGCACGATTGATCATCAGGGAGCCCCCATGACCGCACTTCCGCAGGAGCGCCGCGTCGTCACCGCCATCCCCGGCCCCAAGTCGCAGGAGCTGCAGGCCCGCCGCATGGCCGCGGTCGCGCAGGGCGTCGGTTCCGTGCTGCCGGTGTTCACCGCCCGCGCGGGCGGCGGCATCATCGAGGACGTCGACGGCAACCGTCTGATCGACTTCGGTTCCGGTATCGCGGTGACCAGCGTGGGCGCCTCCGCCGAGGCCGTCGTACGCCGGGCCGCCGCCCAGCTGGCCGACTTCACCCACACCTGTTTCATGGTCACCCCGTACGAGGGCTATGTGGCCGTCGCGGAGGCGCTGGCCGAGCTGACGCCCGGCGACCACGCCAAGAAGTCCGCGCTGTTCAACTCCGGCGCCGAGGCCGTCGAGAACGCCGTGAAGATCGCCCGCGCCTACACCAAGCGGCAGGCCGTCGTCGTGTTCGACCACGGCTACCACGGCCGGACCAACCTCACCATGGCGCTGACCGCGAAGAACATGCCGTACAAGCACGGCTTCGGGCCGTTCGCGCCCGAGGTCTACCGGGTGCCGGTGGCGTACGGCTACCGCTGGCTCACCGGCCCCCAGAACGCCGGTGCCGAGGCCTCCGCCCAGGCCATCGACATGATCAACAAGCAGATCGGCGCGGACAACGTGGCCGCGATCATCATCGAGCCGGTGCTCGGCGAGGGCGGCTTCATCGAGCCCGCCAAGGGCTTCCTGCCGGCGATCAGCCAGTTCGCCAAGGACAACGGGATCGTCTTCGTCGCCGACGAGATCCAGTCCGGGTTCTGCCGTACGGGTCAGTGGTTCGCCTGCGAGGACGAGGGGATCGTCCCGGACCTGATCACCACCGCCAAGGGCATCGCCGGCGGTCTGCCGCTGGCCGCTGTCACGGGCCGCGCCGAGATCATGGACGCCGCGCACTCCGGCGGCCTCGGCGGCACCTACGGCGGCAACCCGGTCGCCTGCGCCGGTGCGCTCGGTGCCATCGAGACCATGAAGGAGCTGGACCTCAACGCCAAGGCGAAGGCGATCGAGGCGATCATGAAGCCGCGGCTGTCCGCGATGGCCGAGAAGTTCGACGTCATCGGCGACGTGCGGGGCCGCGGCGCGATGATCGCCATCGAGCTGGTCAAGGACCGTACGACCAAGGAGCCGAACCCGGAGGCGACCGCCGCCCTCGCCAAGGCCTGCCACCAGGAGGGCCTGCTGGTCCTGACCTGTGGCACCTACGGCAACGTGCTGCGCTTCCTGCCGCCGCTGGTCATCGGCGAGGACCTGCTGAACGAGGGCCTCGACATCATCGAGCAGGCCTTCGCTCGGATCTGAGCCACAGCCTTCTCATAGCCCGCCCACAGGGTCTCGAACCCGTGTGCCACCGCCGCCCCTCCCCTCCCACCTGGCGTGATGCGGGGGGCCGGGGCGGCCCCCGTCAGGCCGTGTGAAGAAGGTGTGCGAGGTGCATGACGGGACGCGATTCCGCCTGTCGCCACGCCTGCCCCTGCCGTAAGTTCTAAGCAGATGAGAGATACACCCCGCCCACAGGGGACTGTGGGCGACTTCAGGCCGGGGCCTCCCCAGCTTCGACCTGGTCGTGCCCTCGCGCACACAACCGGGGCCTCCGGCTCCGGATCTCCTCACCGATCGGACGGTCGCTCGCCCCAAACCCCCCGGGGCGCGCGGCGTTCCGATCCGGACGGCCGCCTCGGAACCACCCCCCCTGTTCCGGGGCGGCCGACCTCCTTCTTTCACTTTCCCCTCGCGGGACTCCTGGGGCTTGTGAGCCTTCCGGCCCTTCTCTTCGCGCTGATCACCTGGCAGGTCGTGGCCCACGGCCCCCTGCTCCGCCTGGACAGCCGCCTGAGCAGCGCACTCGTCCACCCGGACCGGTTCTCCGAACTCCTCTCCGACCTCGGGAACGTGCAGGTCGCGGTTCCGGTCCTGGTGATCGTCATCGGATACGTCGTCCGGCGCGGCCGTTCCACTGGTACAGACCGCTGGTGGCTGCCGCCCGCCGCTGCCGCCCTCCTGATGGCCCTGGTCCCGGCGATCATCGTGCCGGTCAAGGAGTGGACCGCCCGTCCGGGGACCCCGGTGGTGCCCCCGGCGGTCGGCTACTTCCCCTCCGGCCATACGGCGACGGCGGCGATCGCGTACGGCTCCGCGACCCTGCTCCTCCTCCCCTGGCTCCGCTCCCGGGCCGCCCGCCGCACCGTCGTCACCGTCTGCGCGGCCCTGGTCCTCGCCGTCTCCTACGGCCTGGTCCGGCGCGGCTACCACTGGCCGCTGGACGTGGCGGCCAGCTGGTGCCTGTGCACGGTCCTGCTGACCGCACTGCGGCTGCTGCTCAGCCGAAGTACGCGTCGAAGTTCTTCTGGAACTCCCAGTTCGAGAACCGGTCCCAGTTGACCGACCAGGTCATCAGGCCGCGCAGCGCGGGCCAGGTGCCGTGGGTCGCGTACGAGCCGCAGTTCGTCTTCTTCGTCAGGCAGTCCAGGGTCTTGGTGACCTCGGCCGGGGCGACATAGCCGTTGCCCGCGTTGGTCGAGGCCGGCATGCCGATCGCGATCTGGTCCGGGCGCAGCGGCGGGAAGAGGTTGCCCGCGTCACCCGCGACCGGGAAGCCGGTGAGCAGCATGTCGGTCATGGCGATGTGGAAGTCGGCGCCGCCCATGGAGTGGTACTGGTTGTCGAGGCCCATGATCGGGCCCGAGTTGTAGTCCTGGACGTGCAGCAGGGTCAGGTCGTCGCGCAGGGCGTAGATGACCGGGAGATAGGCCCCGCAGCGCGGATCCTGGCCGCCGAACTTGCCCGTGCCGTAGAACTGGTAGCCCATCTGCACGAAGAAGGTCTCGGGCGCCATGGACAGCACGAACTTCGCCCCGTACTTGGCCTTCAGCGTCTTCAGCGCGGAGATGAGATTGACGACCACCGGGGTCGTCGGGTTCTTGAAGTCCGTGTCGCTCGCGTTCAGCGACAGCGAGTGGCCCTCGAAGTCGATGTCGAGGCCGTCCAGGCCGTAGGTGTCGATGATGTTCGAGACGGAGGAGACGAAGGCGTCCCGGGCGGCGGTCGTGGTCAGCTGGACCTGGCCGTTGGCGCCGCCGATCGATATCAGCACCTTCTTGCCGGCCGCCTGCTTGGCCTTGACCGCCGCCTTGAAGTCGGCGTCGCTCTCGACGTTCGGGCACTCCGTCACGGGGCAGCGGTTGAAGCGGATGTCCCCGGAGGTCGCCGAGGTCGGCTCGCCGAAGGCCAGGTCGATGACGTCCCAGCTGTCGGGGACGTCGGCGAGCCGGGTGTAGCCGGAGCCGTTGGCGAAGGAGGCGTGGAGGTAGCCGACCAGGGCGTGGGTGGGCAGGTCGGTGGAGCCTCCGGAGGAGCCGGCAGTGGTGGTGGCGGTCACCGCAGCCGACTTCGCGGACTCGCCGGCGTCGTTCACCGCGGTGACCTGGAAGCTGTATGCCGTCGACGGGGACAGGCCGGCCACGGTGGCCGACGTCCCGGTCGCCGTCTGGACCTTCGCCCCGTCCCGGTAGACCGCGTAGCTCGTGGCGCCGGTGGCCGCCGTCCAGGACAGACCCACGCTGGAGGAGGTGACCGTGCCGGTCCTCAGTCCGGTCGGTGCGGCGGGCGGCTGGCCCGTGGTGCCGCCGGGGCCGACCAGGGAGATGTCGTCGGCGTAGTAGGCGCCGGTGCCGTACCAGCCGTGGGTGTAGATCGTGACCTTGGTCGTCGAGGCGCCGGTGGTGAAGGTGGTCGTGAGTTTCTGCCAGTCGGGGGCGGACTGGGTCCAGGTGGAGACGTCGGTGCTGCCGGTGCCGCTCGCGCCGAGGTAGACGTAGGAACCGCGGACGTAACCGGACAGGGTGTACTGCGAACTCGGCTTGACGGTCACGGTCTGCACGCACTGAGCGTTGTCACTGCCGGCGGGGGTCGCCTGCAGTGCGGAACTTCCGCTGTGCACGGGCGAGTTGACCGTCGTGCCGCTGCCCGCCGTGCAGGTCCAGCCGGAGAGGCCCGATTCGAACCCGCCGTTGACGGCGAGGTCCGCGTCGGCCGCACGGGCGGCCGACGAGAGCGCGGTGACACCGGACACGGCCAGCAGCCCGGCCGTGAGCATGGTGAGGACAGGTCTCACGCGAACCACAAGTGCCTCCGGGGATGGGGGAATTGGAGGTGGGGTGCGCGCTCAATTTGGTCCAGACCAATTCAGTTGTCAAGAGCTACGGCCCCTTGTGACCGCCCTCAGCACAGCGCCCCGCCAGGGGCGCGGGGAACTGCGCGACCAGCCACGACGCAGCCGCGGCCGACCGACAACCGACACGCGAACGGCGCCTAGTCACCGTCAGCCAGGCCGGCGGCAGCCTCGTGCATCGCCAGCTCCAGCAGCGCCGGATCCGTCAGCGTCCCCGACCCGTCCGGCACCACCAGCCACCGCACCCCCTGGGTCGACCGGCCGGGATACGGCACGACGATCCAGGTGCCGGCGCCCGCCGTGCGGATCCCGGTGCCGAGCCACCGCGCGGCCGTCCCGGGCGGCACGAAGAAGCCCACCCGGCTGTCCCCGAAGTCGACCAGGACGGGCCCTGGTTGGTCGAGGACGCGGGTGAGCACGTCGAGCGTGGGGTAGCCGAGCTCGCCCGGCAGGATCAGTACGTCCCAGGCCCTGCCGGCGGGCAGCAGCGCGACCCCGAGGGGGTTGCGCTCCCATTCCCAGCGGCATGCCTCGGGATCAGGTGCGACGGATGCCAGCCATTCGACCGCCGTCTTCGCCCCAGTCATCAGAAGACCTCCCAGTCCCACTCGTCGACGCGGGCGTCGCGTCACGGGGAGAGAGGGAGGTCTTCCAGGGGCATTACGCGGGTTTCGCCACCCCGTTGGAGTGAGCTGGATCACATGCCCGAACGGGTCAGCTGTCGAAGCCCAGTCCCATCCGGTCCATCGCCCTGAGCCACAGGTTGCGGCGGCCTCCGTGGGCGTCGGCGCGGGCGAGCGACCACTTGGTGAGGGCGATGCCCGTCCAGGCGAACGGCTCGGGCGGGAACGGCAGCGGCTTCTTGCGGACCATCTCCAGGCGGGTGCGCTCGGTCTCCTCGCCGGCCAGCAGGTCCAGCATCACGTCGGCGCCGAACCGGGTCGCACCGACGCCGAGGCCGGTGTACCCGGCCGCGTACGCCACCCGCCCCTGGTGGGCGGTGCCGAAGAACGCCGAGAAGCGGGAGCAGGTGTCGATCGCGCCGCCCCACGCGTGGGTGAAGCGGACGCCCTCCAGCTGCGGGAAGCAGGTGAAGAAGTGCCCGGCGAGCTTGGCGTAGGTCTCCGGGCGGTCGTCGTACTCGGCGCGGACCCGGCCGCCGTAGTGGTGGATGGCGTCGTAGCCGCCCCAGAGGATCCGGTTGTCGGCCGACAGGCGGAAGTAGTGGAACTGGTTGGCCGAGTCGCCGAGGCCCTGCCGGTTCTTCCAGCCGATCGCGCCGAGCTGCTCGGCGGTGAGCGGCTCGGTCATCAGGGCGTAGTCGTAGACCGGGACGGTGTAGGCGCGGACCCGCTTGAGCAGGTTCGGGAAGATGTTGGTGCCGAGCGCGACCCGCCGGGCCCGGACCGAGCCGTACGGGGTGCGTACGGCCATGCCGGCGCCGTGCGGCTTCAGTTCGAGGGCGGGTGTGTGCTCGTACACCCGGACGCCGAGGGCGAGGCAGGCCTGCTTGAGGCCCCAGGCGAGCTTGGCCGGGTTGACCATGGCCACGCCCCGGCGGTCCCACAGGCCGGCCTCGAAGGTGGGCGAGTTCACCTGCGCGCGCAGCGCGTCGGCGTCGAGGAACGCGATGCCGTCCGCGAGGCCCTTCCGCTCCAGTTCCTGGTGCCAGTCGCGCAGTTCCCGGGCCTGGTAGGGCTCGGTGGCCACGTCGATCTCGCCGGTGCGCTCGAAGTCGCAGTCCATGCCGTGCCTGGCGACGGCGGCCTCGATGTCGTCGAGGTTGCGCCGGCCCAGCTCCTCCAGGCGGTGGATCTCACCGGGCCAGCGGGCGAGCCCGTTGGGCAGCCCGTGGGTGAGAGAGGCGGCGCAGAACCCGCCGTTGCGGCCGGAGGCGGCCCAGCCCACCTCACGGCCTTCCAGCAGAACCACCTCGCGACCGGGGTCGCGCTCCTTGGCGTTGAGCGCGGTCCACAGTCCGCTGTATCCGCCGCCGACGACCAGCAGGTCGCAGGTGTCGGCGCCGGTGAGCGCGGGCTCGGGGTGGGGCTTGCCGGGGTCTTCGAGCCAGTACGGAACCGGCTGTGCTTCGGAGAGAGACCTGGTCCAATCTGCCTGACGGCTCATGGCGCTTGGGGCCATGATTTTCAACTCCCTACAGAGTTTCTTTATGCCTTTTGCCTGGTGCGGCGGTTGGTGATGAGCATCGATACCAGCACGAGCAGTACCGCGACCAGGAACATGGCCGTACCGATGACATTGATCTGGACGGGCGTGCCGCGCTGTGCCGAACCCCAGACGAACATGGGGAAGGTGACGGTGGAGCCCGCGTTGAAATTGGTGATGATGAAATCGTCGAAGGAGAGCGCGAAGGACAGCAGCGCGCCCGCCGCGATTCCGGGGGCCGCGATGGGGAGGGTGACCCTGACGAACGTCTGCACCGGTCCGGCGTAGAGGTCCCGGGCCGCCTCCTCCAGGCGCGGGTCCATCGACATCACGCGCGCCTTGACCGCGGTGACGACGAAGCTGAGGCAGAACATGATGTGGGCGATCAGGATCGTGTAGAAGCCGAGCTGGGCGCCCATGTTCAGGAAGAGGGTGAGCAGCGAGGCCGCCATGACGACCTCGGGCATCGCCATCGGCAGGAAGATCAGCGAGTTCACGGCGCCGCGGGCGCGGAACCGGTAGCGGACCAGGGCGAAGGCGATCATCGTGCCGAGGACCGTGGCGCCGATCGTCGCCAGGGCGGCGATCTGGAGGCTGATGGAGAGCGAGCCGCACATGTCGGCGACCCCGCACGGCTGCTTCCAGGCGTCGAGCGAGAACTGCTGCCACTCGTAGTTGAAGCGCCCCTTCGGTTTGTTGAAGGAGAACACCGTGACGATGACGTTCGGAAGCAGCAGATATCCGAGGGTGAGCAGTCCCGCGATGACGACGAGACGCTTCTTGAACCAGTTGACGAAGGGCATTTAGACCAGGTCCTCCGTCCCGGACCGGCGAATGTAGATCGTGACCATGAAAAGGATCGCGGCCATGAGGATGAAGGAGAGCGCGGCCGCCGTCGGATAGTCGAGAATCCGCAGGAACTGCGTCTGGATCACGTTTCCGATCATGCGGGTGTCGGTCGAGCCGAGGAGTTCGGCGTTGACGTAGTCACCGGCCGCCGGGATGAAGGTCAGCAGCGTGCCGGAGACCACGCCCGGCATCGACAGCGGGAAGGTGACCTTCCGGAAGGTCGTCCACGGCTTGGCGTACAGATCGCCCGCCGCCTCGTGCAGCCGTCCGTCGATGCGCTCCAGCGAGGTGTAGAGCGGCAGGATCATGAACGGCAGGAAGTTGTACGTCAGTCCGCACACCACCGCGAGCGGCGTGGCCAGCACCCGGTCGCCGGCCGTCCAGCCGAGGAAGTCGGTGAGGTCCAGGATGTGCAGCGAGTTCAGTACGTGCACGACCGGGCCGTTGTCGGCGAGGATCGTCTTCCAGGCCAGGGTGCGGATCAGGAAGCTGGTGAAGAACGGCGCGATCACCAGGATCATGATGAGGTTCCGCCAGCGGCCCGCACGGAAGGCGATCAGGTACGCCAGCGGGTAGCCGAGCAGCAGGCAGAGCACGGTCGCCCCGGCCGCGTAGAAGACGGACCGCAGGAACTGCGGCCAGTACTCGCTCAGCGCGTCCCAGTAGGTCGCGAAGTGCCAGGTGACCTTGTAGCCCTCTTCCAGGGAACCCGTCTGGATCGACGTGGACGCCTGGTAGATCATCGGCAGCGCGAAGAAGATCACCAGCCAGAGCAGGCCGGGCAGCAGCAGCCAGTACGGCGTGAAGCGGCCGCGTCTGCGCGGGGGCTTCGTCGCCTCGGGTTCGGCGGGCGCCAGCGGCGGCGGCGCCTCGGAGAGCGTGGCCATCAGGCGGCTTCCTCCTCGGTGCCGGCGTCGATGTCCATTGCGGCGTCGAGACCGAAGGTGTGGGCCGGGCTCCAGTGCAGGACGACGTCGGCGCCCGGGACGAGCCGGCCGTCGCGGTCGACGTTCTGCACGTACACCTCGAACTCGGGGCAGACCGCGCTGTCGATGACGTACTGCGTGGAGACGCCGATGAAACTGGCGTCGGCGATCTTGCCGGTGATCCGGTTGCGCCCCTCGGGGATCGAGCCGGCGTCGTCGGCGTGCGTGAGGGAGATCTTCTCGGGCCGGATCCCGACGAGCACCTTGCCGCCCGTCCGGGTCGGCGCCGAACATCGCGCCTCGGGCAGCACCAGCTTGCCGCCGCCGGCCTTGAGGATGATGTCGTCCCCGCTCTTCGTGTCGACCTCGGCCTCGATCAGGTTCGAGGTGCCGAGGAAGTTGGCGACGAAGGTGGTGTTGGGGTTCTCGTACAGGTCGGTGGGCGAGCCGAGCTGCTCCACCCGTCCCGCGTTCATCACCGCGACCGTGTCGGCCATGGTCATGGCCTCCTCCTGGTCGTGCGTGACGTGGACGAAGGTGATGCCGACCTCGGTCTGGATCCGCTTGAGCTCCAGCTGCATCTGGCGGCGCAGCTTGAGGTCGAGGGCGCCGAGCGGCTCGTCGAGGAGGAGCACCTTGGGGTGGTTGATGAGGGCGCGGGCCACCGCGACCCGCTGCTGCTGGCCGCCGGAGAGCTGGTGCGGTTTCTTGCGCGCCTGCTCCCCCAGCTGGACCAGCTCCAGCATGTCCTCGACCTGCTTCTTCACGCTCTTGATGCCGCGCCGGCGCAGGCCGAAGGCGACGTTCTCGAAGATGTCGAGGTGCGGGAAGAGCGCGTAGGACTGGAAGACCGTGTTCACCGGCCGCTTGTACGGCGGCAGGTGGGTCACGTCCTGGTCGCCGAGGTGCACGGTGCCGCTGGTCGGCTCCTCGAGCCCCGCGATCATGCGCAAGGTGGTCGTCTTGCCGCAGCCGGAGGCGCCGAGCAGGGCGAAGAAGGAACCCTGGGGCACGGTCAGGTCCATCGGTTTCACGGCGGTGAAGCCGTTGTCGTAGGTCTTGCCGATGCCGGTGAGGCGGACGTCGCCGCTGCTGTCTGTCGTCATGGTGTCGTCACGCCCCTGTGAGCTTCGCGAACTTCTGCTGGTATGCCGTCTCTTCCTTCGAGCTCAGCGAGCGGAAGGCATGGGACCTGGCCTGCATGGCCTTGTCGGGAACGATCAGCGGGTTGTCCGCCGCCGACTTGTCGATCTTGGCGAGGTAGGGCTTCACGTCCGCGACCGGGCTGACGTAGTTGATGTAGGCGGCGAGTGCGGCGGCCGGGCCGGGCTCGTAGTAGTAGTCGATGAGCCGCTCGGCGTTCGTCTTGTGGCGCGCCTTGTTGGGGATCAGCATGTTGTCGGTCGACGTCATGTAGCCGCTGTCCGGGATGACATAGGAGACGTCCGGGTTGTCGGACTGGAGCTGCACGATGTCACCGGCCCAGGCCACACAGGCCGCCAGGTCGCCCTTGCTGAGGTCCGAGGTGTAGTCGTTGCCGGTGAAACGGCGGATCTGGCCGTTGTCGACGGCCTTCTGCAGCCGGGCGATCACCGCGTCGAAGTCGTCGTCGGTGAACTTCGCCGGGTCCTTGCCCATGTCGAGCATGGTCATGCCGACGGTGTCACGCATCTCGGTCAGCAGGCCGACCCGGCCCTTGAGCGCGGGGTTGTCGAGCAGGTCGGAGACCGACTTCACCTCGACGCCGTCCAGGGCCTTCTTGTTGAAGGCGACGACGGTCGAGATGCCCTGCCAGGGGTACGAGTAGGCCCGGCCCGGGTCCCAGTCGGGGCTGCGGAACTGGTCCGACAGGTTGGCGAAGGCATGCGGCAGGTTGGACGCGTCCAGTTTCTGGACGTAGCCGAGCCGGATCATGCGGGCGGCCAGCCAGTCGGTGAGGACGATCAGGTCCCGGTCGGTGTCCTGGCCCGCGGCGAGCTGCGGCTGGATCTTGCCGAAGAACTCGTCGTTGTCGTTGATGTCCTCGGTGTACTTCACCGTGATGCCGGTCCGCTTGCGGAACGCGTCCAGCGTCGGACGGTTCTTCCCGCTGTCGTCCACGTCGATGTACTCGGGCCAGTTGGAGAAGTTGACGACCTTCTCCGTCGCCGAGTGGTCGTCGGCGGAGACGCCGCCCTGGGACTTGCCGGCCGCGGGGATACCGCAGGCGCTCAGCGCCCCGACGCCGCCCACCGCGAGCGCACCGCCCAGGAACGACCGGCGGGCCAGGGCGGCCCGGCCGGTGCGGAGGCTGCGCCGCATGGCGGCCACTTCGACCGGCGTCGGACGGTCGGGCTCGTACTGCCTCATGCGCTTGATGCCCTTTCGGGAAGAGGGCCGTGATGAGCGGCCTCAGGAGTGACTATCGGTCCCCGAAGATCGTGCGGTGCCAGTCCTTCCGAGCAACCGCCGTGTTGTCGAACATTACGTGCTTGACCTGGGTGTACTCCTCGAACGAGTACGCCGACATGTCCTTGCCGAAGCCGGACGCCTTGTAGCCGCCGTGCGGCATCTCGCTGATGATCGGAATGTGGTCGTTGACCCACACACACCCCGCCTTGATCTCGCGGGTGGCGCGATTCGCCCGGTAGACGCTGCTGCTCCACGCGGAGGCGGCCAGGCCGTACGGGGTGTCGTTGGCCAGCCGGATGCCCTCATCATCACTGTCGAACGGCAGAACGACCAGCACCGGCCCGAAGATCTCGGACTGGACGATCTCGCTGTCCTGCGGGGCGTCGGCGATCAGCGTGGGCCGGTAGTACGCACCGCTCTTCAGCTCGTCCAGCGGCGGCTCGCCGCCGGTCACCACGCGTGCGTAGCCGCGCGCCCGCTCGACGAAGCCGGCGACCCGGTCCCGCTGGGCGTGCGAGATCAGCGGCCCGAGGTCGGTGCCGGGGGCGAACGGGTCGCCCAGCCGCACGGTCTCCATCAGGGCGGCCGTCTGCTCGACGAAGGCCTCGTAGAGCGGCCGCTGCACGTAGGCGCGGGTGGCGGCGGTGCAGTCCTGCCCGGTGTTGATGAGCGCCCCGGCGACGGCCCCGTTGACGGCCGCCTCCAGATCGGCGTCGTCGAACACGACGAACGGCGCCTTGCCGCCCAGCTCCAGGTGGAGCCGCTTCACGGTCGCCGTCGCGACCTCCGCCACCCGCTTTCCGACACCGGTGGAGCCGGTGAAGGAGGTCATGGCGACGTCGGGGTGCCCGACGAGATGTTCACCGGCCACCTTCCCGGTCCCGGTGACGATGTTGATGACACCGTCGGGGATACCGGCGTAGGTGGCCGCCTCGGCGAAGAGCAGCGAGGTCAGCGGGGTCAGCTCGGCCGGCTTGAGCACGATGGTGTTGCCGGCCGCGATCGCCGGGAGGATCTTCCAGGCGGCCATCTGGAGCGGATAGTTCCAGGGCGCGATCGACCCGACGACGCCGATGGGTTCACGGCGGATGTACGACGTGTGGTCGCCGGAGTACTCACCGGCCGCCTGCCCCTGCAGATGCCGGGCGGCCCCCGCGAAGAACGCGGTGTTGTCGATGGTCCCCGGCACGTCGAACTCACGCGTCAGCTTGAGCGGCTTGCCGCACTGGAGGGACTCGGCGCGGGCGAATTCCTCCGCGCGGTCGGCGAGCACGGCGGCGAACCGGTGCAGTGCGTCCGAGCGCTCGCCGGGGGTCGCCCCGGCCCACCCGTCGAAGGCGTCCCGCGCGGCGGCCACGGCCCGGTCGACGTCCTCCGTGCCGGCCAGCTCGTACGTGTACACGTCCGCGCCGGTGGCCGGGTCGACGACGGCGTGCGTACGGCCTGACGTGCCCTTGCTGAAACGTCCCGCGATGTACTGCGCGCCGCCCGCGAGCCGCTCCTGCGCGGGGAAGGTCTCCGGGGTGGCGGTGCCCGGGTTGTCCATGTCGCTTCTCCTCCGCCGTCGTCCCGTCCCGAGGGGTGGGTGGCGTAGCTCCAGCTGGATTTGACTGCCGATCCTGACAGAGCAAGGGGAGTCCAACAAGTGATTCCGTTGTTGCCTTTTGGTTACGCGACGGAATCTGTCGACCAGGTGTCGAGTCGGGGCGGAAAAGGCGGGACGGAGTGTCAGTGGTGCCTGCCAGACTGGCGTGCATGGCGAAGATCGATTCCGCGGAAGCCCTGATCAGGGCGGTCCGGGCGGGGGCCGGGATCAAGTACCTGCACTTCTGGGGACACCGGCCGAGGCCGGACGGACAGCTCTCGGCGAGCTGCCTGAGCCAGTGGTGGCCGTCACGCTTCGTGGTCGACGGTGTGTCGTACGCGACCGCCGAGCACTGGATGATGGCAGGAAAGGCCCGGCTGTTCGGGGACGCGGAGGCGGAGCGCCGGGTCGTGGCGGCCGGACATCCCGCCGAGGCGAAGAAGGCGGGCCGACTGGTCCGGAACTTCGACGAGGCGACTTGGGAGCGGGAGCGCTTCGAGATAGTGGCGCGCGGCAGCGTGCACAAGTTCGGGGCTGACCCGGCCCTGCGCGAGTACCTGCTCGGCACCGGCGACCGGGTACTGGTGGAGGCGAGCCCGGTGGACCGGATATGGGGAATCGGCTTGGCGGCGACGGACCAGGCGGCGACGAACCCAACACAGTGGAAGGGACTGAACCTACTGGGGTTCGCCCTGATGGAGGCACGGGAGAGGCTGCGGACGGCGGGGGTGTAGATCTACAGGTGGGGGCCCTTCCGGCCGACGGGAACTGGTCCCACTGAAGGGGCGCGGGGAACTGCGCGACCAGCCCCCACCCACCCGCACCCGACCACGCGCCGCCCCCACACACGCGCCGCCCCCACCTACCGCGTGCTTGCCACCACGATCACCACGATGAACCCCACGGCGAGAAGAAGCCCCACCGACCCGCAGATGATCCCCGCCAGCGCCTGCCCCCCGTTCGTGGCCTCCCCCCGCCCGACCCGGGCCCGCCCGATCGAACCGAAGACGATGGCCAGCACCCCCATCACCAGCGCGATCGGCCACGCACAGAACCCGACCACACTGATGATCCCGGTGACGAGACTCGCCGTGCCCAGCCCGTTGTTGGGCATCGGCTGCATACCGGGCCAGCCGCCGTATCCCCCGGGCCCGCCGGGGTAGGGCGGAAACGCCTGCCCGGGGTAGCCGTACCCCGGACCGGGAGCCGGTGCGCCCGGGTAGCCGTAGGGAACCTGACCGGGCCCCTCCGGGGCCATCGGCGGCGGTGGCACGGCCGCACTCTGCGGATACGGCGGCGCAGGCGGGGCGTAGGGACTCGGCGGCGGATACGCACCCTGCGCACCCTGCGCACCCTGCGCACCCGGTGCCGCGAAGGGGTTCACCGGCGGAGCAGGAGCCGGAGCCGGAGCCGCGTCCGACGGCGCCGCGAAGGGGTTCGCCCAGCCCTGGGCCGGCACCCCGTCCTCCGCCCCCGGCATCGCCGCGACCGTCCGCTGGTCATGGATCGAGGGCGGTACCGACGGCTCCGCCCCGGCCCCCTCCCTCTCCTCGGCCGTCTTGTCCAGCCGTATCTTCGGAGCCTCAGGCGCCTCGTCAGCCATCTCGCGATGTCCCCTCTCCCGCACGCGTGCCGCCGTCATGCTAAGGCCCTTCCACCTCGAACGCCGGTCCGGCCTACGATGGCCCCGAATCACCGATCAGCCGATCACCGCGCAAGGGGCCAGCTCAGGGCCGTACCACCGCCGAAGGCGGCCCCGCGCCGTTCCGGGGAGGAACCCTTGACCGACCGCCACACCGAACCCGCCCTCCGCGACGTGCACGCCTTCATCGCCGGGCTGCCCAAGGCCGAACTGCATGTCCACCACGTCGGCTCCGCCTCCCCCCGGATCGTGTCGGAACTGGCCGCCCGGCACCCCGACTCCAGGGTTCCCACCGACCCCGAAGCCCTGGCCGACTACTTCACGTTCACGGACTTCGCCCACTTCATCGAGGTCTATCTCTCGGTCGTCGACCTGATCCGCACGCCCGAGGACGTCCGGCTGCTCACCTACGAGGTGGCCCGCGAGCTGGCCCGCCAGCAGGTGCGCTACGCCGAGCTGACCATCACCCCCTTCTCCTCCACCCGCCGCGGGATCGACGCACGGGCCTTCATGGACGCGATCGAGGACGCGAGGAAGGCGGCGGAGGCCGAGTTCGGGACGCTGCTGCGCTGGTGCTTCGACATTCCCGGCGAGGCGGGCCTGGAGGCCGCCGAGGAGACGGTGCGGCTCGCGACCGACGACCGGCTCCGCCCGGAGGGCCTGGTCTCCTTCGGTCTCGGCGGCCCCGAGATCGGCGTGCCCCGGCCGCAGTTCAAGCCGTACTTCGACCGGGCCGTGGCGGCCGGCCTGCACTCCGTCCCGCACGCCGGGGAGACCACGGGACCCGGCACGGTCTGGGACGCCCTCGTCGAACTGCACGCCGAGCGCATCGGCCACGGCACCAGCGCCGCGCAGGACCCGAAGCTCCTCGCCCACCTCGCCGAGCGGCGCATCGCCCTGGAGGTGTGCCCGACCTCCAACATCGCCACGCGCGCGGTCCGCACCCTCGAAGAGCACCCGATCAAGGACTTCGTGGACGCGGGCGTGCTGGTCACGGTCAACTCCGACGACCCGCCGATGTTCGGCACCGACCTGAACAACGAGTACGCGGTCGCCGCCCGCCTCCTCGGCCTCGACGAGCGCGGCGTCGCCGACCTCGCCAAGAACGCGGTGGAGGCCTCCTTCCTGGACCAGGCGGGCAAGGCGCGGATCTCGGCCGAGATCGACGCGTACACGAAGGCATGGCTCGCCCCCTGAAAATCCCCTGCGGGGCCCTGAGAACATGGGCTCATGCAGACCGTGACCGCCGTGGCCCACCGCGGCGACCCCTACCGCTTCCGCGAGAACACGCCGGACTCCCTGCGTTCCGCGCTCCAACAGGGCGCGGACGCGGTGGAGATCGACGTACGGCTGACGCGTGACGGCGTCCCCGTCCTCCTGCACGACGAGACCCTGAACCGGCTCTGGGACGTCGACCGCCCGCTGAGCGCGCTGTCGGCGGACGAGGTGCGCGGCCTCACGGCGGGCGGCGTGCCGACGCTCGCCGAGGCGCTGGCGGCGGCGGAGGGCAGCCGGGTGATGATCGACCTGCCCGGCGACCCCAGCGAGCGGGCGGTGGCCCGGATCGTGGCCGTGGCCCGGGAGTGCGGTGCGACGGAGCGCGTCTACTACACGGGAGACGCGGCGGCGATGCTGGCGGTACGGGCGGCGGACGCGGCGGCGGAGATCGCCCTGACCCGCAAGACCCTGGCACCCGCGCGCCCGGCGCTCCTGGACGTGATCCGCCCCCGCTACCTCAACTACCGCTTCACCCTGCTCGACCACGCCCTGACCGAGCACGTCCACCGCAGCGGCTGCCTGGTCTCGTGCTGGACCCCGGACACCCGCCGCTCGATGCGCCGCCTGCTGGACATGGGCGTCGACTCGATCACCACGAACCGGGTGGACGTGCTCGACTCGCTCCGGCGCTACACGACCGACCGCTGAGCGACCGTCGCCGGATCGCTCGGCGTCCCCCGTGTCGCGTACTGCGGCACCGGCGCCGAGTCCTTCCCGTCGTCCCGGACCAGCCCGTACCGGACGGCCCCGTCCGGCGGCCCGTACAGCACGTCCTTCTCCACCGCGTCCCAGGTCGACGGGAAGACGCTCGCCCCGTAGTCCGCCCCCCGCTCGTTGACCGTGAACGTCACGCTCCCGTCGACGTAGAAGTACTCGTTCTGCCACATCTGCTGGGTGCCGGCCGGCAGGACGGCGTAGCCGGTGGCCGAGCTGCCCATGCCGGTGGAGGAGGCGTCGGTGCTGCTGATGCGGTCGTCCATCCGGCGGCCGCCGCCCGACGCCACATGGAAGAGCCGGCCCTTCAGGCCGGTCCAGCTGGGCATGACGAGACTCCCGGCCCGGGACAGCGGGGCGATCTGCCAGCGGACGAGGACATAGCCCCGGCCGGTGAGCGTCACGTTGTCCCCGCGGTGGTTCAGGACGGCGTGCGCCCCGCCCGTGCTGGTGATCCCCGTCTCCGGCCGGTGCGGCAGCGTGCCGGGGCGGGTGTCCGGGTCCGGCGCCTTGTCGACCGCGTCGACGACCGAGCCGTACCGAGCGGTGCTCGCCGACGGGGACGGTGACGGCGAGGCGGAGGGCGACGCCGACGAGGCAGTGGCCGACGGGCTCGGTGCCGGCTCCGGCGCGCCGGTGACCGCCGCCGTGGGCGCGGTGGCCGTGTGCGGTGCCGGACGGTCCGGGGTCTGTACGACGACGTACGCACCGCCCGCCACGATGGTCGCCCCCGCCGTGACCGCCACCGCGGGCTTGGTCAGCGCGCCCAGCACCTTCGCCGACCAGCCGACGGAGGTCGCCGCGACCGCGGTCTTGCCGCCCAGCGCCAGCGACAGCGTGAACCCCACCGGCACCGGTACCAGCGCGATCCCGACCAGCAGCCGTTCCGCCGGTACGACGGAGTCGCGGGGGTCGCCGCAGTAGCCGCAGCCCCGGATGTGCCGGGCCAGCCGCTTGCGCCAGACGGAGTCGGGGTGCCCGTCCCAGCGGGCGGTCAGCTCGCGCAGCTCGGGACAGGCGCCGTCCAGCGCGCGCACGATGCCCCGCGAGATCTCCAGCCGTTCCTTCATCCGCTGCACGCGGACGGCGGCGTGCTGGCGGCTGATGCCGACGGCCGCCGCCAGCCCGCGCCGGGTGAGTTCGCCGGAGACCTCCAGCCACCACAGGGACACCAGCTGCCGGTCCTCGGCGTCCAGCCAGCGCACCGCCTCCGCGACCTCCCGCCGCTGGCCCTCCAACTGGAGGCGCAGCACGGTGAGTTCGGCGAAGTCGGCGGTGCCGTCCGGGACGCCCTCGTCCAGCTTCCGCTCCTGTCTGCGGCGCGCCCGGTCGCGTATCTGCCGCATGGCGATCGCCACCAGCCAGGACCGGAAGCTGTCCGGGTCGCGGAGGCTGCCGAGGTGGCCGACGGCGCGCAGCATGGTCTCCTGGACGACGTCGTCGACGTCGGCGTGGCCGTTGAGGGCGCGGCCGACCACGTTGTAGACCAAGGGCAGCCAGCCCTCGACCAGTTCGTCCAGCGCCCGCCGGTCGCCGGCCTGCGCGGCCGCGATGGTGGCGCGCCACTGCCGCGACACGTGCACGTCCGTCCTCATGACCGCACCTTCTCAGCCGGGGCGGTGAGCTTGGCAATGTCGGGGATCACAGTGTGGAGACGGAGTACGGATTCCGGGATAACACTTTTTCCACCCCGCCCTCCCCACCGCCCGCACCCCTACGGGTCATCCCCCGTAACTCTCTTATCTTGAAGGGCAGTTGATGAGGGGCGACTCAGGGGCGTACACCCTCCTCGGCGACGATCCGGCGACGGCCGTGCCCCCGCAGGATGATCAGGTCCCTTCACCCATCCCCTCCCCTGGAGCTCACGCATGCGTGTCCGCACCCGGAGCACCGCCCTCGCCGCCTCCCTCGTCCTCGCCCTCGCGGCCGGACCGCTGGTGGCACCCGCCCTCGCCGCACCCGCAGCCGCACCCGCCGTCACCGCGCCCGCCACCGCCGCCCCGGACGCCGAGGCCCTGCGCGCCGCGATCGCCGGGCTGCCCGACGCGGACGCCACCGCCGCGCTCGTCCGGGTGGGCGGCACCGACGGCGCCTGGCGCGGCAGCGCGGGCGTGCACGACCTGACGAGCGGCGGCGCGGCGGACCCGGACGGCCGCTTCCGGGCCGGTTCGACGACGAAGGTGGTGACGGCGGCGGCCGTACTGGAACTGGCCGCACAAGGCAGGATCGACCTCGACCGCCCCGTCCAGCGCTACCTCCCCGGCCTCTTCACCCGCGCCTTCCGGCCCATCACCGTCCGGCAGTTGCTGAACCACACCAGCGGTATCCAGGCGGGCGACGGCTGGGGCGACTCCTTCGAGGCGCAGTACGCGCACCGCTTCGACACCCTCACCCCGGAGCAGGTGGTCCGGTCGGCGGTGGCGAAGGGGCCGGAGTTCTGCCCGGGCAGGAAGCAGGACTACCTCAACATCAACTACACCGTGCTCGGGCTGCTGATCGAGAAGGTGACCGGACAGTCGTACGCCTCCGAGGCCACCCGGCTCGTGCTCCGTCCCGCCGGGATGCGGGACACCTACTTCCCCGGCACCGACCCGCGCATCCTCGGCCCGCACAACCACGGCTACCAGAAGGTGACGGAGGCCGACGGGACGACGTCGTTCGTGGACGTCACCGACTGGAACCAGGCGGACCGGTTCGCGGCCGGCGACATGATCTCCACGACCGCCGACCTGGAACGGCTGCTGACCTCCCTCTTCCGCGGTCGGATCGTGCCCCCGGGACCGTATCTGGAGGAGATGTTCACGGTCCCGGCGCACATCGAAGGGGCCACCTACAGCGCCGGGTTGCAGCGCTTCGCGTACGACGGCCGGGTGTACTGGCTCAAGTCGGGCTCCCGGTACGGCTACAGCGCGGTGCTCGCCGGGACCCGGGACCTGAGCCGGACCCTCGTCTACTCGGTCGGCTCGACCGACGCCAAGGGCGAGGAGATGAACCCGGTGGCGCAGCGGATCGCGATGGCCGCGCTCAAGCAGGGCTGACGGCACGGGCACTGGTCCGGACGCAGTACGGCCGGGCCGTCGGGAGTGGTACCCCGGTACCACTCCCCCGCCGAAGATTCCCCCGGGGTCCCAGGGCCCGGGGGACGCCCGCACCTAGCGTCGATGACGACAGCCGCGAACAAGACCGACCGCGGCCGAGTGCGAGGCAGGAAGGCCCAGCTTCATGATCGAGGCGCGCGAACTGACAAAGCGCTATGGCGACAAGACCGTCGTCGACCACCTGAGCTTCACCGTCAAGCCGGGCGAGGTGACCGGCTTCCTCGGTCCCAACGGCGCCGGCAAGTCCACGACCATGCGGATGATCGTCGGCCTGGACGCCCCCACCCACGGCTCGGTCACCGTCAACGGCCGTTCCTATGCCCGGCACTCCGCGCCCCTGCAGGAGATCGGCACCCTCCTCGAGGCCAAGTCCGTCCACCCGGGACGGACCGCCGTCAACCATCTGATGGCGCTGGCGTACACGCACGGCATTCCGCGCAGCCGCGTCGACGAGGTGATCGAGCTGGCCGGGCTGACCAGTGTGGCCGGCAAGCGTGTCGGCGCCTTCTCGCTCGGCATGGGCCAGCGGCTCGGCATCGCCTCCGCGCTGCTCGGCGACCCGGCGATCGTGATGCTCGACGAACCGGTCAACGGCCTCGACCCGGAGGGCGTGCTCTGGGTGCGCAACCTGCTGCGCCGGCTCGCCGACGAGGGCCGGGCCGTGATGCTCTCCTCGCACCTGATGAGCGAGACCGCGCTGATCGCCGACCATCTGGTGATCATCGGGCGGGGCCGGCTGCTCGCGGACACCACGGTCGACGACTTCACCAGGGAGGCGGGCGGCGGCGGTGTGAAGGTCGTCACCGGTGAGCCCGCGAAGCTGCGCTCGCTGCTGGCAGGACCCGACGTCACGATCAGTTCCTCGTCCGCCGAGGAGCTGATGGTCGCGGGCCGGGACGCCCGGGAGATCGGGACGATCGCCGCCCTGCACGGCGTACCGCTGTACGAACTCACCCCGCGGGCCGTCTCCCTGGAGACGGCGTTCATGGACCTCACCCGGGACGCGGTCGAGTACCAGAGCGCTCCGGCCGACACCGCGCGAAAGGCCGCCTGATGACCGTCACCAGCATCGCTCCCGCCCGTCCGACGACGTACAAGGTGACCGGCGTCCGGGTGCTGCGCTCGGAGTGGGCCAAGTTCTGGTCGCTGCGCTCCAGTTGGATCACCCTCGCGGTCGCCGTGTTCCTGCTGGTCCTCTTCGGGACCATCGCCAGCTACACCTACAGCGCCGGCGCCACCCCGGGCGGCCCGCCCGGCCGGAGCGGCGGTGACAGCGACGCGGTCAGCCTGGCCCTGACCGGCGTCACCTTCGCCTCGCTGGCCATGGGTGTGCTCGGGGTGCTGCTGTCGGCGGGCGAGTACAGCACCGGCATGATCCGCTCCACGCTCGCCGCCGTCCCGCGCCGGCTGCCGGTGCTGTGGGCGAAGGCCGCCGTGATCGGCCCGATCGCCCTGGTCCTCAGCACGCTCGGCGCGCTGGCCGCGTTCGGACTCGGCTCGCCGGGCCTGGACGGCGAGCGCATCTCCCTGTCCCTGGGCGACGACGGTGTGCTGCGCAGCCTGGCCGGGGCCGGCCTCTACCTCGGTCTGGTCGCCGTCTTCGGGGTGGCGCTGGGCGTGCTGCTGCGCAACTCCGCCGGGGCCATCGCCTCCCTGGTCGGCATCCTGCTGATCCTGCCCGGACTGGCCTCGCTGCTGCCCGACTCCTGGTACGACACCCTCAGCCCCTACTTCCCGAGCACCGCGGGCCAGGCGGTGTACGCCCTGCACCAGTCCTCCGACACCCTGTCGCCCGGCGCGGGCCTGGCCGTCTTCGCCGGCTGGGTGGCGCTGACCCTGGCCGGGGCGGCGTACCGACTGGTCAGGACCGACGTCTGAGCCGGGCCCGACCCGGCTCTGATCGGGGCTTGAACCGGACTCGCGCACAATGGTCGGCATGATTCCGCCGCACCCCGCGGCAACCGCCGGGGACACCGCCCGGGGGACGGCGAGCGCGCCGTCCCCCGGGTTCGACGCGGCCTGGGCGCATCCGCTGCTGGGCCGGATGCTGCGCGACCGCAGCCGCCGGCAGCGTCTGGACCAGCGGCATCCCTGGCTGCTCGACAGCGCCGTCGTGCTGCTCGTCCTGCTGATCGGCCTGCCCGATCTGCTGATGGTCGGCCACGACTCCCCCTTCGGGGACTCGGCCGCCCGGGACGCGCTGCCGACCGGCATGCTGTACGCCTTCGTCGCCGCGCTGGTCGTTCCGCTGTGGTGGCGGCGCCGGGCCCCGGCCGCCGCCTACTTCACGATCCTCGTGGTGAACCTGGCCGAGTGGTCGACGGGGGTCTGGCTGCGGGCCGGTATCGGCACCCTCATCGCCCTGTACACCCTGGCCCGCAACGGCTCCCTGCGGGTGCTGGGCTGGGCGGCCGGGCTGACCGTCGGCACGCTGGCCCTGGCCGTCTTCGTCCTGGCGCCGGTCGAGCAGCCGGTGCTGGGCGGCTTCTTCATGCTCGGCACCCTGACGGCGGCGGTCGCCGTCGGCCTGACCTTCCGCATCCGCGGGCTGTATCTGGCGGCCCTGGAGGACCGGGCCCGGCGGCTGGAGATCGAGCAGGAGCAGCAGGTACGGCTCACCGCGGCCGCCGAGCGTTCGCGGGTCGCCCGGGAGATGCACGACATCGTCGGCCACAACCTCTCCGTCATGGTCAGCGTCGCCGACGGCGCGGCGGTCCTGGCCGGCAACCGCGGCGAGCGGTCCGCCGAGGCGCTGCGCATCCTCGGCGACACCGGCCGCCAGGCGATGAGCGAGCTGCGCCGGGTCCTCGGCGTGCTGCGCGAGGGCGCCGACGACGAACTGCCGCTCGCCCCGCAGCCCGGCATCCGGGACCTGGACCCGCTGCTGGCCCGGGTCCGGGCGGCGGGGCTGCGGGTGACGTACCGGACGGTGGGCGATCCGGACGCGCTGGGCGACGGCGTCCAGCTCACCGTCTACCGGATCGTCCAGGAGTCGCTGACCAACACCCTCAAGCATGCGGGACCGGACGCGTCCGCCGAGGTGACGGTCACGGTCGCGCCGGGCGAGGTGCGGATCCGGGTCGCGGACACCGGCCTGCCGCCGCGGTCACCCGACGACACCACCGGCCACGGCCTGGTCGGCATCCGGCAGCGGGCCGCGATGTACGGCGGCACGGCCGTCGCGGGGCCGCGGGACGCCGGTCACGGCTGGCTGGTCGACGTCGTCCTCGATGTGCCCGCCGCCCCTCCGGTCCCGGGAGAACAGCTGTGACGACCGTACTGATCGCCGACGACCAGCCCCTTCAGCGGATGGGCGTGCGGATGCTGCTGGAGGGCACCCCCGGTCTGGAGCCGGTCGGTGAGGCGGAGCACGGCGGCGAGGCGGTGCGGCTGGCCGCCGAACTGCGGCCCGACGTGGTCCTGATGGACATCCGGATGCCCGGCATGGACGGCCTGGAGGCGACCCGGCGCATCGTCGCCACCGGCGGCCGTACCCGCGTCCTCATCGTGACCACCTTCGACCTCGACGAGTACGCGTACGACGGGCTGCGCGCCGGGGCCGGCGGGTTCCTGCTCAAGGACGCCCGCCCCGAGGAACTGGTCGCGGGCATCCGGGCGGTGGCGAGCGGGGACGCCGTGGTGGCCCCCTCGCTGACCCGCCGGCTCCTGGACGCCTACGCCCACCGGGTGCTGGCGCCCACCGCCGCCGTCGCGGACCCCCGGCTGCGCTCGCTCACCGACCGCGAGCGCGAGGTGCTGGTCGCGATCGGCCAGGGCTGGAACAACACGGAGATCGCCGAGCGCCTCTTCCTCACCGAGTCCACGGTCAAGAAACACGTCGGTCGGGTCCTCGCCAAGATCGGGGCGCGCGACCGGATCCAGGCCGTGATCGCGGCGTACGACACGGGGCTGGTCCGCGCCAAGTGAACCCGGCTGAGTGAACACGGCCGAGTAAACGCGGCCGAACCATGCCACCGGAACGAGTGAGGAGACCCACTCTCCCGGGGCGGCGGATCCAGGCGTAGCATGTGAACGAAACTGTTTCGTTCACGGAACGGACCTCGCATGGAGAAGACAGGCATGGTCTCCGTACTCGTCGTCAACGACCAATCCCTCCAGCGCCTCGCCCTGCGCATGCTCCTCACCGCCGAGCCCGGCCTGACGGTCGCCGGGGAGGCGACGGACGGGGACGGGGCGATCCGTGCGAGCGCCGCGCTCCGCCCCGACGTCGTCCTCATGGACAGCCGGATGTCCGGGGCGGCCGGCATCGAGACCATCCGGCGCCTCACCCACCCCGCCCCCCGGACGGCCCGCACCCCCGGATTCCCCGCTCCCGCCGAGGAGGCCCACGCCCCCCGGGTCCTGATGCTGACCGCGGCCGGGCAAGAGGCGGAGGCCTGGTCCGCGCTGCGCGCGGGCGCCGGCGGCTTCCTGCTCGACGACGCCGACCCGGCCGAACTGACCGCGGCCATCCGGGTGGTGGCCGCCGGGGACGCCGTCATCACGCCCGGTCTGACCCGCGCGCTCATCGACGCCGTCCGCGAGCAGCACACCGTCCGCCCCCTCCCCCGCACCGCCGGGCTCGGCACCCTCACCGAGCGCGAGCGCGATGTCCTGGTCGCCGTGGCCTCCGGCTGGTCCAACGCCGAGATCGCACAGTGGCTGTCCATCGCCCCGACCACCGTGAAGACGCACGTCAGCAACGTCCTCGCGAAGATCGGCGCCCGCGCCCGCGTACAGGCGGTGGCCTTCGCCTACGAGTCGGGGCTGATCCGGCCGGCGGCCTAGGGCACGTACCGAGTCGTGATCAATGGGCGGTCCGGGTGAGGTCTTTGATCCAGATCATCGAGGCGCGCAGGTGCAGGCCGGCGAGGTAGCTGTCCGGGGTCTTGTCGTATCGGGTGGCGACGCCTCGCCAGGCCTTGAGCTTGTTGATCAGACGCTCAACGGTGTTCCTCTCCTTGTAGAGGTCGGCGTCGTGGCTGACGGGCCGACCGCCCCCGGAGCCCTTCTTCCTCCGGTTGGCGGCCCCTGGTCCTTCTTCTCCGGAATGACTGCCTCGATGCCGCGTCTGCGCAGGTGGGCCCGGTCGCTGCGGGACGAGTGGGCCTTGTCCCCGGCGACCGCGTCCGGCCGGGTGCGGGGGCGGCCGACGGGACCGCGGACGCGTATCTTCCCCGGCACGGGGATGAACCGCGGGCTGTCCGCGGCCTGGCCCGCGGTCGGCACGAACGCCGGCAGGCGGCGCATGTGCGGTCGGCGGCGAGGTGGACCTTGCTTGTCTGCCCGCCCCTGGAGCGTCCGAGGAGAGCGGCCTTCAGCCGGAGTTTTCGCCGACGCCGGATGCGTCGGCGCTCCCCCCGCTCGGGATCGGTCCCGGTGTCCTGCCCGTTCCGTTCTTCGAGGCTGCCCCTTTTCACCTGGCTTTCTCCGCCTCGGCGGCAGCCTTCTCCAGGACGTTGAGGACGTCCTCGCCCCGGTGCATCCCGGCAGCGTCGTGGTGAGCGCGCGCGGTGGTGGAGTCGATGCTGACCAAGGAGTCGGTGTCCTCGTGTTCAGCGCGCGTTGCTGAGCGGTCATCGCCGTTCGCCGCCGCGGTGCCGCGCACGAAGATTCAGCCCCGGCCGGTGCAGACTCCCGCTTCCCAGGCCCAGGCCGCGATCTCGACGCGGTTGCGGGCGGCGAGTTTGCGCTGGATGTTGCCCAGGTGGGTCTTGACCGTGGAGTGGGTGACGTAGAGCCCGGCCGCCACCTCTTCGTTGGTGTGGCCACGGGCGACCAGGCGGACGACGTCGAGTTCGCGCCGGGTGAGGGGTTCGGTGAGACGGGTGGTCGCGCGGGTGGCGGGGGGAACGGGGCGGGAGCCGGAATTCTCTTGTGGGGGTGGTGCCATGTGCTGCAGGAGGCGGACGGTGATGGAGGGGGAGATGAGGGAGTTGCCGGCGGCTGTCGCGCGTACGGCTTCGGCGAGGAGGGCGGGGGCGCCGTCTTTGAGGAGGAAGCCGCAGGCGCCGTTGCGCAGGGCTTGGTAGACGTATTCGTCGAGGTCGAAGGTGGTGGCGATCAGGACGTTGAGCGGGTCGGGGACGTCGGGGCCGGCCAGCAGGCGGGTGGCTGCCAGACCGTCGAGTCCGGGCATGCGGACGTCGAGGAGGCAGACGTCCGGGCGGAGTCGGCGGGCCGTTTCCACGGCGTCGGTGCCGTTGGCGGCCTCGGCGATGACGTCCATGTCCGGCTGGGCGCTGAGGATCATGCGGAAGGCCGACCGGATCATGTCCTGGTCGTCGGCGATCAGGACCCGGATCTTCATGTGGTCATGGTCGCAGAGGTGGCGGGGCTGCCGGTTGCGTGGTCATGGGCGGTTCGCCTGGGGTGACGGTGGGAGGGGGATGTCGGCGGTGACCTGCCAGCCGGGGCAGCCGTGTCGGAGGCCCGCGGTGAAGTGACCGCCGATGGCCTCGACGCGTTCGGCGAGCCCGATGAGGCCGTAGCCGCCGCGCTGTTGGCCGGGCGTGGGCTGTCCGGTGGCGTCGGCGCCGCGCTGGGCGGCCGGCGGACGGCCGGACACGTCAGCCCGGGTGCGGTGTGCCGTGCCGCTTGCGGTCCGGCTGTCGTCGCTCACCGAGACGTCCAGCCGTCCGGGGTCGTCGGCCCGGAGCCGGATGTCCACGGTGACCTGTGCGGCGGTGCCGGCGTACTTGCGGATGTTGGTGAGCGATTCCTGCACCAGACGGTGCACGGTGATGCTGATCTCGGGTGGCAGGGAACGTTCCGCGAGCCGGGGGTCGAGGGTGAGCCGGGCCGGCCGGCCCCCGGCCGAGAAGCTCTCCACGAGGTCGCGCACGCGCGTGAGGTCGCGTCCGGGGCGGGTGGCGGCCGGATCCCCCGGAGTGCGCAGCATGGAGACCATGCCGCGCATCGACTCCATCGCCTGTGAACCGGCTTCCTCGATCCCGGCGAACATCCGGTCCAGGTCGGCCGGGGGCGGTGCCTTGCCGGCCGCGGTGACATAGCGGGCTGCCTTGGCCTGCGCGACGATCGCGGTGACATGGTGGGCCACGAAGTCGTGCAGCTCCCGGGCGTGCTCCAGACGCTCGGCCTGGCGGGCAGCCTGCTCCGCGGCCGTCCGCTCGCGGTCGCGCAGTGTGTCGACGAGGCGCAGATACAGGCCCAGCACAACCATCAGCACGGTACCGAAGAGGATCACCGACGCCCCGTAGGTCTCCAGAAGGTCGTACTCGGCTTCCGGAAGCCGGAAGAGCAGCAGCCCGGCGGCCACGCTTGCCGGGGGTACCAGAGCGATGATCCGCAGCAGCGGCTGAAGGCGCACGGTACGGGCGATCATCAGCAGGAGTGCGCACAGTTCCGTCATTCCGGGGGTGTTCACGGGCCGCTGGGTCAGCTGCAGCTCGGTCACCGACAGCGCGAGGGACGCGGCCACGGCGCAGCCGGCGACGAGGGAAAAGCGCGCGGGCGGTACGAACAGAGCCACCACGCATAGTCCACCGGTGACGACGGTGGCCGCCGCGGTGGGGGCGAAGCCGGTGTTGAGCCCTTCGGTGACGAGCAGGGCGAGGACGCAGACACCCGCCGGCACGAGCAGTACCTGATGTGTGCGGGAACGGCCCCGGAAGGCGTGGATCATGCCACCTCACGTTACGGCGGTATCCGGCGGGCCGCCTCGGCTCTTCGGCCGATGCGTGCGGGCCGGGCCGTTCGGCATTCCGGTTGATCCGCGGCGGCCCTGTCCCACCGGATGATCGGGATTGCGGGACGGGGGCCGAGTCCACCGTCCCGCACCCCGGGGAGACCCCACTCCTTCGGCGAATGCCGCCGCCGGCCGTGGGGGAAGACGTCCGGTATGCCGCTTACCGTCACACAAGTGGAGGAAGCAACACATGAGCCGAGTACGCAAGAGCATCGTCGCCGGATTCGTAGCCCTGACGATCGCCGGCGCAGGAGCCGTAACCGCCACCGCCGCGCCCTCACAAACGCAGACGAAGCCCGTAGCCGGCCAGGCCGCCGCCGGCGACACCCGCGAGAAGCAAAGGCGCCTGGGGCGCATCACCGAGTGGAACAAGTCCAAGAAGTACGGCTACATCACCTTCAAGGCGCCCAACGGCCGCTACGAGAAGGCCTACACCTACTTCGACTGGAGCAGGCACCCCTACAACCTGCGTCGAGGAGACACCGTCTCGTTCGTCCACGTCCCGCTGCGCGGGCAAGACAGGGCCATGGATGTCAGGCTCGTCTCCGGCAGGTAACCCCGCACACAACCGCACCGGGGGGCAGCACACAGGTCGCCTCGGAACTTGCGGATCGCGCCCTCGGATTGCTGCCGCAGCCGGGTGAGATACGGTCCGTACTCGCCGATCGGCAAGTACGGCTCGACGTACCCCCGTTCCTCGTCCGTCAGTTGTGCACGCGTCCTGCACTCCGAACCACCGGATCCGCCCCCGCACCGGGGACGGATCCGACGAATTGATCACGACCCGATACGGGCCCCAGGGCCTAGAAGCTCTCGCCGCCCAGGGCCTTGATGAACGCGAGCGGGTTCCAGTACTCGCGGTACTTGACGATCTTGCCGTCCTTGAACGTCACGAACGTCGCGTAACTCATGTCGTACGGGTTCCCGTTGGCCAGGACCCGGCCGGTGACGGTCCAGTCGGCGATGGCCGTGTCCGGGTCGTCGGTCCCGCGGACGGTCGCCGACGTGATCTGCTGCACGTCGATGAGGTCGGGGTAGCCGCGCAGGTACTCGTAGACGGCGGTCCGGCCCTCCAGCCGGGTGGGGCTGCCCTCGGGGGCGAAGGGGAACTCGACGACGACGTTCTCGTCGCACTGGTCCGCCCAGGCCTTCATGTCCTTGGAGAGGAAGATGTCGAGGCTGCGCTGCACCAGGTCGGCGGCGGAGAGGGTCTGGCTCATGATTCGTTTCCCATCGTGATACGGAGTGGGCCACACGAAAATGTGGCTAGCCACATAATTACTTGGCTAGCCACATAAGTCAAGCGGTCCCGCGGCTCACGTGAACAGGTTGCCGCCGTCCACGGTCAGGATCTGGCCGGTCAGCGCCTCACCCTCGGGGCTCGCCAGGAAGCCGACCGTCGCCGACACGTCCTCGGGCGTCAGCGCGCGGGGCAGCGCCTGCCCGGCCTGCGAGGCCTCGAAGGCGGCGTCCGGCTGGTACGCGGTGGACGCGGTCCGGGTCAGGCCGGGCGCCACTCCGGTCACCGCGATCCCGTACTGCCCGAGCGCGGCGGCGAGCGACCGGGTGACGGCGATCAGCGTGCCCTTGCTGGCCACGTACGGCAGCAGGTCCGGGCTCGGCGGCTTCCAGAAGGTGTCGGAGACGATGTGCACGATCCGGCCGAAGCCGCGCTGCCGCATCCCGGGCACGAACGCCTGGGCGAGCAGCAGCGCGGACTCGACATTGACCGCCTGGACCCGGCGCCAGCGGTCCAGGTCCACGGTCTCCACGTCCATCAGGTCGTTGGCGGCGGCCGCGTGCACCAGCACGTCGCACCGCCCGTTCTCGGCCAGGACGCGGCGCGCGGCCGCGCGGACGTCCTCGGCGTCGGCCAGGTCGCAGACGATGTCGCCGGCACGGTCCAGGACCCGTACGACATGGCCGCGCGCGGTCAGCTCGCGGACGATGGCGCCGCCGATGGCCCCGGCCCCGCCCACGACGACGGCGACCCTGGGCGCGGTGGATTCTTCAGGCATCGAGTGCTCCTTCTCGTAGTGCTGTCTCGCGTTGATGTGTCGAAGCGCTGTCCTGGCGGTGGCGGTGGCGGTCCACCGGGGCGCCGCCCGGGCCGCCGTCCTGCGCGCATGAGTCGGTGCGGTACGTCGACGGCTGCCCCTGCCCCCTACGTACCGCACCGACCGTCTTGTTACGGATTCATTTGCTCGCGTAAGCAATCAACTGCTGACGCGAAAACCCGTCAGGGGTGGATGGCGCTGCCCAGACCGAGGTCCAGCCGCAGGGACTCCACCAGCGAGAAGGCGCTGCTCTCGGTGAAGACGTCGGCGGCCGCGAGCGTCCCGGTGTACTTGGCCGCGACCGGGGCCGCCGCCTGCCGGCAGACCTCGTCGAGCCAGGTCTTGACGACGGCCCAGATGTTGTCCCCGTACTTCGCCGCGTAGACGCCGTAGTCCACGGTCCCGAGCGCCCGCTTGATCGACTCGGTCAGATCGTCGATGTACTGCTGGTGCACGGTGACGTCGGCACGCTTGCCGAGGCGCCCCATGTGACCGGCGATGTGGTACTTCCACGGGTACGACAGCGCCTTGGCCGGGGCGGCGAGGTAGCCCTGGATGTCCTCGCTGAAGTTGAGCGCGCCGAACGGGGCCCAGCCCGGAATGTTGATGTCGACCAGCATCAGCGCGTCGTGGTGCGGGAACCGGATGAAGATGTTGTCCGGCGAGTGGTTGCTGCCGTGGTGCGCGAGTTCCACCCGCTCGCCGCCGACGTGCAGGGTGTAGCGGTCGGCGAACGTTATCTCGGGCGCGGGCTTGTTGGGGTCGTTGTCGCGCCGCAGCAGCCTGCGGTTCTCCTCGTGCCCGATCCGGACCACCTTGCGGCCGAAGAGCCCGGACGCGCCGACGTGGTCGGAGTGGTGGTGCGAGTGGACGATGTGGGTGACCTTGTTGCTGGTGCCGTTGGCGGCGGCGATCTCGTCCACGGCACGCTGCAGGTTGTGGCCGATGGTGGGCGGCGCGTCGAAGAGGACCACGCCCTCGCGGGTGGTGAGGAAGGCGGCCTGGTAGTCGCCGTCGGTCACCCAGTAGAGGTTGTCCTTCACCCGGCCGACGTAGTAGCCCTGGCTGTTCACCGCCGGGCCGAGGGATCCCGCGGGCACCGGTGCGTAGTCCGGCAGACCGGCGCCGGAGGACCCGGCGGCCGGGGTGCGGGGGGTGGCCGCCGAGGCCGTCGTCGCGGTGCCCCCGGCGACCAGGGCCGCGGCCGCCGGCACGGCGGTGGCCGCGGCGACCCTGGCCAGGAACGAACGGCGGTCGGTTCCGGATTCGGAGTTGGATGACATGACGATTCCCTTCGGAACGGTTCCAGGAGGGCCAGGGGCGATCCGTCCCTGCGGCTCCCGCCCGGCGCAACGGGCTTACGGTAACGCCCATTAGCTTGCGCACGCAAGCAACTTGTTCCTCGTTCCGAAGCGGGGCCGGACGCCCGACGCCCCTCGGGGCCCGCCGGGGAACCAGCCGTCAACATCCGCTGCGACTAAGGTATTCCCAGCCCCGGAAGCAGCGGAGAGCACCGGCTTCCCGCCCCCTATCGCCCGCCAGACGAGGAGCGCCATGCCAGCCGCGAAGCCCGACCCGGTGATGCCTCGGCCCAGCCTCGTCGAGCGCGCACCGGTCAGCTTCGGGCTCTTCGCGCTCTCCCGCGAGCTGCACGGTTACGGCGCCGAACTCCTCCTGAAGCTCGGCCTGCACCCCGGCCAGGAACTGATCCTCATGCGGCTCTTCGACCGGGACGGCCAGACCCAGGCCGAGCTGCAGCAGGCGGTCGGGCTCGACCACTCCACGGTCTCGCGGTCGATCCGCCGCATGGAGGACGCGGGCCTGGTCGCGCGGGCCCGCGCCGAGCACGACCGCCGGGCCTTCGTCGTCTCGCTCACCGAGGGCGGAGAGGCGCTCCGCGAGCCGCTCGCCGACCTCTGGACCGCCCTCGACCGGCTCGCCACCGACACCCTGCGCCGACTGGAGGGCGCCGACTTCCTCAGCACGGTCGCGGAACTGGAGCGCGCCTACGCCACCGCACGCCGCGGCTGACCCACGGCCCCGGACCCCACCCCACCTCACCCCACCACCGCGGAACCGCCCCGCGGCGGGCACCGCCACACCCCCGCCGAACGCCGAACGCCGAGGTGACTCGGCATGCATGCACCAGGCTCATGGACCGCTCCCGTTCCAGGCATTGGACGCATGTATGTCCGGCTGCCAGGCTTCCGGAGTGAGCGCATTCCCCGGAGACACGAGGCGCTTCGAGGCACCCCGATGCACCCCCCGAAGCACCTCGAAGCGACCCGGACGCACTCTGGCAGCACTCTGGAAGCGACGCGGAAAACGGACAAGGAGCCGATCATGGGGACCCAGTGGAACGCCGACGAGGGGCACATCGAGACGACCGCCCGCGGCCGTGCCGTGCTCTCCCAGCCCCGCCTCAACCGGGGCACCGCCTTCACCCGGGAGGAACGGCAGTCACTGGGCCTGGTGGGCCTGGTCCCGTCCGCGGTGCTGACCCTGGAACAGCAGGCCGAGCGGGCGTACCAGCAGTACGCGGCCCAGCCGACCGATCTGGCCAAGAACGTCAACCTCACCGGGCTGCACGACCGCAACCAGGTGCTCTTCTACCGGCTGCTCGGCGACCACCTCGACGAGATGCTGCCCATCGTCTACACCCCGACCGTCGGCAGGGCGATCCAGCGCTACAGCAACGAGTACCGGCGCCCGGCCGGCGTGTACCTGTCGGTGGACGCGCCGGAGGAGATCGAGGGCGCACTCATGGCCACCGGCCTGGGCCCGGACGACGTCGACCTGATCGTCGCCACGGACGGCGAGGCGATCCTCGGCATCGGCGACTGGGGCGTGGGCGGCATCGACATCTCGGTGGGCAAGCTCGCCGTCTACACCGCCGCCGCCGGCATCGACCCGAACCGCACCCTGGCGGTCATGCTGGACGTCGGCACCAACCGCCAGGAACTCCTGGAGAGCCCGCTCTACCTGGGCAACCGGCATCCGCGGGTGGACCGGGAGACGTACGACGCCTTCATCGACGCCTATGTCCTCACCGCTCGCCGGCTCTTCCCGGACGCCCTGCTGCACTGGGAGGACTTCGGCGCCGCCAACGCCCGCCGGATCCTGGAGCGTTACCGCCCGAGCGAGTTCACCTTCAACGACGACGTCCAGGGCACCGGCGCCGTCAACCTCGCCGCCGTGCTCTCCGGGGTGAAGGCCAGCGGGATCGCGCTGCGCGACCACCGCGCGGTGATCTTCGGCGCGGGCACCGCCGGCATCGGCATCGCCGACCAGCTGCGCGACGCCATGGTCGCCGACGGGCTGACCGTCGAGGAGGCCACCGCCCGCATCTTCGGCGTGGACCGCTACGGCCTGCTCACCGAGGACCAGGAGGGGCTCCGCGACTTTCAGGTCCGCTACGCCCGCCCCGCCGCCGAGGTCGCCGACTGGCGCCGGGACGAGAAGGTCGGGGGCATCGCGCTGGCCGAGGTCGTCGAGCGGGTACGGCCGACGGTCCTGATCGGCACCTCCGGCCAGGGCGGCTCCTTCACCGAGGACATCGTCCGTACGATGGCCGCGCACGCCGACCGTCCGATCATCCTGCCGATGTCCAACCCGACGGACCTGGCGGAGGCGGTCCCCGCCGACCTGCTGGCCTGGACGGACGGCCGCGCCCTGATCGCCACCGGCAGCCCGTTCCGCCCGGTCGACCAGGACGGGGTCCGGTACGAGATCGGGCAGGCCAACAACGCGCTGATCTTCCCGGGCCTCGGTCTGGGCGCGATCGTCGCCCGGGCCACCCGGGTCACCGACGGCATGCTGTCCGCCTCCGCGCACGCCGTCGCCGGCCGGACCGACGCCACCGGCCCCGGCGCGCCGATCCTGCCCCTCACCGACCAGTTGCGCGAGACGTCGGTGGCCGTGGCGGTCGCGGTGGCCCGCGCTGCTGCCGCCGACGGGGTGGCCCGCGCGACGGTGGACGACTCCATCGAGGACCGGGTGAGGGCGGCGATATGGCAGCCGGTGTACCCGCCGATCAAGGCCGTCTGAGCCGCCGGGGCAGTGGAACACCGGACACCGGGAAGGCCGGCACTCCGGGACGGGACACCGGGAAGCCGGGGAGCCGGGACATCGGAAAGGCTGGCACACCGGGAAGCCGGGGAGCCGGGACTCCGCGTGGCGGCCGAGGGATCCCGGTCATGCCCCCACGGCCTGGATACGTCCGATCCGATGCGGCGGGAGAATGGGACCCATGGATCTCCAGGTACTGCGCTCCTTCCAGGCCGTGGCCGAGGGCGTGACCGTCACCGAGGCCGCGGCCACCGCGCACATCACCCAGCCCGCCCTCTCCCGGGCCCTGAACCGGCTGGAGAGCGAGATCGGCGCGGAGCTCTTCCAACGGGTCGGACGGGTCCTGCAACTCACCCCGGCCGGGCGGGTGTTCAAGGAGTACGTCGACACCGTGCTGGACAGTTACGACCGGGGGCGGCGGGCCGTGGCCGAGGTCGTCGACCCCGACAGGGGCGTGGTCTCGCTGGCCTTTCTGCACACCCTGGGCACCTGGCTCGTACCCCGACTGGTCACCGGTTTCCGGCAGCGCTTCGCCGCCGTGCGGTTCGAACTGCACCAGGCCGACGAGAACGGTCTCACCCAGCACCTCCTGGACTCCACCGCGGACCTGATCATCACCGGCAAGGATCCCGGCCACCCGCTGATCACCTGGCGGCTGCTCCTGGTCGAGCCCCTCTGGCTGGCCGTCCCCGCCCGCCACCGGCTCGCGCAACGCCGGCGGGTGCGGCTGGCCGAGGTGGCCGACGAGCAGTTCATCGTGCTCAAGCCCGGCTACGGCCTGCGCAGCGTCACCGAGACCCTGTGCCGCCAGGCCGGGTTCAGCCCCCTCGTCGGCTTCGAGGGCGAGGAGGTGGAGACCCTGCGCGGGCTGGTCGCGTCCGGCCTGGGCGTCTCCCTGATCCCGGCCGCACCGGACGCCACCGCGGCCACGGAGGCGAACCCGGACCTCCCCATCCGCTACCTCAGGCTCACCGACGTCCGGGCCGCCCGGGACATCGGCGTCGCCCGTCTGGCCTCCCGCACCCTGCCCCCGGCCGCCCGGCGCTTCATCGACCACGCCCTGGACACGACGGCCGGGACGGGAGAGGTGCCCCTTCGGCACCCCTGAGCACCGCACCACCGTCCCGATTTAACACAACGCGGTTGCACTAATAACGCAACCGTGTTGTGCTGTCTGCATGACCACCCACACCTGGTTCATCACCGGCTCCTCCCGCGGCTTCGGCCGCGACCTCGCGACCGCCGCCCTGGAGGCCGGCGACAACGTCGTCGCCACCGCCCGCAGGCCCGAGCAGCTGGACGACCTCGTCGAGAAGTACGGCGACCGCGTCCTGCCCGTCGCGCTCGACGTCACCGACCGGCCCGCCGCCGTGACCGGCCTCCGGGCGGCCGTCGACCGCTTCGGCCGGGTCGACGTCGTGGTCAACAACGCCGGATACGCCAACCTCGCCGCCGTGGAGACGACCCCCGAGGACGACTTCCGCCGCCAGTTCGACACGAACTTCTGGGGCGTCTACAACGTCTCCACCGCCGCGCTCCCGATCCTCAGGGCCCAAGGCGGCGGCACCCTCGTGCAGTTCTCCTCCATCGGCGGCCGCGTCGGCGGCACCCCCGGCCTCGGCTCCTACCAGGCCGCCAAGTTCGCCGTGGACGGCTTCACCCGGGTCCTCGCCGCCGAGGCCGCGCCCTTCGGCGTCCGCTGCCTGGTCGTGGAACCCAGCGGCTTCGCCACCGACTGGGCCGGCCCCTCGATGCGGATCCCCGAGGTCGCTCCGGAGTACGACTCCACCGTGGGGGAGATGGTCCGCCTGTTCGGCGGCACCGTGGCCGCCGCCGGCGACCCCGGGCGGGCCGGCGAGATCCTGGTCCGGGTCGTCAAGGCGCCGAACCCGCCCACGCACCTGCTCCTCGGCGTCAATGCCGTCGAGATGGCGCAGAACTACTCGCGCGGCCAGCTGGAGGAGGCCACCGCCTGGGAGCAGGTGAGCCGCTCGGCCGACTTCGACCAGGACTACCCGGCCGAACTCCCCGGCGGGGCCCGGCCGGTGAACTAGTCCACGAACGGGCCCGGCAGGAATGTCCGGGTCCCGCCCTTCCCTCTTACGCCCCCCGGCACGGCACGCCCCCTCCCCTACTTCCGCGCCGCGGTCCGGAGATCCCGGGCGGCCTCGGCGGCGGAGTAGGAGGAGGCGAAGGTGAACGCGCGGGCGGACGGTCCGTGCGCGCGCAGGTCCGCCAGCCGATCCAGGGCCTCGCCGGCGGTCGGGAGGTGGCCGGCCGGGACCCACCAGAGCACCAGGTGCGCCTCGACGTGCCGTTCGAACCAGTCGCGTCGGCGCCGCATCACCTCCAGGTGCTCGCTGCGGTAGGTGAAGCCCCACAGCGCCTCCTGGGTCTCCCAGACCGTCAGGTTGACGATGACGTCCTCGCCCGCCGGGCGCAGAGCGGTGGCGTCGGCCGCGCCCTCCTCCACGAGCCGCCACACGAAGCCGGGAGCGCCGTCGGCAGCGGTGTTGACCGAGTCGAGCATCTCGACGAACGGCGCAATGCGCGGGTCGTCGAGGGGGTGGCGGAGCGTGGCGACATTGAGCTGGGCGAGGTGAGCGGCATACGTGGATGCGGTCATGACCTCATGTCAGCATGCCCCCATCTCTATGTCAATCACTGTTGTTTTTAGAACTTTCGAGCACTACACAGCACTGCCCGGGCCGGGCGTCCATACGGGCCCGGAAAGGGCCACCGGTACCGATCAGCCCCTCCAGCAGCGCCAGGTTCATACCGCAGACGAGCGGCGGAAAGCGCTCGGCGACGGCATGGAAGGGGCAGTTGCGCATCCGGACGACGACCGCCCCTTCGCCCGCGCCCTCGGCGCCCCGGTCGCCTCCGTCGTCCCCCGCCCCCTCCAGATGCGGTTCGTAGCCGCGCGCGGCCAGCGTCTCCATGACCTCTTCGAGGCCGCCGCAGGGCGCCGCCGAGCCGCGCAGGGCCTCGCCGCGGCGACGGGCGGCCGCACCGAGTCCGGCGTCCAGTCCGGCCTGTTCGGCGGCCTCGGCGAGCAGTTCGGCGGCGGTGCGGTAGTCGCGGGCGGGCAGCGACACCGCCCGCTCCTCCAGCGCCCGCGTGTACACCTTGGCCGGACGCCCCGCCCCCGGCCCCGAACGCCCCGTCAGACGGCGGCTGCCGGTGTCGAGCAGCCCGGCCTCGGCCAGCCGGTCCAGATGGTGCGCGGCGAGCGTGCGCGCCACCCCGGTCGCCTCGGCCGCCTCGTTACGGCCGACCTCACGGCCCTGCGCCGCCACGTACTCGTACAGTCGGCGTCGCACCGGATCCTGCAGCGCCGCGATCGCGTCGATGTCGTCCACCCGGCCATTCTAGGAACAACACAGGTTGGAGATAGAAACCCGGCACCGCGGCGGCCCCATGCGGCGGCGCCCGCCCGGCGAGCGGGGTTCACCCCGCGAACGGCACGGAAGAGACCTCGGGCGGCAGGTTGAACGGTGTGACCACCTGGATCGCCGAGGGGAGGGTCGGGCCGTCGTCCGGCAGTGCCTGGTGGGCCCGCATGACGGTCTGGCAGGCGCGGCGTACGTCCTGGCGCAGGTCGTGGTGGAGGACGGCGGAGAGGCGGCGGTCCCGCAGGAGCCGCGTGTTGTCGTGGTCGAGGTCGTGGGCGACGAAGACGGCACACCGCCTGCCGAGGTCGTCGAACGCGTCCAGCGTGGCGAGGTTGCCGCCGCCCATGGAGTAGACCGCGACGATGTCCTCGTCGCGCTTGAGCGCGTCGAGCACGAGGTCGCGCTGGGTGGCGTCCAGGCCGTCGCTGTCGGTGACCTCGACCAGGGAGCGCTTGGCGTCGGCGAGCCGCATGGCACTGCGGAAGCCCATCTCGCGCTCCTCCTCGCCCCTGAAGGAACCGCGGCTGATGGTGGTGAGCACGTTCCCCGGCCGGTCGCCGAGCCATTGCTGGAGGAGGTAGGCGGCGGTGGCGCCCGCCGCGCGGTTGTCGATGCCGACGTACGCCAGGCGCGGGCTGTGCGGCAGGTCGGTCACCAGAGTGACGACCGGGATGCCGGCCGCGACCAGCCGCCCGACGGCGGCGGCGATCTCCGGCAGGTCGGGGGCCTTGAGGAGCACGCCCTGCGAACCGCGCTTGGCGATCTTGTCGAGGGTGCCGGTGAGCTCCGTCGGCGAGCAGGTCTCGCGGAAGTGGAAGCGTGAGCGCACGACGGCGGGATGCAGGGAGGGCAGTTCGGCCTCCAGCGCCTCGCGGACGGCGGTGGAGAACCGCTCCGGTGTCTGCATGACGATGTCGATCATGAAGGTCCGGCCGGCGATCCGGACCTGGCTCTGCTGACGGTCCAGGTCCTTGATGGCTTCCTGTACCTCACGGATGGTGCTCTCCCGCACATTGCCCCGGCGGTTGAGGACCCGGTCGACCGTGGCGGTGCTCAGCCCTGCCTGACGGGCGATTTCCCTGATCGGATAGGGGTGATGCATGACTGGTCCCAGAGGATGATGATGGATTTTTGATTCGCCGTTGAGGATTGATTGATGCGTGCGGGTTCTCAAGACTGGCAGAAAAGCAGGCACTGCGAAAGGACCCGGATGCCTACTCCAGCGACGGCGAAGCGGACATGGCTCACCGAGGCCGACTGCGATCTCGACGCGCTCCGCTCACTCGTCGAGCAGAAGACCGACGTCGGGGACTACCTGTCGGCCGCGGGCGTGGAGCAGAACGTGCTGCTCTACGACAGCGACCGGCTCCGGAGCCTCGCGGCCACCGCCGAGGGCCGCCGGGACGTCCAGGAGGAGCTGATCCGGGCGCTGCTCGACGGACCCGGCATCGTGGTCCTCAAGGGCGCGTTCGCCCGGGCGGCCGTCGTGGACCGGGTGTCCGAGGCGTTCGCCGCGCTCATCGAGGAGGAGCGCCGCGAAGGCACGGCCCGCGGCGACCACTTCGCCCGGGCCGGCGCCAACGACCGCGTCTGGAACGCCCTGGACAAGATCGCCGTACGGGCGCCGGAGGTGTTCGCCGACTACTACGCCAACGACATGCTGGCGCTGGTCGCCGAGGCCTGGCTGGGCCCCGCCTACCAGGTGACCTCGCAGGTCAACGTCGTCAATCCGGGCGGTGCCGCGCAGAGCGTGCACCGCGACTACCACCTCGGCTTCCTCTCCCAGGAGCGCGCCGCCGCCTACCCGGCGCATGTGCACCGCCTCTCCCCCGTCCTCACCCTCCAGGGCGCGGTCGCCCACTGCGACATGCCCGTCGAGTCCGGCCCGACCCTGTACCTGCCGCACTCGCAGAAGTACGAGCCGGGCTACCTCGCCTGGCGACTGCCGCGGTTCGTCGAGTACTTCGACACCCACCACGTCCAGCTCCCGCTGGACAAGGGCGACGCCGTCTTCTTCAACCCCGCGCTCTTCCACGCCGCCGGCCACAACCGGTCCACCGGCATCCGCCGGATGGCCAACCTGCTGCAGATCTCCTCCGCCTTCGGCCGCGCGATGGAGACGGTGGACCGCGAGGCGATGGCGAACGCCCTCTTCCCGGTGCTGCTGCGCCGCCAGGCCGAAGGCACCCCGGCGGACTGGCTGCACCGGGTGGTCGCCGCCACCGCCGAGGGCTACCCCTTCCCCACCGACCTGGACCTCGACCCGCCGGTCGACGGTCTGGCTCCGCCCTCCCAGGCGGACACCCTCTGGCAGGCGGTGACCGAGAGCTGGGACCCCGAGCGGCTGCGCCGGGAGCTGCGCGCGGCCGCGGCACGCCGCCGGCACTGAAGGAGGCACCGCACTCATGGGACGTCCTGAGGACCCGGTCCTGGCCGGCACCCGCCGCTCGCCCCGCACGGGGGCGGACGCCGTCGGGGCGGGCCGGACCGCCGGGGCATGCACCCTGTCGCTGCGCGAGCACCGGCCGGTACGACTTGAGGAGGTAGGCAAGGGATGACGGACGAGCCACTGCGGATCGGTGTGCTGGGCGCGGCCCGGATCGCCGAACTGTCCATCGTGGGACCGGCCCGTGCGGGCGGCCACCGGCGGGTGGCGGTGGCCGCCCGCGACCGGGGCCGGGCCGAGGCGTTCGCCGCCGCGCACGGCGTGGAAC